>CAZFJE010000102.1:0-11502 GCA_964519555.1 uncultured Thermoleophilia bacterium
ACGAGGTCTTCGACGGCGCCAAGCGCTACTACGCCGAGATCATGATGCCCTTCGGCCCCCAGGTGCTGAAGAACATCGACAAGGTCACGAAGTACCCGATCGAGTTCATCGGCCCGAGCCACGGGCCCGTATACGACGACCCGCTGTTCATCATCGACGCCTACCGTGACTGGGCCGGCGGCGAGCCCCAGAACATCGTCTGCCTGCCCTTTGTGTCGATGCACGACAGCACGCGCCTCATGGTCGATCACCTCACCATGGCGCTCACCGAGCGCGGCGTCACGGTCGAACGCTTCGACCTGACCACCCTCGACGCCGGTGACCTCGCGACCTCGCTGGTGCACGCCGGCACCATCGTGCTGGGCACGCCGACCGTGCTCACCGGCCCCCACCCGCTGGCCGCCAACGCCGCCTTCCTGGCCAACGCGCTGCGCCCGCGGGCCAACTACGCCACGGTGATCGGCTCGTACGGCTGGGCCGGCAAGACCGTCGAGACCATCCAGGAGCTCCTCGGCCGCCTCAAGGTCGAGTTCCTCGAGCCGGTGATGGTCAAAGGCCTGCCGCGAGCCGCCGACTACGAGGCGCTCGATCGGCTCGCCGACACCATCGCCGAGAAGCATCGCGACCTGGCGCAGCGCCGCTACGCCGACAGTCTCATCTGTCGCCCGGTGGTCTGCTAGGCGACGTCGCGAGCGGCGCGGCCGGGCCGGCTCTCGAGCCGCCTGCCGAAGAATGTCCGATACGATTGCGATGCTAAACTAGCTCACAAAGCAGTTAAGCTCGCGCCGTCCTCGGCCGGGCCCGTTGCCGCCGCGGTGTGCCATTGCTGACCTGCGACCAAATAAGAGTGGGCACCTGGCAGGGCCGCCGGCAGGGCTGAAGCCTTATGCTCCCGCCGGCCCTGTCGTATCTGACGTCGGGGCTGGAGCGCCAACTGACGGGGACGCGTCGCGCGGAACGCAAGCGCAGTCGGAGACGATCGCATCGTCGAGGACCGGCGCGCGCGCGACCTCAAGGGTCGCCGGCTCACAAAAGGCGGAACGACCATGGAGACCTTCACACTCCGTGCCGCAGTCTGCGGACGGTATCAGAGCAGAGCCGGTGTTCACGAGCAGACTGTTGGAATGGAGTGAGGATGCAAAAGGGTGATGTGACAGCCAGCGCACGCGCGGCCGAGGCCGCGGACGTGGCGCGTGAGGAGTCGTCGGTCGGGGACTATACAGAGATGGTCGTGCCGGGCTCCGCTCGGCGGTCGAACTTCAGGATGCTCGTGACCTTCAGCTCGATGCAGCTCGTGTTCGGCGCTGTCCTGGTCGGCTACGACGCGCGGTTCCAGGGCCTTACGCTCGCCAAGCTGGCCTTGGCCATGGCCATCGCGGTGGTCACCATGGCGGTCTACTGCATCGGCTCGGCGAACGTCGGCTCGTCAGTGGGCATGACCCACGCCGTCACCTCGAGAAGCATCTTCGGCCGCTCCGGAAGCGTCCTCGTATCGGCCTTGCTGATTCTCGACGGCATGGGCTTCTACCTGTTCACCATCCTCTTCATGATCTCGATCGCCCAGGCGCTCATCGGCACCCTGCCGGCGGTCAGCGTGATCACCGCCGTGTTGGCCGTCGTCATGATCGTCAACAACTACTTCGGGTTCAGCGGCCTGCAGCGCTTCGCGATGTGGGTGGCGACGCCGATCATCATCGTCTGGGGCATCTACTCGCTGGTCAAGGCATTGACCACCGTGTCGTCCCACACCCTCGCGACCATTCCTCACGTGGCCTCGGCCAGCTCGCTGTTCGTCGTGGTCGGCGCCATGGTGGGCCTGTCGACCTGGGGCAACGAACCCGACGTCTTCCGTTACGCGAAAGCCGGCAAGGCGTCGTGGTGGAACATCCCGGCCATTGTCATCGCTTACGTCGCCGGCGCCTTCATCTTCCCGATCCTGGGCTACCTCATCGCGGCGCTCTCGAACCAGTCCGACTTCTCGGCGGGCCTCAAGTTCTTCGCCAACTTCACCGTCTTCGGCCTGAGCGGACTCCTGCTCGTGGTCCTGTTCATCAACCAGTGGGCCGTGCAGGACGGCAACCTCTACATCGCCATCAACGGCGCCCAGAACATCCTCGCCGCGATCCCCGGGTGGCGCCGACAGTACACCGTCGTCGGGCTGGGCCTGATCGCGGCCGGCCTGACCTTCATCCTGCCCAACCTCACGCGCACCTTCACGATCGTCACTGGTATCGGTTCCGTCACGGTGCCCGTCGCCAGCACGATCATGGCGATGGACATCTTCCTCGTGCCGCGCCTGTTCGGCCTGCGCCGGCCCATGGATCGCGTGGCCAACTGGTCTGAGCTTGCCACCGCGAACGTGCCCGGCATCATCGCGCTCCTCGCGGGCACGGGCATCGGCCTGTGGACCGCCGGTCTGATCCCGTGGACCTCGGGCTACGGCAAGACCTACATCGGTTTCCCGGCGCTGCAGGCCTGGGTCACCGGCGCCGTCGTCTACATCGTCGCCGTCGCTCTGATCGCCAGGAGCGACCGCGCGACGCAGTGGCTCGGCTACACTCACGCCGACGAGCCCGCGCTGACGACCGGTGGCGCCCCCGCAGGGGCGAACTGAGGTGTCGGCTGGGTCGGCTCGCTTCGACCTCGTCATCCGCGCGGCTCGCGCCATCTCCCCGCAAGGGGAGGTGGCGCGAGCCGTAGGGATCAGGGATGGTCGCATCGCCGCCATCGAGGCTCTCGATGCTGCGCTGGCGGCTGACGACGTCATGGAGCTGGGTCCCGACGTTGTGCTGATGCCGGGCATCGTCGATTCGCACGTGCACATCTGCGAGCCCGGCAACACCGAGTGGGAAGGCTTCGCCACCGCCACCCGGGCCGCGGCCGCGGGCGGCATCACGACCCTGGTCGACATGCCGCTCGACTCCATGCCGACCACCGTCAGCACCGAGGCTCTCGAGATCAAACGGCAGGCCGCCACGGGCCAGTGTCTCGTCGATCTGGGGTTCTGGGCCGGGGTCGTGCCCGACAACCTCGGCGCTCTCGGGGCGCTGCACGAGGCGGGCGTCCTGGGCTTCAAGTGCTTTCTGGCAGACTCCGGTCTCGAAGAGTTTCGGCCCGTGAGTATCGCCGACATGAAGGCCGCGCTGACGATCCTGCGAGACTTCGACACGCCCCTGCTGGTGCACGCCGAAAGCGCCGAGGCCGCCGCCGACATCCCCGTGGCCCACGGCAGAGAGTACGGCGCGTACCTGCGCTCGCGGCCGCGGGGGATCGAGAATCTGGCCATCGCCCAGGTCATCGAGGCCGCGCGTGCGACGGGTGGTCACGCCCACATCCTGCACGTGTCGAGCTCAGACGCCCTGCCCATGATCGCGACCGCCCGGCGCGACGGCGTGCATCTGACGGCCGAGAGCTGCCCGAGCTATCTGACCCTGTGCGCCGAAGACATCCCCGATGGCGCCACGGTCTTCAAGTGTTCGCCACCCATCCGTGAGGCGGCCAACCGCGAACTGTTGTGGGGCGGGCTCAAAGACGGCGTTCTGGACCTCATCGTGTCCGACCACTCGCCCTGCACGCCCGCGATGAAAGAGCTTGAGAGCGGCGACTTCGGCTCTGCCTGGGGCGGCGTCTCCTCGCTGCAGCTCGGGTTGCCGCTCATCTGGAGCGACGCTCGCCGCCGAGGGTTCTCACTCAGCGACGTGGCGGTCTGGATGGCGGAGCGCCCCGCGCGTCTCGCCGGCCTGTCTGGCAAGGGGCGCATCGCCATCGGGTGCGACGCCGACTTCTGCGTGCTCGACCCGGACGAGTCGTTCGTCGTCGATCCGGCGCGTCTGTACCACCGCCACGCCATCACACCGCACGCCGGTCGCACGCTGCAAGGGGTCGTGCACTCCACTATCCTGCGCGGCGAGACGATCGATCCGCAGCGCCCGAAGGGCAGGTTCCTCACGCGCGGAGTCGCGTGAGCGCGGCCGCCGTCGCAAGCGCCGCAGACTCGCAGCCGGAGCGGCACACGACCGCGTCCAGGATGCGGGCACCAGAACGGAAAGGGTGAGAGATGAAGATCATTGTCGTCAACGTGAACACCAGCCAGTCGATGACCGACGGCATCGGTGAGGCGGCGCGACGGTACGCCTCGCCGGGCACCGAGATCGACGCCATACAGCCGTTCTTCGGCGCCGAAGCGGTCGACTGCAACTTCGAGAGCTACCTGTCGGCGGTCTCGGTCATGGACCGCGTGCTGGCCTACGAGGGCTCCTACGACGCGGTCGTCCTGGCCGGATTCGGCGAACATGGCCGCGATGGGCTGCAGGAGCTCATCGAGCAGCCCGTCGTCGAGATCTGCGAGGCCTCGGCGCACGTCGCCATGATGATCGGGCGCTCCTACTCGGTGGTCACCACGCTGCAGCGTTCGGTACCACCGATCGAGGATCGTCTGCGCCTGAGCGGCCTGTCAGACCGCTGTGCTTCTGTGAGGGCCAACGACATGAGCACCCTCGAGGTCGACAGCGATCCCGAGATGGCGGTGCGCACGATCGTGGCCGAGGCCCGCAAGGCGGTCGAGCTCGATCACGCCGAGGTCATCTGCCTGGGCTGCGCCGGCATGGCCGGCCTCGAGGAAGCCATCACGGCAGAGCTTCACGTGCCGGTGATCGACGGGGTCGGCGCCGCCGTACGGCTCGCCGAGGCGATCGTCGGCCTTGGCCTGAAGACGAGCAAGGTCTCGACCTACGCGTTCCCCGACGCCAAGCAGATCATCGCCTGGCCTCTCTCGGTGGCGCTTGGTCTGCGGAGCGGACCGCGCGGCATGCTGGGAAGCAAGTAGTCGTGGCCGCCGCACGGGGTACCCGACAGACCGCTGAGGAAGCCGGGCCGCACGGCTCCGGCGAGCCGCTGGCCACCGAGGCCGATCTCGCTTCGCGCTGGCTGGGCGGCAGCGTGCTGGCTGCCAGCGACGAGTCGTTCGGCGACAAGGAGAACCTGCTGAACCCGAGTCCCGCGGCTTTCGAACCGGGGCACTACGGCAACCGCGGCGAGATCGTCGACGGCTGGGAGACGCGCCGCCGCCGCGAGCCGGGGCACGACTGGGCGCTCATCAGCCTCGGCACGCCCGGCGTCATCACGTCGGTCGACGTCGACACGAGCTTCTTCACCGGCAACTACCCCGAGTTCTGCATCGTCGAGGCCTGCGGGTGCGAAGGATACCCCAGCCCGGCCGAGCTCAACGACCCCGCCACGGAGTGGGTGCCGATCGTCCATCGGTCGCCTCTGCGCGGCGATCTGCGCAACGTCTTCCCGGTGGCCGATCCGCGCCGTTTCACCCACGTGCGCCTGTCGGCGTTCCCCGACGGCGGCATCGCGCGGCTACGGGTGATGGGGCAGGTCGTGCCCGATCCCCGTCACGTCGACGGCTGCACAGTCGACCTCGTCAGCCAGGAGTTCGGCGGAGCGGTCGTGCTGAGCAGTGACGGCTTCTACACCTCGGCTCAGATGCTGAATCGCCCGGACCAGGCGCGCACCATGGGCGAGGGCTGGGAGACACGCCGGCGCCGCGACGCCGGCCACGACTTCGTCGAGTTTCGCCTGGCTTTCCCTGGGCACGTGCGCCAGCTCCACATCGACACCGCGCACTTCAAATACAACGCCTCGGCCGAGGTCGCGGTGTACGGCTCCGCAGAGGAGTCGCCGCCTCCGGCAGAGTCGGCCGAGTGGGGTGAGCTGCTGCCGCACACCCGGCTGCAGCCCGACACGCGCCACATCTTCGTGGTCGATCATGACCGGCCCGTGGCCTCGGTCCGCCTCGAGGCGTTTCCCGACGGCGGGATCTCCCGGGTCCGTGTCGTCGGCGACATCACCTCGGGCGCACGCAGCGCGGCGGGTTACCGCTGGTTCAACGCCCTGCCCAGTAGTCAGGCGGTAGCTTGCCTCGAGGCGGCGGGCATCGCGAGCGACGTGGCGGCCACGGTGGTCGGAGAGCGGCCCCTGACGGGGCAGTGGCTGGACGCCTTGCGCGAGCGGGTCGCCTTGGGTGGCGCCGCGTCCGGCGACGAGACCGGCGCGGCCACGCTCACCACGCTGCTCGAAGGGCGTGCAGCCAACGCCTCCGTCGGTCCCCGGTAGGGGCGCGCGTTAGCTCAGGGCGCAGATGCAAGAGCGCGGCGCTCACGCGTGCGCGCCTTGCCGTGCTCGTGTACCTTTGAGGAGGTAGCACCTAAACGGCGACCGCGAGGGCTGACGGCGGGTGAGTGACTTCTTTTCGCACGAACGGCGACCCGGCGAGCGCGGCGAGCGCATGGAGCGCCGCGAAGACTCGCGCCGCCGCCGCCGGCATCGTCGCCGTGTCGCGCTGATCGTCGCCGTGATCATCTGCTTGGCCGTCGCCGCGCTGGTCTGGCGGCCCTGGCACGGCTCGGCCACGGCGAGCTCGCCTCCTGTGGCCGGCGCATCGCTCGCCCCGGCGAGCCCGGCCGGCGCGGGCTCCTCACCTTCCGCCTCGCCGACGCCGAGGAGTTCGCCCTTGGGCGCCGTCGCGAGCGCGAGCCCGTCCGGCGACCCGCGGGTATCCGCCCCCCCGATCGTCCAGGACCTCGTGCCCTACGGCGCGCAGCGCAAGGCCCAGATGGCGGCCTTCAGCCGGCGCCACTACGGGCAGGACACCTGGGTGCTGCGCCCCCAGGTCATCGTGCTGCACTACACGGCGACCTCTACGTACGCCGCCGCCCACAACACGTTCGCTTCGAACGCACCCGTGCTCGGTGAGCTGCCGGGCGTCGCCGCCCACTTCGTGATCGACGAGAACGGCACCATCTACCAGCAGGTGCCGCTCGACGTGCGCGCCCGGCACACGGTGGGCCTCGACTGGTGCGCCGTCGGCATCGAGTTCGTGCAGCCGGCGGCATCCGGCCCCGCGCAGGCGATTGCCCAGATCTTCGCACGCCCCCGCCAGCTCGACGCCGGCCTGCGCCTGGTCGCCTGGTTGCAGGCGGCCTACGACATCAGCTCGGAGAACGTCATCGGCCACGCCATGGCCAACGATGCGGCCCAGTTCAAGGACCTGCTGGGGCAGCGCAACGACCACGTCGACTGGAACACGGCGGCCGTCATGCGGTTCCGCCAGGCGCTGGCCAGCGCCGAGTAGCGCGCGGGCCACGCGGCGCCCGCGGTGGCTTCGCGGCGTGCGGGCCGCCGGCCTCGTCCGCGGTCGGCGGCCCCTCGCCTCGCGCGCGATCGCCCGATCTGTGCCGGCTGTCGCTACCGTCCCTCGTGGATAGCCAGCAGGTCGGCGTAGATCGCGTAGGCCGTCTGCTCGGGCAGGGCGGCGTGCTCGGCGATCTGCAGCGTGCCCATGAGGTCGGTGTGAAGCAGCACCGACAGGGTGGAGCCGCCGGCCGCGAACAGGGGATGCTCCGGGGCAAGCTCGGTGAGGCGCACGGCGGCTCGTACGTCTGCGTCCGCTGCCGCGCTGCCGATCTCTTGGTCGAGCGAGCCACCCGGCGCACCCGCGAATGCGCCGTCGGCTGCGCCGCGGCGCGCCGAGCACACCACGCGCAGCCGGCGCCCGGCGGCGCGCGCCGCCGTCACCCGCGCGGCGCTCACGCCGCCGATGCCGTCCCTGGGCACGTCGTCGGGCGTGAGCGACGCTCCCATCAGCACGTTGGCCAGGATGACCGTCTTGGCGGCCGCGTCGTGGCCGCCGATGTCGTGGGCAGGGTTGGCTTCGGCATAGCCTGCGGCCTGTACCTGGGCGAGGGCGTCGGCGAAGCCGACGCCCTCGCCCATCGCGTCGAGGATGTAGTTCGTGGTCGAGTTGAACACCGCCTCGAAGCCGAGCAGCCGGCAGTCGGGCAGGCACGAGCGAAAGAGATCGAACACCGGGCAGCCGTCCATGACCGCGCCCTCGAACAACAGTCGCCGGCCGTGCGCCGCCGCCAGATCTGTGAGGCGTCGGTAGTCCCAGGCGATGGGCCCCTTGTTGACGGTGATCGCGTCCATGCCGTGGGTGAGCCCGCCTTCGAGGTGGGCGATGGCCGTGGCGGCGTCGCGGGGGTCGAGCGGGGTCGCCTCGACCAGCAGGTCGGCGCCGCTGGCCGCGATGAGCTCGGTGCCCGGCCGCGTGGGGTGGGGAAACGTCGCCGTGGGGTTTGCCTGCGCGCCGGGTCGCGTGCCGTCGCACGCGCCGTGCGCCACAGTCGCGTCGCGGCCGCCGGCCGCGGCGAGCACATCGGCGGCCGTCAGGCCGTCGCGCGCCAGCAGGCTGCCGTGCGACCCGGTGCCGACGGCCGTGAAGACCACGCGCAGGCCGTGATCACGGGCGAGCTCGTCGGACGTGCGCGCCACGAGCTCGCAGAAGCGCCGGCCGACGTTGCCGAAGCCGAGCAGGCAGAGCTTGCGTGTGACGGGGCCGGACACGGCGGGCGCGGCGCTAGCGCCCGGCGGCCACGCGGCGCACCGCGGCGAGCAGGCGCTCGACTTCGGCGGCGGTCGTGTAGGGCGCGAGGCCCGCGCGCACCAGGCCGCCGCGCTCGATCAGGCCGAGCCGCTCGACCAGCCGTATGGCGTAGAAGTGGCCGTCCCAGAGGAACAGGCCCTCGTTGCCAAGGGCGCGACAGACCTCTTCGGGAGACTGGGCGTCTACGGTGAACGCCACGGTCGAGGTGCGGGGGTGGTCGTCGGGCGGTCCGTAGACGGTCACGCCGGGGATCTCGCGCAGGCCGTCGATCAGGTCCCGCGCCAGGGGCTGCTCGTGGGCCTCGGCGGCCAGCATGCCGGCCACGATCTGGCGGCGGCGCCCGTCGAGCCCCTCAAGGCGCTCGGCGAGGGCCGGCTCGGCCGCGACGCGGCGCAGGTGGTGGCGACCCATGTCGGCGATGAACTCGACGGCTGCCCCGGCGCCGACGATGCCCTCGTGATTCAACGTGCCGGTCTCGAACTTGAACGGCGTCTCGCGCAGCTGGGTGCGCAGGCGCAGGGGGCGCACGAGCTCGGCGGTCTCGCGGCGCGCGTACAGCACGCCCACGTGCGGCGCGAAGAACTTGTAGGCCGAACACAGCAGGAAGTCGCAGCCCAGGGCGGCGACGTCGATCACGCCGTGCAGCGCGTAGTGGACCGCGTCGATCACCGTGAGCGCACCGACCTCGCGGGCCAGCTCGACGACGCGCGCGACGTCGTTGATCGTGCCGACGGCGTTGTTCGCCCAGACCGTCGCGACGACCTTGGTGCGCTCGTTCACGATGTCGGCGAAGGCTTCCCAGTCGAGCGTGCAGGTCGCGGGGTCGACCGGCACCTCGCGCACCACGACGCCGCGGTCCTGCAGCGACAGCCAAGGCCCGCGGTTGGCCTCGTGGTCGATCTCGGTGATGACGATCTCGTCGCCTTCACTCAGGTCGCGGGCGAGGCTGTGGGCCAGCAGGAAGTTGAGGGTCGTCGTGTTGGCGCCGAAGGCGACTTCGTCCCAGTCGCAGCCCAGAAAGTCGGCGAGCGCATCGCGGGCGTCGGCCAGCAGGTGGTCGTTCTCGATGGTGGTGGCGAAGAAGCCGTGCACGTTCGAGTTGTGATTGACGAGGTAGTCGGTGACGGCATCGACCACGCGCTGCGGCACCTGCGTGCCCCCGGGGCTGTCGAAGTAGGCGGCCGGCCGGCCGTCGATGGTGCGGGCGAGCGCGGGGAACTGCCGCCGCACGTAAGGGACATCGAATCTCATCGCGCCACGGCTCCTTGTTCGCACTCGCCGGCAGGTCTTGTCCACACGGTCGACCAGGGCCGAGTGGACGAAGGTGGCGGCGCGCGGGCCCGTGCCGCCGCCGCCGCTGCCTAGTCTATCGTCTCGTCGCCCGGGGCGCGGCCGGGGCGAGACGCGGCGGGCGCCGCGTCGTCGGTGGGGATCGCGAAGCTTTCCGCCGCCCCCGCGCCGTCTTGGGGCGGCGACTCGCCGCCGCCCGCCTCGGGCGCGGCGAGCGGCAGGCCCACGCGGAAGCGCGCGCCCTGGCCGGGCGCGGTCTGCAGGTCGACCCCGCCGCCGTGGGCCTCGGCGATGGCCGCCACGATCGACAGGCCGAGCCCCGCCGTGCCCTCGCCCCTGGCGCGCGATTCCTGGGGGCGGTAGAAGGGTTCGAAGACGCGGGCGGCGACGTCGCTCGTCATGCCTACGCCGTCGTCGCTGACCTCGATCACAGCGCGGCCGTCGGCCGCGCTCGTGGCGACTCGGACGTGCGCCTGTTCGCCGCCGTGTCGCAGAGCGTTGACAACGAGATTGGTGAACACCTGACGCAGCCGGCTTTCGTCGCCCAGCACGACGACCGAATCGCTCTGCACGAGCTCCAGGTCTCGTCCGGGGGCGAGGATGCGGGCATCGGCCACGGCGTCGGCGGCGAGCTGCGTGAGGTCGACGGGCTCCTGGTCGAGGGCGCGACCCTCGTCCAGGCGGGCGAGCAGCAGCAGGTCTTCGACCAGGACGCCCATGCGCGCGGCCTCTTGCTCGATGCGCCGCATGGCCAGCTCGAGGTCTTCGGGACGCTCCTTGGCGCCGCGACGGAACAGCTCGGCGTAGCCGCGGATCGACGAGAGCGGCGTGCGCAGCTCGTGCGACGCCTGGGCCAGGAAGCGCCGCAAGGCGTTCTCGGAGTTGTGGCCGCGGGTGAAGGCCACTTCGATCTGCGTCAGCATGGCGTTGAGCGCCAGCCCCAGGCGGCCGACCTCGGTGCGCGAATCGGCGCGTTCGATGCGCCGCGTCAGGTCGCCCGCGGCGATCGCGCCGGCGGTCGCGGCCATGTCCTGGAGCGGCTGCATCTCGCGCCGCACGATCCACCAGGCCAGCAGGCCGAGGCCGATCAGCACGGCCAGCGTGGCGACGACCTCGACGAGCAGCAGGCGCTGCAGGGTCTGCGTCACGTCGGTCAGGGGGATGGCGACGACCAGCGAGTAGACCTCGCCGGTCTCGGTGGATGCGACTCGATGGGTGGCGACGCGAAAGCGCAGCGACGAACGGCCCGCAGCCGGTGCGGTGAACGTCGTCCGTCCGCTGCCCTTGGCCGTGGTGCTCGCGAGGTCGGCCGGCAGCGACGGCACGGGCGGGGTGCCGCCGCCGTAGCTGATCACGGTCTGGGCGAGGATCTGGCCGGAGGCGTCGATCAGACAGCCGTAGGTACCCGGCGGCAGCACCGCGCTCTCGGCGGACGGCACCGTCGGCACGTCGCCGGGCAGCCCCGAGTCCGAGATCTGCAGGACGCGCAGCATCGGCTGGGGCGCCGCCTCGAGCTGCTGGTCGACGCGCTGCAACAGGAACGACTGCAGCGAGAGGTAGGTCACGCCGTCGGCGACCAGCAGCCCGACGGCCACCAGGCCGACCAGGGCGAGCAACAGGCGGAGCCGCAGCGACACCGGCGTCTCAGTCCCGCGCGTCGCGCAGGCAGTAGCCGAAGCCGCGCACCGTGTGGATCAGCGGCGGGCCCGTGGGATCGAGCTTCTTGCGCAGGTAGCTGATGTAGATCTCGACCACGTTGGCGT
>CAZFJE010000103.1:0-11413 GCA_964519555.1 uncultured Thermoleophilia bacterium
GTGAAGCTCGTGATGGCGACGATGTAGATGAGGCCGACGTTCAGGTTCTGGTCGGTCCAGCCCTTCGTATAGGGGATGACGACCTGGATGGCGACCGCGCCGATCATGACCATGATGGGCGCCAGCGTGAACATCGCCTTGTCGGCGGCGCTCGGCGCGAAGTCTTCTTTGCCCATCATCTTGAACGAGTCGGCGACGCTCTGCAGGATGCCCTGCGGCCCGGTGCGGTTGGGGCCCAGGCGGTCCTGCAGGAAGGCCAGCATGCGGCGTTCGAAGAGGATGTTGACGAGCGCCGCCACGAAGACGATCGAGTAGGCGATGACGATCGCCACCAGGCAGCGCACCACGGCCCATACGATGTCCCAGCTCATCGGTCGATCCCCCCGAGCACGAGGTCCATGCTGCCCGAGATGGCCACCGCGTCGGCGATCTTCGTGCCGCGCAGCAGTTTGGGGAAGATCTGCAGGTTGCAGAAACAGGGGTCGCGGAACTTGAGCCGGTACGGGTAGCGCGAGCCGTCGCTCACGATGTAGGTGCCGAACTCGCCGCGCGGGTTCTCTTGACCCGTGTAGCAGGCGCCGGGCGGCGGTGAGATGACGTAGGGCGCGCGCAGCGTGCCGAGCTGCACCGGACCGGGCGCCAGCAGGTCGAGCGCCTGCAGCACTATCTTGGCCGACTCGCGGATCTCGTCGACGCGCACCTGGTAGCGGTCGAGCACGTCGCCGTGCTCGCCCAGGCAGACCTTGAAGTCGAGCTCGGGATAGATCGAGTAGGGCCGCGTGCGGCGCAGGTCGTGAGCCACGCCCGAGGCGCGCGCGTTGGGGCCGGTGATGGCGTAGTCGGCCACGTCTTCCTGGGTCATGACGCCCTTGCCCATGCAGCGCTGCAGAAAGACGGCGTTGTCGTTGACGAGCGCTTCGTACTCGGCGCACCAGGCGGGTACCTGGGCCATGAGCTCGCGGCACTTCTCGACCCAGCCGTCGGGCAGGTCGTAGCGCACGCCGCCGAAACGGAAGTAGTTGAACATCATGCGCGCGCCGCTGGCCGACTCGAAGAGGTCGAGGATCTGCTCGCGGTGGCGGAATGCGTAAAAGACCAGAGCCGTGCCCAGGGGCGCGAGGTCGGCGGTGAAGGTGCCGACGCCCACCTGGTGGCTGGCGATGCGGTTGAGCTCGGCCATGATCACCCGGATGACCTCGGCGCGGCGCGTGGGCCGTATGCCGGCGAGCTTCTCGACCGTCATGACGTAGCCCCACTCGCAGTTCATGCCGGCGACGTACTCGGTGCGGTCGACGATCGGGATGTACTGGAAGTAGGTGCGCTTCTCGGCGATCTTCTCTTTGCTGCGATGCAGGTAGCCGATCACCGGGATCACGTCTTTGATGAGCTCGCCGTCGAGAGTGACGACGAGGCGCAGCACGCCGTGCGTCGAGGGATGCTGCGGTCCCATGTTGACGACGACCTGGTCGAAGCCCAGCCCCGCCATGTCGCTGCCCCGGCCGGCCGCTTCGGACGCGGCGATACGCCGCAGGGCGAGGGCCATGGCCTCGTCGGGGGCCGCTATGGGAAAGGGTTCAGGCATGGGGGTGGTTCTCGACGGAGTCGACGTAGTCCTTGCGCAGGGGGTGGCCGACCCAGTCGTCGCTGAGCAGGATGCGGCGCAGATCGGGGTGTCCCTCGAAGCGGATGCCCATCATGTCCCAGGCCTCGCGCTCGTGCCAGTCGGCAGCCGGCCAGACGTCGGACACCGTGGCCAGCACAGGCTTGTCGCGCGGCACGTCGACGTGCAGCTCGAGGTAGGTGTTGGAGGCAAACGAATACAGGTGATAGACGGCCTCGAACCGGTCGCCGTAGTCGACCGCCGCGATGAAGTTGCATGATTCGTAGGCGATACCGTCGAGCGCGCGCAGGGCCACCGCGAGGTCGTGCAGACGACCGCCCGCGACCACCGCGACGACGGTGTCGGGCTCCTGGACGCGCGGGTCGATCAGGTCGTCGCCCAGGTCGGCAAGGCGCGCGGCGACGGCGTCGATCGACAGGGCGGCCGAACCGATGGCGGGTAGCACGCTAGCTCCGGACCTTTGTGCCCGCCGCGAACGCGGCGGCCTCGGGCGTCGCCTGGGCGGCGGGCGGCGGCACCGGCACCGGCACCGGCGGCACGATGCGCATGGCCTGGATCTTCTTCTGCAGCTCGAGCAGCCCCTGGAACAGGGCCTCGGGGCGCGGCGGACAGCCGGGGATGTAGACGTCGACCGGCACGATCTTGTCGACGCCGTTCACCACGTTGTAGCTGTCGTAGAACGGGCCGCCGCTCGTGGCGCAGGCGCCCATGGCGATGACCCACTTGGGTTCGGCCATCTGCTCGTAGAGGAGCTTGAGCACAGGCGCCATCTTCTCGTTCACGGTGCCGGCCACGATCATGAGGTCGCACTGCCGGGGCGTGGGCCGAAAGACCTCCATGCCGTACCGGGCGACGTCGTAGCGGGCAAAACCCGAGCTCAGCATCTCGATGGCGCAGCAGGCGAGACCGTAGGTGAAGGGAAAGACGGAATGCGAGCGCGCCCAGCTGAAGATGAAGTCGACGGTGGTCGTGACGACGTTGGGCCGCTCGAACTGGCTGATGTTGGGATAGTGCACGTGCTCGGCGAAGGTCTTGAAGTCGAGGTCGGTCAG
Source organism: uncultured Thermoleophilia bacterium (assembly GCA_964519555.1). Lineage (GTDB taxonomy): Bacteria > Actinomycetota > Thermoleophilia > UBA2241 > UBA2241 > Bog-752. The sequence continues at coordinate 2,674 of CAZFJE010000103.1, forward strand.
ACCCATTCGAGAGCCCCCTTGCGCCAGGCATAGACGAGGCCCACCGCTAAGACGGCGACGAAGACGACGACCTCGACGAAACCGGTCGAGCCGAGGCTGCGGAAGCGCAGCGCCCACGGGAACAGAAAGACGGCTTCGACGTCGAAGACCAGGAACAGCAGAGCGAAGATGTAGTAGCGCACCGCGAAGGGATGCCAGGAGTCGCCGACCGGCTCGATGCCGCACTCGTAGGTGGAGTATTTCTCGCGCGAGGGGTGGACCGGGTAGATGAGCCGCGACATCAGCAGGATGCCGACGACCATCGCAGCGCCCGCGGCTATGAACACGGCGACATAGATCCAGTTAGTCAAGAATGCGGTCGTCATGCTCCAGCGTCGACTCGCGATTGCCAATTAGGCTGGCCTGTGAAGGCGTTCACGAAGCGACTATAGCAAAGGCCGTCGAAGCCGTGCAACCTACTCGCGAGGCCTCGGCCGGCGCCGCGGACATGCCCCTTTTGCAGGGCATTAGTACGGCGTGGCAGCGCGCTCGCGGGCCCGGGCGGCCGCGCAGCGGTCGCCCGGGCCAAGCGACGCCGCTCTTTGCGGCAGAAGATTGACGCTCTCAGGCCGGGTGCGTACTCTGTGGCAGAGGCTGAAGCGGCCCCGGACCCCACGAAGGTAGGTCTTCAAGTGCCCAATATCGGACTCCCCGAGATCGCGATGGTGCTGATCATCGCCCTCGTCGTCTTCGGCCCCAAGCGCCTGCCCGACATGGGGCGCCAGCTGGGCAAGACCATCCGCGAGTTCCGCGACGCGACCTCCGAAATACGCTCGCAGATCGGCATCAACGACATCACCGACTCAGTCAAAGACATCAAGTCCGGCTTCAGCCTCACCTCGACCGACGGCGCCGCGAGCGCCGCGTCGGCGGTCGCCGAACCGGCCGTCGTCGAGTCTCCGGCAAGCGCAGTGCGCGACTCCGCCGTCGACACGCCGCAGATCGACACCGCGAGCGCCCCCGTCGCGGCGCGCAGCAGCAACCGTCCGGTCGCCGCAGGCGCGCCCCCGGCCGCTCCGGTCGTGCGCAACGGCCCGGTCGCCGCAGGCGCGGCGCCCGCCGCATCGTCCGTCGCCGCCGCGTCGTCCGTCGCCGCCGCCGCGAGCGACGGCGCCGCGAGCGACGGCGCAGAGGGCAGCGTCGAGGCGTTCGGCAAGCTCACACGCCGCTCCGCCTCGTCGGTCCGCCGCACCGCCGGCTGACGGCGGCATGGTCGACTTCGAAGAGAAGGTCACTCTCGTCGAGCACTTAGACGAACTGCGCCGCCGCATCGTCTATGCGGCCGCCGCGCTCGTCGTCGGCATCCTCATCGCCGCCCTCCTCAACCGCTTCGTGTTCGCGCTCCTGCTCCACCCGCTCAAGGTGCTGCCGGCGGGAGCGCCCCACAAGATCGTCACCTTCGGCCCCGCCGAGCCCTTCATGGTCAGCCTCAAGGTGTGGGTCTACTTCGGCATCGTGGCGGCCTCGCCGATCATCATCTACCAGTTCTGGGCTTTCATCGGGCCGGCTTTCAGCCCGGTCAGCCGCCGCATGGTCCTGTTCGTCGTCGCCTGCTGCGTCTTTCTGTTCCTCTTCGGCGTCGTGTTCTGCTACCTCATCGTCCTGCCCAGGGGCCTCGCCTGGCTGTTCGGCTTCAACAGCCACTACTTCACGGCCCAGGCGCGGGCTACCGACTACTTCTCGTTCGTCGCCTGGTTCCTGGTCGCGTTCGGAGCGGTCTTCGAGATGCCGGTCGTGGTCATCGCCGCGGTGCGCATGGGCATCGTCCAGACCAAGTTCCTGCGCAAGCACTGGCGCTACGCCATCGTGATCAACGCCATCATCGCCATGGTGGCGACGCCCAGCCAGGACGCCTTTTCGTTCATCGCCATGTTCATCCCGCTCGAGATCCTCTACGAGATCTCGCTGCTGATCGCGCGCGTCCTGGAGAAGCGCAAGGCGGTCACCGCTTCGCAGCCGGCCGACGACGACACGGGGCCCTCGACGGCTCCCGTCTGATGACCGTGACGATGGTCGTGCGCGCCGTGGCATACGCGCCGCGGCCCGATAGTCACGATGCGGCCCGCCCGCGCCCAGACGCCCTTGCACCCTGCCGGTACAATGGAGTCGACCCATGAAGGACGTCGCGGACACACCCCCGACCAAACGCGCCCGCAAGCGCCGCGCCAAGCGGCGCCCGCGCATGCACTGGGGTCGCCTGATCGTGTGCATCGTGATCTTCGCCGTGATCGCCGTGGTGGGGCTCGTGAGCGGCACCATCGTCGCCGTGTCGCACAACCTGCCCAACATCGACGCCATGAAGCCCCACCAGCTCGGCCAGGACACTGTGATCTTCGACCGCAAGGGCAACCGCATCGCCGAGCTCTACGGCGCCGTGAACCGTGTCGTGGTGCCCAGCCACCAGATCCCCGCGGTCATGAAGAACGCCACCGTGGCCATCGAAGACAAGCGCTTCTACCAGCACCACGGCGTCGACTTCACGGGCATCGCCCGCGCCCTGGTCGACGACATCAAGGCCGGCCACGCGGTGCAGGGCGCCAGCACGATCACTGAGCAGTACGTGAAGAACGCCTACATAGGCGACGACCCTACCATCACGCGCAAACTGAAAGAGGCGGTGCTCGCCTGGGAGCTCGAAGACCGCTGGTCCAAAGACAAGATCCTCACCGAGTACCTGAACACCGTGTACTACGGCGCCGGCGCCTACGGCGTGCAGGCGGCGTCGCTCACCTACTTCCACAAGCCGGTCTCAAAGGTGACCCTGCCCCAGGCGGCGATGCTCGCCGCCCTGCCCAAGTTCCCCAGCGAGTACTCGCCGATCACCGACCCCCAGGTCATCACCGAGCGCCGTAACCTGGTGCTCGACGGCATGGCCCAGCAGGGCTACATCACCGATGCCCAGGCCGCCGCGGCCAAGGCCGTCAAGCTGCGCGTGTTCGCCAAACCGGTCTCGAAGACCAAGGACCCGGCGGCTTACTTCGTCGACTACGTCACCGGTCTGCTCGTCAACCGCTACGGCGCCAGCGAGGTCTACGAAGGCGGGCTGCGCGTGTACACCTCGATCGACATGTCCATGCAGGCCGACGCCATCGCCGCGCTCAAGGAACGGCTGCCCACCTCGGGCCAGGCCGGCGCCCTCGTGGCGATCGACCCGACCAACGGCTACATCCGCGTCATGTCGGCCAGCACCGACTTCAAGACCTACAAGTACAGCCTCGCCTGGCAGGCGCGGCGTCAGCCCGGCTCGACCATGAAGCCCTTCGCCCTCATCGCCGCCGTCGAGCAGCACGCCAACCCGGCGACCACCTACTACAACTCACACCCGCTGCACATCTACCTGGGGCCCGGCGCCAACCCGCCCTACTGGGATGTGTACACCGCCGAGAAATCGTCGGGCGGACGCATGAACCTGGTCTCGGCGACGCTGCAGTCCGACAACACGGTGTTCGCCCAGCTCTGCCTCGACCTGGGACCGGCGGCGATCGTCAAGGTCGCCCACGAGATGGGCGTCACCAGCAAGCTCACACCGATCCCCTCGATCGTGCTGGGCAGCGAAGACGTGAACGTGCTCGAGATGGCCGACGCCTACGCCACCATGGCCAGCGAGGGCGTGCACCACGCCCCGCAGGCCATCGAGAAGGTCGTTTTCCCCAACGGCAAGGTCGTCAAGACCAAGATCAAGGGCAACCGCGTGCTGTCGGCCGGCGTGGCCTACACGGTCGACAAGATCCTCGAGCAGAACACGAGCTCCGCGGGCGGCACCGCGGCGTCGATGCCCAACTACTACAAGGGCCGCTCGGCGGGCAAGACGGGCACCACCGACAACTACGTCGACGCCTGGTTCGACGGCTTCAACCCCAGGCTGGCGACGGCTGTGTGGATGGGGTATCCGCAAGGCTCGATCCCCATGCCGGGCGTGTTCGGCGCCACCTACTCGCTGCCCATCTGGGGCACGTTCTACAACAGCGTCTTCGGCTCGACCTACATTCCCGACTTCGCCGTGCCGGCTGTCATGCCGTACTGGCTGCCGTGGGAGGGCAAGTACTCGAAGATGGCGCCGTCGGCCTCGCCGTCGCCGTCGGGCTCACCGTCGGGCTCACCGTCGCCCAAACCGACCACGACAATCACCGCGACGCCGCCTCCGACCACAGCACCTAAGCCGAGCACATCACCTAAGCCGACCACAACGGCCTCACCAAAGCCGTAGGGCCCGGCTCCGGCCCCGACGGGTCGCGGCGTCGGCGCCAGTCAGGCGAGCGTCAACTCAAGCCGATGCTTGCGACGCTCCCAGTCGGGCAGGACGTGCTCGAGCAGAGCGCGGAACTCGCGCCCGTGGTCGGCGTGCACTCGACGCCGTCATCGGCCTGTCCGCCGGGCTGTTCCCCACGACCGGCATCCCGGTCGCCATCCTCGTCTTCGACCGCGCCCGCGAAAAGGGCGGCGCGCGCGCCGGCCGCAGCGACGTCGTGTTCATCGACGCCAGCAAGGAGTTCACGCCCGGCAAGAACCAGAACATCCTCTCCGCGGCGCACATCGACCGCATCGCGAACGCCCACCAGGCGCGCGCCGACGCCGACAAGTTCGCCCACGTCGCCGCGGCAGCCGAGATCGTCGAAAACGACTTCAACCTGAACATCCCGCGCTACGTCGACACCTTCGAGGAGCCCGAGCCCATCGCCATCGTCGCCGTGCAGGCCGAGATCGAGCAGTTCGAGGCCGAGCTCGCCGAGGTCCGCGGCAAGATGGCCGAGATCATGAAGGAGATGCTGCGTGAGCAGCGACGAGGTTGCCGGCAAGGACGCGGCCAACGAGACGCATTACGAGGTAGGACGGCGCGTGCGCCGTACGGCGACCTCTGAAATGAGAAAAGAGGCGGGCGGCTGCGCCGCCCGCCTCTTCGGTCTCTCAGCCTACTGCGGCCGCTTGTCGATGACGCGCACGGCCTTGCCCTCGCTGCGGGCGATCGTGCGCGGCTCCTTGAGCTTCACCTGCACCTGGATGTTGAGCACGCTGTAGAGGCGATGCTGCACCGCGCGCTCAAAGGTCTCGAGCTGGCCCATGGTCTCGCCGAACAGGTCTTCGCCGACCTCGATCCAGACCTCGACCATGTCGAGGTGGTCCTTGCGCTCGATCAGGATCTGGTAGTGCGGCTCGATCTGCGGGACCGTCATGAGGACTTCCTCGATCTGGCTGGGGAAGACGTTGACACCGCGGATGATCAGCATGTCGTCGGTGCGACCGACGGGCTTGCTCATGCGCGCCAGGGTGCGGCCGCAGTCGCAGGTCGCCGAGCTCAGGCTGCAGAGGTCGCGCGTGCGGTAGCGCACCAGCGGCTGCGCAACCCGGCTCAGGGTGGTCACGACGAGCTCGCCCACCGTGCCTTCGGGCACCTCCTCGAGCGTGTCGGGGTCGACGATCTCGACGAGGTAGTGGTCTTCGCTCACGTGCATGCCCGCCTTGCAGAGGCACTCGAAGGCGACGCCCGGCCCGCCCATCTCGGAGAGGCCGTAGATGTCGAGCGCGTCGATGCCCAGGGCGGCCTCGATCTGGCGGCGCATCTCGTTGCTCCACGGCTCGGCGCCGTGAAACCCGACCCTGATGGGCAGGTCGGCGGGGCGCAAGCCGTGGTCGCGAGCCGCTTCGGCCAGGTAGAGGGCGTACGAGGGCGTGCACGACAGCGCCGTCACGCCAAAGTCGCGCATGAGCTTGAGCTGGCGGTCGGTGTTGCCGCCCGAGATGGGCAGCACGGTGGCGCCGAGGCGCTCGCAGCCGTAGTGCAGGCCGAGGCCGCCGGTGAACAAGCCGTAGCCGTAGGCGTTCTGCAGCATGTCGCCGGGCTTCATGCCGCCCGCCGCCAGGGTGCGCGCGATCAGGTCGGCCCACAGCTCGACGTCGCCGCGGGTGTAACCCACGGTGGTCGGGTTGCCCGTGGTGCCCGACGAGGCGTGCACCCGCACCAGCCGGTCGCGGGGCACCGCGAACATGCCGAACGGGTAGTGGTCGCGCAGGTCGGCCTTGGTCGTGAAGGGCAGGGCGGCAACGCCGTCGCGCGACGTCAGGTCGTTGGGCGCGATGCCGGCTTCGTCTAACCGGCGGCGGTAGAAGGGCACGTTGTCGACGGCACTGCGCAGTGTGGCGCGCAGGCGCTCGAGCTGGGTGTCGTGCAGCCGCTCGACCGCCATGGTCTCGGCGGCCTTCTGCCAGTGGTTGCCGCCGGCCTTGTCGGCCGAGACCGCCCCGGCAGCCGCGACGACGCTCACAGGATCTTCACCTGCTCGTCGGAGAGCAGCGTGACCTTGCCGGCGAGCAGCTCGACGGCGTGCTCGATGTCGTGCACCGCGAAGCAGATGTTGTTGAACGAGATGCTGTAGAGATAGTCGACCGAGATCTTCTGTTCGGCGAGCGTGTCGAGCACGCGCGCGAGACCGCCCGGCTCGTCGCTCACCGCCACGCAGATGACCTGCGAGAGGTGAGTGGTGAAGCCCGCATCGTGCAGGATCTCGCGGGCGGCCACCGGGTCGGGCACGATGAGCCGCACGATGCCGTACTCGGCCGCTTCGGTCGTCGAAAAGCCGCGGATGTTGACGCCCCGGCGGCCGAGCAGGTCGGCGATCTCGGCGAGCCGGCCGCTGCGGTTCTCAAGAAAGACCGTCACCTGAGTGACCTTCACGACCCCTCCTCGGTTGCTGCGACCGTTGCTGTGGCGGCCTCGCGGCCAAGGGCGAACGCCCGCCGGTTGAGTTCGAGCATCTTGGCGGGGACCGCCAGCTCGAGGGCGCGCTCCCAGGCACTCGAGGCAAAGGGCAGCGCGTGCGTCGCCGCGCCCACCAGGGCGACGTTGGCGGCCCTCACCGAGCCCGCCTCGCGCCCCAGCGCTTCGGCATCGACGGCGATGAGCTGGATGAGGCGCGCCTGGGCCGCCTGGGCCAAGTCGTCGGGGTAGGCGCGCTCGCCGCGCAGCACGCTGCCCGGCGCGATCACCGTGGTCGCGTAGACCAGGGTCCCCTTGTCGGCCAGCAGTCCCAGCGCACGACGGCCCTCGAGCGTCTCGGTGGCGATCACAAGGTCGGCGCGCGGCGCCACCGGCGACCAGACCTGCTTGCCGTAGCGCACCGTCGACACCACGCTGCCGCCGCGCTGCGCCATGCCGTGGACCTCGCTCGTCTTGACCTCGAAGCCGGCCGCCATGGCGGCCTGGGCGACGATCGTGGCAGCCAGGAGGATGCCCTGACCCCCCACACCTGCCAGCGCCACTGTGGAGACGCCGTTCACGACCCGGCGGGGGCGGCTTCGAGGGGCTCGGCAGCGTCGGGCGGCTCGGGCGCGCTGATCGCGCCGCGCGCGCAGACGGCCAGGCACACGCCGCAGCCGGTGCAATCGCTGGTGATCTCGACCGACTCGTCGCCGGCCGCGACCGCCGGGCAGCCGAGCTCGAGACACAGGCCGCACAGGTTGCAGCGGTCGTCGTCGACGACCACCGCTCCGCGTGAGCCCGTGCCGATGAGAACACAGGGCGCCAGGGCGACCAGCACACGCAGCTCGCCGGCCGCAAGAGCGTCGGTGATGGCCGCCTTGACGGCCGCTTCGTCGAAGGCGTCGACGGTGCTGACAGGCACGCCGATGCCGCGGCAGAGCTGCTCGATGTCGACCGCCGGGCCGCTTGCCCCACCGGGGTGCAGGCCGGTGCCGGGGTGGCCCTGGCGACCGGTCATGGCGGTCGTACGGTTGTCGAGCACGATCACCAGGCCCGGCGTCTGGTTGTAGTGGGCGTCGGCCAGGGCCGTGATGCCCGAGTGGAAGAAGGTCGAGTCGCCGATCACCGACACGGCGGCGATGCGCTTCAGCATGCGGTTCATGCCGGCCATCATGCCGATGCCCGCGCCCATGCACAGGCAGCTTTCGAGCGAGAGCAGCGGCGGCAGCGCGCCCAGCGTGTAGCAGCCGATGTCGCCCATGACGGCGACCTTCTGGCGGCGCAGCATGGCATACACGGCGCGGTGCGGGCAGCCCGGACACAGCACGGGCGGACGAACCGGCAGGTCGGCGGCCGGCGTGGGGGCCGGCGTCACCACCGGCGGCGGTGGGTATACGGGGCGCTTGCGCCGCGGCGGGCGGCGCTTGAGCACCGGCTCCAGTGCGTCGAAGACGATCTCCTGGTTCAACTCGCCGTTGCTCGGGATGACCTCTTTGCCGACCACCGGCAGGCCGAGGGCGCGCACCTGGTCTTCGATGAACGGGTCGAGCTCTTCGACCACGAACACGCGCGACACCGAGTCGTAGAGCTTGGCGACCTTGCCGTACGGCAGCGGGTGCGACATGCCGAGCTTGAGGAACCAGGCCTTCGGGAAGGCCTCGCGGGCGTAGGTGTAGGCCACCCCCGACGAGATGATGCCGATGTCGCTGGTGCCGGCCTCGAGCACGTTGAGCGGCGACTGCTCGGCGCGCCGGCGCAGTGCGTCGAGTCGGGCGAGCGCCAGGCGATTACGTTCGCGGGCGTACTCGGGGACCATCACGTACTTGGCGACGTCTTTGACGTACGAGGGCGACTCGACCGGCAGCGGCGCGCGCGGCACGACCTGACCGCGGCCGTGCGAGACGCGCGTCGTGGAACGCAGCAGCACCGGCGTGTCGAACTCTTCGGAGAGCTCGAAGGCCCAGGCCACGAAGTCGTAGGCCTCCTGGCTGTCGGAGGGCTCGAGCA
>CAZFJE010000104.1:0-11383 GCA_964519555.1 uncultured Thermoleophilia bacterium
GCGCGCAGCATCAAGGATTTCGCCGGCATGCTCGAGCTGCTGCAGACCCACACGCCGCTACGGCGCAACGTGACCGCCGAAGAGGTCGCCGATGCGACCGTCTTTTTGCTCTCGGACCTGTCGCGGGCGATCACCGGCGAGATCGTGCACGTCGACGCGGGAGCGCATGCCGTAACGTAGGCCGACCGACGCGCGCCGTACGTAGGCCACCCGACGCGCACCGCCAGGCGGCCGACGATCCGGGCTTCGCGCCGCTAGGCGCGGGGCGCCTCGCCGGACGCGGGGGGCGACTCGCCGCCGAGCAGGCCGCTTTCGGCGGCCTCGGCGCGTTCGGCCAGATATTGCTCGTGCGACTCGCGCATCATGCGCTCGACGCGCGGCGAGACGCCGGCCCGCCGGCGCCGCTCCCACCACTCGTCGACAGAGATCCTCTTGAACTGCTCGTACTTGAACCACAACGCCACGACGAGCGCGAGCAGGACGACCTCGATCACCACCAGGGCGATCAGACGCGTACTCAGCGGCGGCGAGAGCGGGATCTGACCGAACAGCACGGTGAGGCTCATGCGGACCGCCTTGTCATGGGCTCGACGAGGCGGCCGGTGACGCGCTGCTCGACGCCGCCGCCGAGCCGCTTGCCAGCGGCAGCGTCGGTGCGGCCGGCGGGGCGGGCAGCGCTTTGCCCTTGGGCCCGTCCGGGATGTAGGGCAGGATCTTGGCGAGCTGCTGGGTGGAGAGCAGCTGACCCCAAGCCGGCATGAGGATCTCGCCCACCTTGCCCGGCGGCGGGATGGAGCCCTCCGTGATGGTGGTGCTCATGTCGGCGATCGTGACGTTGTCGGCCGGGTTGCGCAGGAGCGGCACGGCCTTGTCGGGGCTGAGCGGGTTGGGAGCCGGCGCCGGCGTGGCGCCCGCCCCGCCGACCTGGCCGTGACAGGTGATGCAGGCGAAAGCCGTGTAGATGTCGGAGGCCGAAGCCGGGTTGGCGTCGTAGGCGACGCCCGCGACCTGAGGGAAGCCGGCCAGGATGTAGGCGGCGATGGCGCTTGCCTGCGCGTCGTTGACGACACCCTTCCACGACGGCATGTTGATGACGCCGGGCTTGTGGCTGAGGATGCTGCCCTGCATCATGACGGTCGTGATCTGGGCCGCGTTGTGAAACTGCTCCGAGGTGTCGCGGTAGGCGTTGTTCAGGGCCGGGATGGTGTCGTCGCCGCCCACGTTCAGGCGGTTGGGCACGCCGCCCACGCCGTTGGGGGCGTGACAGCGCACGCAGGCGAAGGCCACGTACAGCGACGCGCCGTCTTTGACCTGCTGACTGACCGTGACGGCCGCGCTCGTGCCGCCGGTCGTCGGCGAGCCGCTCGACGGCGCTTCGGGCGTCGCCAGACTGGCACAGCCGGCGGCCACCACGAAGGCCGCTACGAGCGCCGGGGCGGCCAGAGCCACGATGATGCGTTTCATGCGCCTCCCTTTTGGACTCGTCACGACACAGCCCCCCAGATGGTGAGCACGACGGTGGCGATGATCACGACGATGGCGATGGTCGTGGTCACCGGCTTCTTCAACGGGTTGCGGACGGGACTGCGGTCGATGAACGGCAAGATGATGAGCAACACGACGAGCACGGCGGGCGCGATCAGACCGACCTTCTCGGGCACGACCTTGAGGAGCTGGAAGAGGCTCAGGTAGTACCACTCGGGCTTGGTGTTGGGCGGCGTGACGAGCGCGTTGGCGCGCTGCCCGAGCGACGCCGGCCAGAGCAGCGCCAGGCCGCCGACGACGGCCAGGAAGAGCGCCAGGATCATGATCTGCGAGACGGCTTCTTGCCAGAAGTACGGAATGAACTTCTCGCCGGGCGAGTGTTCGCGCTCCCAGTAGTACCGGGAGGTGTGCTCCTGACGGGGTCTGTCGACGATGTCGGCCACGAGCCTCTCCTCCCGTCCTCTAGAGCTTTCCGGAGATGCCGTGCCGGCGGATCATGAAGAAGTGCGCGCCCAGAAAGACGACGATGATCACCGGCAGCACGAGCACGTGCAGGTCGAAGAAGCGCCCCAGCGTGGCGCCGGTGATGTTCTCGCCGCCGCGCAGGCTGACCAGCAGGAAGTGGCCGATGAACGGGGTGGACCCGGCGATGTCGGTGCCCACGCGCGTCGCCCAGTAGGCCTTCTGGTCCCAGGGCAGCAGGTAGCCGGTGAAGCCGAAGGCCATGGTGACCCCGAGGAGCACCACGCCGCTGATCCAGTTGAGCTCGCGCGGGCGCTTGTAGGCGGTGGTGAAGAAGACGCGCAGCATGTGCACGAACACGAGCACCACCATGCCGGTGGCGGCCCACTTGTGGATGGAGCGGATCCACCAGCCGAAGGCGACGTTGGTGGAGATGTTCACGACGCTCTGGTAGGCGGCGTCGGGCGTGGGCTGGTAATAGACCACCATCATGATGCCGGTGACCGCGAGAATGAGGAAGAGGATGAAGGCGATGCCGCCGAAGCAGTAGATGTAGTTGGTGGCGTGGACCGGCACGATGCGGTTGTACTGGTCCTCCATGAGCTCTTCCATGCCGAGCCGGTTGGTGATCCAGGCGAGCGGACCCGGCATGCGGCCGTGGGCCGGCGCGTCGTGGCCGACGTCGGTCTGGCTCACGTCGCCTCCTTGCGGTGTGGTGTCGTCGACGCTCACGAGAACTGCCCCTTGTACCAAGTCGGGTAGCTCGCCCGCGTGAAGGTCACCGGTCCGACCAGCAGCGCGCCGCCGCTGATCTTGGCGCTATAGAAGGGCAGCGGCAGAGGAGCCGGACCGTGCACGACCGTGCCGGCCGCGGAGTAGACGCTGCCGTGGCAAGGGCAGTGCAGCTCGTTGCCGCTGGGCGAGACGACACAGCCAAGATGGGTGCAGATCGCCGAGTAGACGACCGGCTTGCCGCCCACGTTGGTCACGATGACCGGGTGAGCGTTGACCGTGGCCGTCGTGAGCTTTCCGGCCGGAAACGACGAGAACGAGCCGAGGTTGACGACCTGACCGATGGCCGCCGTGCTCGTGGCGGGAGGCTTGAGGAACCGCACGACCGGATAGACGATGCCGCCCAGGGCGACCGCACCGATCGCGCCGATCAGCCACTTAAGGAATCCGCCCCTCGTCATTGACCGCCCTCCGCAGGGGTCGCTGGACCTGAGCCGCGGCACATTGCCTGCACCGGCGTGAGGCCATTAACTCATGAGGGCGGAGAGCCCTGTCAACGTTTCCCAGACGGCGACGGTGGCAAATCGGGCGGCCGGGGCCGATGTATCATCGCCTTCGTGATCGCCTGGCACGCCAAGAACCTGACCACCGGCCGCGTCGCCGACGCGCGCGGCCGGGCGGCCTTGCCCTCGTTCAGCACGATCAAGGTGCTGCTCGGCGCGACCTTCTGGCGGGCGGTCGCGGCCGGCGAGATCGACGAAGCGCAGCCCCACGCCTTTCGGCCCGACGAGTCGGTCGGCGGCGCCGGGGTGCTGCGCGGCTTTCGCCACCCGGCCCGGCTCGCCCTCGCCGACTGTCTGCATCTCGCGCTCGTGGTGAGCGACAACGACGCCACCAACGCCGTGATCGCCGCCGTGGGCTTCGGCAGGGTCAACGCTCTGGCCGCCGAGCTGGGCCTGGCCCACAGCGCCCTGCGACGGCAGATGATGGACTGGCCGGCGGCCGCGGCCGGCCGCGACAACCTGACCTGCGCGGCCGATCTGGCCGAGCTGCTCGAGCTGCTCGTCGCGGGCGACCCCCGGATCGGCGCGGCGGCCTGCGAGCGGGTGCTTGCCTCGCTTGCCCTGCAGGAACACCGCGACGGACTGCCGCGCGGCCTGCCGGAAGGCGCGACCTACGCCGGCAAGCCCGGCGACGACCTGCCCGACGGCCGCTTCTGCCACGACTGCGGTGTGGTGCGCACGCCGGCCGGCGAGACCCTGGTGCTGGCGGTGATGAGCGACGGCGAGGGCGGCTACGACGCGATGGCCGCCGCGGGACGCCGCCTGTACGACGAGCTGACGGCTTAGAGGCGCGCCGGCGAGCGGGACGGCGGCGGCTTAGCGGCTTTGCGGCGACCCGGCGGCGAGCCTTCTAGAGTGCCGCCACAAGCGCGACGCCCAATCCGGGCAAGTCGGGCGCCGTAAGCGTGTCGCCGGCACGCGGCAGACCCGTGAACGGGTCGTCTGCGAGCAGCAGAAAGCCGTCGAGGTCGACGTAGTCGGCGAGGTTCGCCAGGTGCAGGCCGGCGGCGATCCCCAGGCTCGACTCGACCATGCAGCCGAGCAGCACCCGGCTGGCGCGCTCGCGACAGGCGGTCATGAGGGCCGCCGCGGCGGCTATGCCGCCCGCCTTGGCGAGCTTCACGACGAAGCCGTCGTAGAGCTCGACGACGTCGTCCAAGTGCGCGAGGTCGAGCAGCGCCTCGTCGCCGAAGAGCTGCACCGGCGAGCGGTCGAGCAGCCAGGCCTGGCCTTCGAGGTCGGCGGCCGGCAGCGGCTGCTCGACGAGCTCGGCGTTCAGGTCGGCCAGCACCTCGAGCGAACGCGCCGCGCGCTCGCGGTCCCAGCCCTCGTTGGCGTCGTAGCGAAAGCGGCGGTCGGGCAGCTCGTGGGCCAGTCGCTTGGCCACATCGAGGTCGCCGTCGAAGCCGAGCTTGACCTTGAGTATGCGAAAGTCGGCGGCCGCGCGTGCCTGGGCCAGCATGGTCTTGGGGTCGCCGATGGGGATGGTCAGCGAGGTGCGCACCGTGGCCTGCTCGAGCCCCAGCAGCGCCCAGACCGGCTCGCCGGCCTGCTTGCCGGCGAGGTCCCAGGCGGCGGCCGAGAGCGCGGCGCGCAGCGCGGGGAACCCGGGCTGCGCGGCGCAGAACGCCTCGACCGCCGCCACGCCCTCGACCGCCTCGAGCGCGCCGGCCAGGGCTTCGAGCGCGGCCGCGTCGCCGTCGCGCGTCTCGTCGTAGCGCGCGTTGGGCGCCCCCTCGCCAAAGCCGGTCAGCCCGACGCCGTCGGTCATGGTCACCACGAAGTCGGCGAACTCGCTGTGGCTCCAGCGCGCTATGCCGAACGGGGCTCGCGTGGCCAGGTCGAGCGGGGCAAGACCGATCGTCGTCATGGTCGACAGAGCCCCCCATCGGGATCGCCCGTGGTGCCCAGATTCCCGGCAAAGTACAACGGCACGAAGACGATCCGCTGCTCTGGCTGTTCGGCATACGGCGCCTCCGACAACACGAGGCCAGGGGCGATCTCTGGTTGCTCCGCCAGCAGGAGATGAAGGCTCTTAAGCCTCCCGGAGGATCCACTCTTCACTTCGATCGCGCGTACCCGCGTGCCGACCTGAGCAAGGTAGTCCACCTCGGCCGTGCTGCTCCTTGCGTCGCGCGACCAGTAGTACAGGTCGTCGTCTCCATACTTCGCAGCGTACATCTCCTGCCCAACGAACTGCTCTGCTACCGCCCCATTGTGAATGCCGAGCAGATCGCTCTTCGCCAGCTCGATGCTTGTCGGCAAACCGGCCAGACGCTGCATGAGACCGACATCGAGCACGATCGCCTTGAAGCGCCGGCTTGTCGCGGCGCCCAGCGGCAAGCCGACATGCTTGACCGCTTCGACCCGGCAAACGAGGTAAGCCTTCTCGAGCTGGGAAAACGCCCTCTTGACGGTCGGGTCGGTCACGCTCGTCGCCAGCCGCGCGTACTTGAGCTGCGATCCGACCGATCGCGCGACTGAAGTCAGAACCTCGTCGAGCGTGTCCTCACGCACCCGGGGCCGGTACTTTGCAAAGTCGTCGCGATACGACGTGATGAGGTCGTCCTGGACACGCAGCGCGCTCAGCAGGCTGCCACTTCGCACATAGGCGTTCACGGCTGCCGGCATGCCACCAACGAACAGGTAGTCGCGAACGTGTCCCAGCAAGAGCTCGTGCGTGGCAGCAGGAACGGAGTGTGGCCCCTCACGTACGACCTCGGCCGCCATGTCGTGGCCGATTCCCCAGAGATACTCGACGAAGCTCAGGGGCCTCACCCGGAGAGACTCGACCCTTCCCACCGGAAACGGGATCTCGCCAAGGGCAAGCTCGAGCAGCGAACCCGCGGCAACGACATGAAGTTCCGGCATCGATTCGTAGAAGTAGCGCAAAGCCATGATCGCTCGCGGGCAGGCCTGGATCTCATCGAAGAACAGCAGGTCGTTGCCCGCCTTGATGCGCCGACCGAGTGCGACCTCGAGCTCCAGCAGCACGCGGCCGGGATCGAGGTCACCATCAAATACGCGATGCAGGTCGCGACGGCGCTCGAGATCGAAGGTCACGAGACCACCGGGAAACCGGCGGTTGCCGAGGTCTTCGACCGCCCACGTCTTGCCGACTTGGCGGGCGCCACGCACGAGGAGCGGCCGACGGGCGGGTGAGTCGGCCCAAGTCAGGAGCCTGTCTGTGACGAACCTTCGCATGACGGCAGTATGGCAATGCGATATCAGAAAGACAAGGGTCATTCCGATATGTGATTTAGGAAAAACAGGGCGTATCGTCGCGACGGCGTGCGCCGCCCGGCCGCCGTCTCGCGTGGGGTAAAGCCGCTGCGGCGCGCGTCGATCCGTCGCCCCATCACCCCACGCTACTTGCCAAAGACCCCAGAAAAACCTTTGATACGGATTGTGTCAGCGCAGGGAGACAATCTGCTCAAAGTCACCGATCTCGCTGTGACGTTCGACAGCCAGGAAGGTGAGGTCCACGCCGTCGACGGCGTGAGCTTTGCCATCGCGCCCGGCGAGACGGTCGGGCTGGTCGGCGAGTCTGGCTGCGGCAAGAGCATCAGCGCGCTCGCCATCCTCGGTCTCGTGCGCATGATGAGCAACTCCACTATCGGCGGCAGCGTCGAGTTCATGGGGCGCGACCTTCTCGCCCTGCCCGAACGCGAGGTGCGCCGCGTGCGCGGCCGCGACATGGCGATGATCTTCCAGGACCCCGTCACCTCGCTGAACCCGGTGCTGTCGATCGAGCGGCAGATGACCGAGGGCATCGAGAACCACCTGGGCGTGAGCCACTCAGACGCGGTGAAACGCTCGATCGAGCTGCTCGAGACGGTCGGCATACCCAAGGCGGCCGAGCGCCTGCACGATTACCCTCACCAGTTCTCGGGCGGCATGCGCCAGCGCGTCATGATCGCCATCGCGCTGTCGTGCAACCCCAAGCTGCTGCTCGCCGACGAGCCCACCACGGCGCTCGACGTCACGATCCAGGCGCAGATCCTGCACCTCATGAAACAGCTCTCGCGCGACTACGGCGCTGCCATCATGCTGATCACCCACGACCTCGGCGTGGTCGCCGGCATGACCGAACGCATCCTCGTGATGTACGCCGGACGCATCGTCGAGTCGGCCACCGCCAAGGAGCTCTTCGGTCACCCGCACCACCCTTACACGGTCGGCCTGCTGCGCTCGGTGCCGCGCTTGGACGAACCGCGCAAGCTGACGCTCCAGTCGATCGAAGGCCTGCCGCCCGATCTCGCGCACCTGCCGCCGGGCTGCGCATTCGCGCCGCGCTGCGTGCTGCGCACCGAGCAGTGCCGCTTGGAGCGCCCCGAGCTCACCCCCACCACGCCGGGCCGTTTGTCGGCCTGCTTTCACTCAGACAAGCTGATGGCGACGGCGGTCGTCTGAGATGGCCGGCGACCCCTACGCCGTGCCCGCCGTGCCCCAAGCCCCAGACGGGTCGGTCGCACCAGGCGCCGCGGGCGTGCCCGACAAGCCGCCCTCGACGGGCGCCGACGGCGACGGCGGCGACACGCTGGTCAGCATCACCGACCTCAAGGTGCACTTTCCCATCACCTCAGGCGTGATCGTGCAGCGCAAGGTCGGCGCGGTGCGTGCCGTCGACGGCCTCAGCTTCGACGTGCTGCGCGGCGAGACGCTCGGCCTGGTCGGCGAGTCGGGCTGCGGCAAGTCGACCACTGGGCGCGCCATCCTGCAGCTCGAAAAGCTGACCGCCGGCCAAGTCTTCTACGAGGGCGCCGACCTCGCCCGGCTGCACGGCGGCGCGTTGCGCCGCCAGCGCCGACGCATGCAGATGATCTTTCAAGACCCCTACGCCTCGCTGAACAGCCGCATGTCGCTGGGCCACATCGTGGGCGAGCCGCTGCTCGTGCACAACCTGCGCCCGCGCGGCGAGCGCGAGGACCGGGTCAAGGAGCTGCTCAACCTGGTCGGCATCAACCCCAACACGATCAACCGCTACCCGCACGAGTTCTCGGGCGGCCAGCGCCAGCGCATAGGCATCGCCCGCGCCCTGGCGGTCGAGCCCAACTTCATCGTCTGCGACGAGCCCATCAGCGCGCTCGACGTGTCGATCCGCGCGCAGATCATCAACCTGCTCCAGGCGCTGCAGCGCAGCTTCGGGCTGACCTACCTGTTCATCGCCCACGACCTCTCGGTGGTGCGCCACATCTCCGACCGGGTGGCCGTCATGTACCTGGGACGCATCGTCGAGCTGGCCGCCAACCACGAGCTCTACGGCGAGCCCTTCCACCCCTACACCCAGGCGCTGCTGTCGGCCGTGCCCATCCCCGACCCGCTGGTCGAGGAGCGGCGGCGCCCCGTGGTGCTCGCCGGCGACGTGCCGAGCCCCGCCTCGCCGCCCTCGGGCTGCCACTTCCACACGCGTTGCCCGGCGGCCCAGAAAGGCCTGTGCGACGTCGACGACCCCGTGCTGCGCGAGATCAGGCCCGGCCACTTCGCGGCCTGTCACCTGGTGAGCGCCGCCGACTATCCCAAGATCAGGTCGGCCGAAGACCGCGCGGCGGCGGCCGGCACGGCGGCGGCCGGCCAGACTACCCCGGGAGGCGACGCCTCATGAGCCCCAAGCTGCCCCCCGACGAGCTCATTCCGGACTACCGCTCTGACCTCGCTCACGACGGCGAACGCAGGCTGGAGCCCGAGTTCGAGGTGGTACTCGAAGACGAGGGCCGACACAGCATCGACGGCCTGGTAACGTCGGAGCTGATCAGCGCCGAGGCATACGGCGAGTGGCTGCCCGAGGCCGAGATCATCGAGACGCGCGGCACCTGGAGCCAGGTCTGGCGGCGTTTTCGGAAAGATAAGTTCGCGGTCGCCGGCCTCGTCGTCGTCGCCCTGCTCATCATCGTCGCGGTCGGCGCCCCTTGGCTGGCGCCGCACAATCCGCTCACCCAGTACGACAGCGGGCTCACCGCCAAGGGCCAGCCTGTGGCTCCCAACCGGCATTTCTGGCTGGGCACCGACCTGCTCGGCCGCGACATGCTCAGCCGGCTCATGTACGGCGCGCGCGTGAGCCTGGTGATCGGCGTCCTGGCAAACGGCTTCGCGCTGCTGCTCGGCGTGATCTTCGGCATTCTCGCCGGCTACTTCCGCGGCTGGCTCGAGACGCTCATCATGCGCGCCACCGACGTCATGCTGGCCTTCCCCATCTTCCTGCTGGCGATCGCCCTGTCGTCGTCGATCAGCCACCCCGGCATCTGGGTGCTGGTCGTGGTCATCGGCATCGTCTACTGGGCGCCGATGACGCGCGTCATCCACGGCGAGGTGCTGTCGATCCGTGAGAAAGAGTTCGTGATGGCGGCGCGCCTGACCGGGTGCACGAACCGGCGCATCTTGACGAACCACATCCTGCCCCACCTGGTGGCGCCGATCATCGTCTACACGAGCCTGGGCATCGCCACCACCGTCCTGCTCGAAGCCGGGCTGTCGTTCATCGGCCTCGGCGTGCAGCCACCGACGCCATCGTGGGGACAGATGATCGCCGACGGCCAGCAGTATTACACGAGCGCTCTCTGGCTCACGCTCTTCCCGGGCCTGTGCATCATGATCACGGTTCTTGCCTTCAACCTGGTCGGCGACGGTCTGCGCGACGCCTTCGACCCACAGCAGCGGCGCCGGTGAGCGCTGCAAGGCGCGCATGCCGCGCCGGGGGGGTCACCATGGCAGCACCACGCAAGGAACACTGTCCCAGATGGACGCTCGCCCTGCTGGTTGTGGCGGTGGCCGGGCTCGTCGCCCTGCTTGCAGGTTGCGGCAGCTCGACGGGCGCCAGCGGTGGCGGCGCCGCGACGACGAGCACCACCCCCAAGTCAGGGGGTACGCTGAACGTCTCGTTCCAGGGCGAGCCCACCGGGCTCGACCCGGCTGTCGCCTGGGAGATCGAGTCGTGGTCGATCGAGCACTGCATCTTCAACCAGTTGCTGACCTACGCCACCGCCCCGGGACCGGCGGTCGTGACCGCCGACATCGCCACTGTGGTGCCCTCGGTGGCCAACGGCGGCATCACCAACGACGGCAAGACCTACACGTTCCACCTGCGCCACGGCGTCATGTTCCAGGCACCGGTGAGCCGCGAGGTCACGGCGTCCGACTTCAAGTGGTCTCTGGAGCGTATGCTCAACCCCAAGACCTCGCCGCGCGCGCCGGCCGGCTACCTGTACGACTCGATCGTGGGCGTCAAGGCGCTGGCGGCCGGCAAGGCGGCGCACGCCGCCGGCATCAAGGTCGTCAACCGCTACACGCTCGAGATCGACCTGACGCAGCCCAACTACGTCTTCGACGATGTCATGGCCCTGCCGTTCACCGCGGTCCTGGCCAAGGAGTGGGTGGCCAAGTACTCCAACAGCGCGATCGCCCGGCACCCGCTGGGCACTGGGCCGTTCATCTTCGACCACTGGAGCAACGGCCAGGACATCGTGCTCAAGCGCAACCCGAACTACTTCGTGACAGGCCGCCCCTACCTCGACCAGCTCAAGTTCGAGTTCGCCGCCAGCTCCACAACGGCGCTGCTGCAGCTGCAGAGCGGCCAGATCGACGTGCTGGGCAGCGGCATTCCTTCGGGCCAGTACGTACAGATCACGAGCAACCCGACCTGGAAGAAGCAGGTCACGGCCGCGCCCCAGGTGGGCTGGTACTACGTGTTCATGAACGTGCACGTGAAGCCGTTCAACAACCTGCTCGTGCGTCAGGCCATGAACTACGCGATCGATACCACCAAGATCCAGAAGCTCCTCTATGGGCAGGCGCAGCCGCTGAACCAGGTCTTCCCCGAGGGTATGCCAGGCCACGTAGATGGCGCCCAGTTCTACACGTACGACCCGGCCAAGGCCAAGCAACTCCTGGCGCAGGCGGGCTATCCGAAGGGCTTCTCGGTGACCTTCTACACGCACAACGTCGACCCCATGCCCAAGCTCGCCCAGAGCATCCAGAACGACCTCGCCCAGGTCGGTGTGAAGGCCCAGATCAAGCAGCTCGCCGAGGCGCCCTACTGGGGCCTGATCGAGCGCCAGAGCGCCAACGTGCCGATCGGCCTGACCGACTGGTACATGGACTATCCCGACCCGTCCGACTGGATCGGCCCGCTGTTCAGCAAGTCG
>CAZFJE010000105.1:0-1934 GCA_964519555.1 uncultured Thermoleophilia bacterium
GTGCAGGGCACCCTCTACAGCGACGTGATCGAGAGCGGCACCCGCCAGGCGGCCAAGATCAAGAGCCACCACAACGTGGGCGGCCTGCCCGAAGAGATGGGCTTCGAGCTGGTCGAGCCGCTGCGCCTGCTGTTCAAAGACGAGGTGCGCGCCGTGGGCGAGGAGCTCGGGCTGCCCGAGCGCATCGTCTGGCGCCAGCCGTTCCCGGGGCCGGGCATGGGCATCCGCATCATCGGCGAGGTCACTGCCGAGCGCGTCGACATCCTGCAGCGCGCCGACGCCATCCTGCAGGAAGAGATCAAGAACGCCGGCCTCTACCGCGAGCTCTGGCAGTGCTTCGCCATCCTGCCGGTGATCCGCTCGGTGGGCGTGCAGGGCGACGAGCGCACCTACGCCTATCCGATCGCCATTCGCGCCGTCAAAAGCGACGATGCCATGACCGCCGACTGGGCGCGCCTGCCCTACGAGCTGCTCGAAAAGGTCTCCTCGCGGATCATCAACGAGGTCCCCGAGGTCAACCGCGTCGTCTACGACGTCTCGAGCAAGCCGCCGAGCACCATCGAGTGGGAGTAGGCGGGCACTAGGGTCGCGGGCCGCTGCCCGAGCGGCCCCGCGGGTCGGGGCGAGCGTTGTCACCGGCGACGACGGACATGGCGCGGCGACTCTCGCAACGGCGAAGACTCGCGCATACGATGAGCGATCGGGGAATCAGGTCGACGAGCGGTGGGCTCTGACCTGCCGTGAAGAGACGCAGCGGGAGGCGATCACCGTGAGGGGTGTCCGCAGGTTCGGCTTGGGCGTGACGGGGCTCGTCATCGCCGTGTTGGTCGTCGCCTGCCTTTCGTCGCCGGCTGCCGCGCTCGCCGTGACCAGGCCCGTCGTCACCGCCGTGAGCCCGGCGAACGGATCAACGGTCGGCGGCACCACCGTCACCATCCGCGGCAAGCACTTCACCGTCGGCGGCAAGAGCGTCGTCAAGAAAGTCCTGTTCGGCGCGACGGCCGCGACCAGCATAAAGGTGAAGTCCGCGGTCCTGCTCACTGCGCGCGCCCCCCGGGGCACGGGCACCGTGAACGTGCGCGTGGTCGCCAAGGGCGGCACGAGCGCCGTGGTCAAGGCCGACCGCTTCGTCTTCAAGGGGGCGATGCCGGTGGTCGCCGCCGTGAGCCCGGCGTATGGGCCCACCACCGGGGGCACGACCGTGACCGTCACCGGCGCCGGTTTCACCGGCGCCACGGCCGTCACGTTCGGCAGCGTCGCCGCGACGATCGTCAAGGTGACCGCGACCACGATCACCGCGATCACGCCGAAGCACCAAGGTCTCGCCTGGGACGTGCGGGTGACGACGCCCGGCGGCACCAGCGCCGTCGCGAAACCTGGCGACCAGTTCACCTTCTACGCGGTCGCGACGGTGACCGGCGTCAGCCCGGGCAGCGGTCCGCAGACTCGCGGCACCGTGGTGAAGATCACAGGCACCAACCTGTACACCGCCAAGAACATCAGCCAGGCGGTCAAGTTCGGCGGCGTGCTGGCGACCGGTGTCGTGGTGACGTCGAGCTTGACCATCACGGCCACTGCACCGGCCGGCACGGGCACGGTCGACGTCACCGTCACGACGCTCGCCGGCACGACCGCCACGTCGGCGGCCGACCGTTTCTCCTATGCCCCGCCCTTCGTGACGTTGGCGGACGCCATCTCCGACGTCCTGGTCGCCAACGGCACGTCCCTGGGCGACGCCGAGGCCGCGCTGCCGACCACGGTGACCGTCAGCCTGAGCTACGGCGGCCCGGCGATCGCAGACGTCACCTGGAGCGAGGGCTCGCCGGCCTACGACGGCGGCACCGCCGGCTCCTACCCCTTCGTCGGCACGCTGAGCGGTCTGCCGGGCGTTACCAACCCGAACAACGTGACCGCCGCGGTGAACGTGAACGTGG
>CAZFJE010000105.1:2034-11348 GCA_964519555.1 uncultured Thermoleophilia bacterium
CTGCCGGGCGTTACCAACCCGAACAACGTGACCGCCGCGGTGAACGTGAACGTGGCTGCGCCCTTCGTGACGGCGGTCGATCCCATCTCCGACGTCCTGGTCGCCAACGGCACGTCCCTGGGCGACGCCGAGGCCGCGCTGCCGACCACGGTGACCGTCAGCCTGAGCTACGGCGGCCCGGCGATCGCAGACGTCACCTGGAGCGAGGGCTCGCCGGCCTACGACGGCGGCACCGCCGGCTCCTACCCCTTCGTCGGCACGCTGAGCGGTCTGCCGGGCGTTACCAACCCGAACAACGTGACCGCCGCGGTGAACGTGAACGTGGGCTCATGAGCCGACGCAGGTCGCCGGTGCAGTGCCGACGTCGCCCAGTCGGTAGCAGCCAGGTCGGCCCACGATCGAGAGCGGTGGTCTGAGCCGCTCCGAGCCGGACCGGCGGCTGGCTACCTGACCGTCACGTGGATCAGTGCGCTGTTGGCCGCGAGGTAGGCACCGCTGGCAGGAAGGCGCACCTGCAGCTCGTAGCTCTCCCTGAGCGGTGTGCCGAACTGCCGCGAGACGAACGATGTGCCCCCGGCCAAGGCGAACACGGCGCCGCTCGCGACCTTGTGCCAGCCGCCGCCGCGATTGGTCCAGATGGTGACCTTGCGACCGCGCTCGACCGGAGAGACATGGCCCCTCAGGCGGTAAGCGACCCCTTTGCGCTCCACCAGCGACGTGCTGGGGACGGTGATGATGGGCCGCACGCGCACGGTATATGCGGCGCTCGTGACCGCGCTGTGTCCGGCGTAGACGAAGCGCAGTCGGTACTGGCTGGTGGACGGCGGGGCGTGGTCGACCTGCCCCGCCACGCTTGAGTCGACCGACCAGGGCCACGTGTGGAGCGCTCTCCAGGAGCCGCCGGCCGGCCGCTCGTCGAGGGCCAAGTCGCCCTGGGCGCGGATCGTCGACGACGCGCTGAACTGTGCGGCGGCGCTGCCCGATACGGTCGTCGCGGAGATCTTGAGGGACAGCGGCGTGGCGCCGTACGACAGGGTGCGCTCGATGTGGCCGCTCGATGAGAGCGCGTAGGCGACGCCGCCGGGCCCGGCGGCGACTGACGCAACGGTACCGGTGAGCGGCGCCCGGTCGACCGACCAGGCGCCCCTCGCGAGGTCGTAACGAGCGAGCAGGCCCGATTTGCCGCCGACCAGGAGCTGCGGGTCGGGGCCGTCGAGGTAGGCGGCCGACACCAGCGTCGGCGTCGCGGCCGGCAGCGCCGGCAGGGCCTGGAACGAAGCGCCCGCGTCGCCGCTGCCCTGCACGTCACTGGCCCCGACGGCGAACAGCTGGGGCGTGCCGGTGCCCCACACCGGCGCGGGCGCCAGCGCCAGCGTGACCGGCTCGTCCAGGCCTGTCTGAGCGGTCCACGAGCCGTCGGCATTCCTGGTGATCAGACTGCCGCGGGCGCCGCTCGCCGCGGCGAAGCCGTCAAGGTGGTCGACGCCGTCGGGGCCGGCGACGATCGAGACCGGCGCCGTGGGCAGCGTGAGAGTCGCCGCTTCGGGCGTCCAGACGGGCGCGGCGACGTTGGTGGCCGTGAGCAGCGACGCTCCCAGCACACAGACCAGCGGGGCGCTCGTGGCGGCCGCGACGGCGGTGAACGTGCCGATCTCGGGTGTCGCCTTCCAGGTGACGCCGCCGTTGGTCGTGACGTCGATCTGGCCGGCGGCCCCCACCGCCCAGCCGTGGAGCGCGTCGCTGAAGGCGACCGCTCGTACGGCCTTCTGGGCGCCGCCGGGCAGCGCCCGTCGGGTCCAGGTGGCGCCGCCGTTGGTGCTCACGGCGATCGTGCCGCCGCTGCCGACCACGACGACGCCGGCCGTGCCGAAGGTGGCGATCTGGCGCTCGCCCGTGACGCCCGGGAAGGGGTCGGCGATCGTCGCCCAGGCGGGGCCGCCGGCGGGCGTGGCGGCTGCGGCGGCAGCCGCGCCCGGGCCGGCGAATGCCGCCGCTCCGGCGAAGAGCGCCAGCAGCCCGATCGCGAGCGTCGCCGCGCCGGCGTGCAGCCGGGTCAGGTGTCGCGTGCCGCTCATGGCGGCGGCGGCGCGGGTTTTGTGGTCGATGCCGGGGGCGTGGTGGTCGTGGCCGAGGTGGTCGGGTTGGCCAGCTTCGCAGCCGCGGCAGCCGCGGCAGCCGCCCTCTTCCTGGCCAGAGCCTTGCGGTGCGCGATGGTGGCGTCGATGCGCGCCAGCAGCGCGGCCGCTCCGGGATAGGTGGGGTCGATCGACAGGGCGCGGCGCGCGGCCGCGCGGGCGGCCGTCCAGCGGCCTGCCGCGACCAGCGCGGCGGCGTTCAGGGCCACGGGCTGGGCGCGTTCGCGCCGGCCGGCGGCCGCGACCAGCGCGGCCGCGACGCCACAACGTGGGTACGAGACGAGCACGCCGGCCGCCGAGCTGCCGGCTACGCTCCAGTCGTGGGCGGCGAACGCCTGCTCGGCTCCGGCCAGCAGCAGCAGCGCGGCGACGGCGCCGTTGCTGCGCGCCGACAGGGCGCGGGCCACCGCGGGGGGCACACGGCTGCTGGACAGGTCGCGCACCTGAGTGAGCGCCGCGCTGTAGTGTCCGGCCTGGAAGAGAGCGGCAGCGCGGCGCAGGTCGCGCGTCGCGGCGGTCGGCGCGGCGGAGAGGTAGGTGTCGTACTGGGCCTGGCCGTTGGCCAGCGCGACGGCCTGGGCCAGAAGGCTGTGGGCGTTCGGGTAGGGGAGACCCACGACCTTGGCGTTGTCGAGACTCCGGATGGCGAGGTCGTAGTCGCCGGCAGCGAGGGCCCGCTTGCCGTCGAGGTAGTTGCCGCGCGCGTTCAACACGAGGAACGTCGCGACAACGACGACCAGGAGAGCCAGCGCGACGGCGCCGGACACGAGCAGACGATGGCGCCGGCGACGGCGCTCGTACACCCAATACGGTTCGATCTGCTCGGGTCGCGGCCACAGCGGCGGCGGCGCCGGTGCCCTCAACGACTGATCGACCAAAATGACCCCCCGCCTGTGCCTTGGGCCGATCGTGGCTCGGACAGAGATGATACCCGAAAGCCGGTGCGCCCTGACTGTCAGACGCGCTGTCTGCACAGGCAACGCCGGGTGACGCTGCAGCGGGCCGACGACGCTGCCGGTCGGCGTTCGCCTGCGCCGCACTTGAGTGTCAGCCGGGCGGCCCCACCATGGAGTCGCGCAGGCGCCGGTACCAGGCGCCCGAGGCCAGAGCCAGGGTGACCGCCGGGTTGCCAAGGTAGGAGACCTCGACGCCCGGCAGCTGCAGGTAGCGCCGCGGCCGTGCCCGGCGCAGCACGCGCGGCGCCTTGTCGAGGCTGACGATGCGTTCGGTGTCGGTGCGTTCGCTGCCGTACCACACGAACAACCGGCTCGGTCTGACGTCGATGCCGACGAGCGGCCCCACCTGCAGCACGATCTGCCGCTCGACGCCGCGCTCGAGCTCGGTGGACTGTCTCGTGAGTGCCATGGTCACCTTCCGTCCCTAGTTCGGAGGGAGTGTTCCCCGCTCGATGGAGTCGATGTACACGCTCAGCAGCACCACGTCGGACAGGAAGCTTACACTGCCCCAGACGAGCACGTGGATGATGACCGTCGAGCCCAGGGCGAGCGCGTCGCCCGAGCTGCCGGGCAGGAACTGCCAGAGCAGCAGCGAGATCTCGAACAGGCCGAAGAGCACGAGCAGGCTGACGAAGCCGTTGGCGACGAAGGTCTGCACCGAGCGCACGAGGGCGCGGCCCACGCCCACGTTGCTCGCCACGATGGCGTACTCGGCGTAAAGCAGCGGCACGTAGACCACGGTCTGTCCGACGAAGGCCGACAACAGGAGCACCGCGTCGCTCACGTGGCCGTCAGCTGCGTGTTCCGCCGCCGCGATCCCCCACGAGATCGCGGTCGCCAGCACGAGCAGGGCGAGGAGCCTGCTGAACTGACGCGCGTCGCGCGGCCCCCAATGTAGCTTGCCGAGCAGCGAGCGCAGGTAGCCGGCGGTGAAGAAGGCGGAGACCAGCAGGTAAGCCACGGCGACCGCCAGCACCGTGAGGCGGCGCCCGGCGGCGGCGTCGCCGATGACGCTGTTGCCGGCGCCCAGCAGTGACGAGAGGGAGCGGTGGCGAAACAGCCAGCCAGTCGCAAGCGGCGCCGCGAGATCGAGCGCGCTGAGACCGACGGCGTAGAAGACAAGGGATTCCTTGGCGCGCAGAAGTCGGCCGATGCGCGAGATCAGCGCGGGGCGCGCGTTCATCTGCATGGCGGGGGAGTATACACTACGGGGCGGCATGCACCGCTTCCCCCGCAGCACCCCTCCGCGCGCCTCGCACCGCCTCGTGCGGTCGCTGGTCGTGGCCGCGACGCTGCTCGCGCTGGCCGCGCTGGGGGCGGCGGGGTGGCCGCGGCCGGCGGCCGCGGCCACGGCGCCGCCGCCGCCCACCGTGAGCGCCAAGGCCTACGTCGTCATGGACCAGGACACTGGCGTCGTGCTGGCCAGCCAGAACGAAAACGAACGCCTGCCCATGGCGTCGACCACCAAGATCACGACCGGGCTGCTCGTGCTCGAACATTTCCACGATCTGGCCACCGTCATCACGACGCCGCGCGACGCCGTGGGCGTGGGCCAAGACGAGATCTACCTGGTCAAGGGCGAAAAGCTCACCGTCGACCAGCTCCTGCAGGCGCTGCTCATCCAGAGCGCCAACGACGCCGCCGCCGACCTGGCCGACGCCGTTGCCGGTACGCAGGCGAAGTTCGTGGCGCTCATGAACGCCAAGGCCGTCGCCCTCGGTCTGACCAACACGCACTACGCCAACCCGCACGGGCTCACCGCGCCGGGCCACTACACGAGCGCCCTCGATCTCACCCGCCTCGCCCGCATCGCCATGCGCGACCCGCGCTTCGCCGGCTACGTCGACCACGCCACGGCGACGATCCCGTGGGCGCACCACCCGTACCCGCGCGAGCTGGTCAGTCACAACGAGCTGCTCGAGGACTACCCCTGGGCCTACGGCGTCAAGACCGGCTGGACCGACCCCGCCGGCTACTGCATCGCGGCCGCCGGCAAGTGGCACGGCCACCGCATGCTGGTCACCTTGCTGGGCGAGCCCAGCGACGCCCAGCGGCTGACCGACGCCGTCAAACTGTTCCACTGGTCGGCCAGCCAGTACGCGGTGCGCACCGTGTGGCCCACGGGCACCAGGCTGGCCCAGGCTACGGTGCCGTGGCACGACGGCAAGCTCGACCTGGTGACCGCGGCCCCCATCACCGCCTCGCTGCGCATCGGGGCGCAAGTCTCCAGCCACGTCGCCGCCCCCACCACGGTCGCGCTACCGGTGACGCAGGGCGAGACCCTGGGGCAGGCGCAGGCCTACGTCGACGGCCACAAGATCGGCGCCGTGCGCCTGGTAGCGGCCTCGACATTCGCGCGCGTGGGGCTGCTCGGCAAGATCAGTCACCAGATCCACCACGCCTGGCACTGGCTCACGTCGCGCCTTTAGCACGCGCAGGCCTGACTCACCCGGGCCTGCGGCGGCAGCAGGCCCTGCGCCCTCCGCACACCGTTGGCCCGCGATGCCGGTTTGCGGCGTGTCGCGTGCCCGGCCGGGTACACTGAACGACATGAGGATCTCGCGAAAGCTGCGCCTGCTGGCGGCGCTCGTGTTCTTTTTCTTCGTGCTCTACCCGAACCCGATGACGCTCGTGCACAGCATCGAGCACATCAGCCACCCCACCATCGACCCGGCCGCGGTCGCGCCGATCGCCCGCACGCTGCCCAACGATCCGCGACTCATCGAGCAGGCCGTGCTCACGCGCATCATGCCATACGCCTACGACTGGCAGACCGCCGGGGTGCCCTGGTACTTTCCGACCACGCGCGAGGCGCTCGCCCAGAAGCGCGGCGACTGCGAGAGCCGGGCCGTGGTGCTGGCCAGCATCCTCGCCTACAAGCACATCCCCTACTCGCTGCACATGTCGTTCGACCACATCTGGGTCGACTATCCGGGCCACGTGGCCACCGCGATCGAGAACCCGGGCGTGCAGATCGCCGTGCGCGAGCACGGTCACTTCGTGTTCCACTGGCCCAAGGACTTTCACCTGGGCGCCGAGGCCAACGCGCAGATCGCCGTCTACTGGACGCCGATGCCGATGAGTCGCCGCGTCCTGCTGTTCGCCGGCCTGCTGGCCATCGTGTTCGTCAACGTGCTCGTGCGCTGGGCGCGGCGGCTGGCCGGGGTGACATATCATGGGACTTCGGCCAAGCGGCCGGCGACCACGGAGGGGACTGAACGATGACTGACGACACACGGCCGATCGACCTGCGCAGCGACACCGTCACGCGACCGTCGCCCGAGATGCGGCGTGCCATGGCCGAAGCCCAGGTCGGCGACGACGTGCTGGGCGACGACCCGACAGTCATCGCCCTGCAGGACTACGCCGCCGAACTGTTCGGCAAAGAGGCCGGGCTCTACATTCCGTCGGGCACCATGAGCAACCAGGTGGCGTTGCACGCGCAGACCACCCCCGGCGACGAGATCTTCCTGCACGCCAAGGCTCACATCGTCGAAAACGAGCAGGGCGGCGCGGCCGTGCTCTCGGGCCTGCAGACGCGCACCTTCGATTCGAACGACGGCACGCTCGACCTCGAGCTGCTCGAGCACTACTTCCACATCGACGACGACGTGCACCACCCGCGCACCACCCTGGTGGCCGTCGAGAACACCCACAACTACTGCGGCGGCGTCATCTACCCGCTCGACAAAGCAGCGGCGCTGCGCGAGTTCTGCCACCGCCACGAGATGATCCTGCACCTGGACGGCGCCCGCGTGTGCAACGCGGCGGTCGCCTCGGGCGTGGCGCTGCGCGACATCGTGGCGCCTTACGACTCGGTGAGCGTCTGCCTGTCGAAGGGCCTCGGCGCACCGATCGGCTCGGTGCTGCTCGGCAGCGCGGCCATGATCGCCCGTGCGCAGCGCGCCCGCAAGCTCTTCGGCGGCGGCATGCGCCAGGCGGGCATCATCGCCGCCGGCGGCCTCTACGCCCTGCAGCACAACATCGAGCGTCTGGCCGACGACCACCGCCGCGCCCGCGGCCTCGGCGAGCGCCTGGCGCGCGTGCCCGGCCTTACGATCGACCGCGGCAAGCTGCAGACCAACATGGTCTTCGCCGACACCCACGGCGTCGGCCTGTCGGCCGCGCGGGTGGTCGAGCTGCTCGACGCCCAAGGCGTGCTGGCGTTAGACGAGGCGCCCTGGTCGGTGCGTTTCGTCACGCACCTCGACGTCGACGACGAGGCGGTCGAGCGCGCCGGCGAGATCGTGGCGAGCGTCATCGAGAAGGTCGTCGCCTAAGTCTCAAGCTCGCCGCCGCATGCCTCGTGCGCGGTCCGACAACGGCAAAGGGGGCGGGGTGCGGCCGTACGGCCGCACCCCGCCCCCCTTTTGGCGGCTACGCGTAAGGCGAAGCTGTTACCTGGCGGCCTTCGCCTTGGGCTTGGGGGCCGTCTTTTTGCCGTTGCTCGCGGGCTGCGAGCCGGGGCGCACGGCGCCGTTTTTGTAGATCTGGATGATGTCGTCGCGGGTGAGGCGGCGCGGGTTGTTGACCAGCAGGCGGGCCTGGGTCATGGCGCCGTCGGCGAGCTCCTCGATGGCCGACTCGGGAATGCCGACGTCGGACAGGTACTGTGGCACCTGGATGTCGACGGCCAGCTGCTTCATGGCCTGCACGGCGGTCGCGGCCGCTTCGCGGGTGGAGAGGCCGGCGATGTTCTCGCCCATGGCCACGGCGATCTCGGCGAAGTAGTCGAGGCAGGCCAGCATGTTGTACTCCATGACCCACGGCAGCATGAGCGTGTTGGCCACGCCGTGAGGCACGTGGAAGCTGCCGCCGATCGGGTACGACAGGGCGTGCACGGCGGTCACGCCGGCGTTGCCGAACGAGATGCCGCCCATCATCGAGCCGATCGCCATGCCGGCGCGCGCCTCGACGTTACTGCCGTCGAACACGGCGGTGCGGATGCTCTTTGAGATCAGCTCGATGCCCTCGCGGGCGAGCGGGTCGGTGTGCATGGTGGCGTTGACCGAGGTGTAGGCCTCGACGCAGTGGATGAAGGCGTCCATGCCCGACGCGGCGGTGACGTGCGGCGGGCAGCTCAGGGTGAGCATGGGGTCGACCAGGGCGATGTTCGGGATGAGGAAGCCCGACACGATGCCCTGCTTGACGTTGAGCTTTTCGTTGGCGAAGACCGCGATGGCCGTGACTTCGGAGCCGGTGCCGGCCGTGGTGGGGATGGCCACCATGGGCAGGCCCTTGGTGGGCACCTG
The DNA here is from genome assembly GCA_964519555.1 of uncultured Thermoleophilia bacterium. GTDB lineage: Bacteria > Actinomycetota > Thermoleophilia > UBA2241 > UBA2241 > Bog-752. Next base: position 10,378 of record CAZFJE010000105.1, read on the forward strand.
GTTGACGCCGACCATGGTCTCGACCGAGTCGTCCTTGCCCACCAGGACGGCGGTGATCTTGGCTACGTCGATGGCCGAGCCGCCGCCGAAGCCGATGATGCAGTCGTAGCCGCCCTGCTCGCAGAACCTGACGCCCTCTTCGAGGCTGCTGAGCGGCGGTTCGGGCACGCACTTGCTGTAGACGCCGACCTCGATGCCGGCGTCGATCAGAGGCCGCTCGACGGTCTCGACCATGCCGCTTCCGGCAACGCCGGGGTCGGTCATGATGAGGGCCTTACGGGCGCGCAGCTTCGAGACCTCGGCGCCGACCTGCGAGACCGAATCGACACCGGTGATCAGCGTCTTTGGTGAGCGGTGCACCCGGATCTTCATGTCCATGACATCTCTCCTTCGGTATGTGAACCTTCAGCCACACGCCGCGCTGGTGTTGCGGCGGGCGTCGATCTGACGCTGCTGCCCCGTGGGCGGCTTCTTGTCAGGCCTCTCTGAGCGCGGAATGGCGACGGTGCAGCCAGGCCTCGCCTTTGAGCGCCTTGAGCTCGTCGATGATCTGATCGCGGAACCGCGGGTCGGCGATGTCGAGCAGTGCGAAGGCGCGCTCGCGCAGGCTGCGGCCCTTGAGCTTGGCGATGCCGAACTCGGTGATCACGTAGTCGACGTCGGCGCGCATGGTGGTGATCGCCGCGCCGTCCGAGATCTGCGCGGCGATGCGCGAGACCTCGCCGCGCTTGGCGGTCGCCGGCAGGGCGATGATCGACTTGCCGCCCTTGCTGCGGGCCGCGCCGCGCACGAAGTCGACCTGGCCGCCGATCCCCGAGAACTGCACGGGGCCCATGGAGTCGGCCACGACCTGGCCCATGAGGTCGACCTGGATAGCCGAGTTGATGGCCACCACGTCGTCGTTCTCGCCGATGATGTAGGGGTCGTTGACGTAGCTCACCGGGAACATGTTGACGGCCGGGTTGTCGTCG
>CAZFJE010000106.1:0-11289 GCA_964519555.1 uncultured Thermoleophilia bacterium
ATCTCTACGGCAGCATGATCGCCGGCTGCATCGCGGCGATCTTTCTGTTTGAGGTCTTTGTGAACATCGGTATGACAATTGGTATCATGCCGATAACGGGTATTCCGCTGCCGTTCGTCAGCTACGGCGGCGCGGCCCTGATCACCGACCTGATGCTGGTCGGCCTGCTCGAGAGTATCCACCTGCGGGGCCGGCTGGCGGGAAGTGGCGGTTAAAGCCCATGGCAACCTATAAGGTCCGTAACATCCTCAAGGCCGTCGCCGAGGTGCGCAAGCACACCCCGACGACGGCGCGCCTCTGCCTGGTCGGCCCCGCCGGCCTGCTGGGCGACGCCGCCCGCATGCTGTCGGCCGGCGCCGACGACGTCTACGACGGTGGCGTCAGCCGCGCTCTCGACGTGCTCGACCGCGCCGACTTCCCAACCCGACCCGAAGCGCTCTCGCGCTGGTCCGTCGTCGTCTTCTTGGAAGATGCCCAGGCCGCCGTCAGGCCCGAGCTCGGTCCCACCCTGGCCTACTGCCGAGCCGCGCACCTGCCGGCCATCGTGGCCGCGGTGCGCGACACCGAGGCGGTCGCCATCGACCGGCACGCCTGGCTTGCGCTGGCGGGCCTGTCGGCCAAGGAGTTCGTGCTGCACACGCGCGGCACGCCGGCCGCCAAGTCGGCCCTTGCGCGACGCATCGCCGCGGTCGCGGGCCACGGCGGCTTTGCCCTTGCCGCGGCGCTGCCGGCCCTGCGCGCCGCGGTGATCGACCACACGATCCAGGCCACCGCCCGCCAGAACGCCCTGGTGGGTGCGGTCATCATCTTGCCGGGCGCCGACATGCCCGTGATGACCATGAACCAGCTCAAGATGGTGCTGCGCATAGGCGCGGCGTATGGCTACCGGTCCGACCTGCAGCGCACGGTCGAGATGCTGGGCGTGATCGCCTCGGGTCTCGGCATGAGGGCGCTCGCCCGGCGCGCTGTCGAGTACGTGCCCGGCTTGGGCTGGGCCATGAAGGCGAGCTTCGGGTACGTCGGCACCGAAGCGATAGGCAGATCCGCGGTGGCCTACTTCGAAAACGGCGCACCGCTTACGGCCAGCCGGTTCCCCCGGCTGTCCAGCCAACTAGGAAAGTTTGAGAACATTGCCAAAGGACTCACACGGTGAGGACCGGCTCCGGCACGACCTGATCGATCTCCTCGCGCGAGTCGCGCGGCCCGGACGCTACGTCGGTGGCGAATTCCACGTCCGACGCAAGCCCGGCGCCTCGCCGCGGATCGTGCTGTCGTACCCCGATGTCTACGAGATCGGGATCGCCAATACCGGATTGCAGATCCTGTACGCCGTCCTGAACGACGCCACTCCGGCGGCCGCCGAACGCGCTTACTGCCCCTGGCCCGACATGGCCACGCTGATGCGCGCCCGCGGCGTGCCGCTGTGGAGCCTCGAAAGCGGCGAACCCGTACGCGACGCCGCCCTCTGGGGCTTCACTCTGCAGCACGAGCTGACCTACACGAACATCCTCGAGATGCTCGACTTGGCCGGTGTGCCGCTGCATGCGGTGCAGCGCGGCGAGGGCGACCCGATCGTGCTGGGCGGCGGCCCGGGCTCAGCCAACCCGTTGCCCCTCGCGCCGTTCTTCGACGCCTTCTTCGTGGGCGAGGCCGAGGGCCGTCTGGCCGCCATCGCGGCGGCGCTCGAGGCCCCTACGCGGGCTCAGCGACTCGAGCGGCTCGGCCTGGTGCCCGGCATCTGGCTGCCGCACGGCCCTGCCGGCGCCGGCAGGGCCGGACAGCCGCGCGTCAGGCGCCAGGTCTTCATGGACTTCTCGCGCACGCCGCCGGTCACGGCGCCGCTCGTGCCGCTGATCGAGGGCGTGCACGATCGCGCCGTGATCGAGGTCATGCGCGGCTGCTCCTCGGGCTGTCGTTTCTGCCAGGCAGGCCTGTGGTATCGGCCGGTGCGCGAGCGTCCGGCCGCCATGGTCATCGACGCCGCCGAGCGCGCCCTGCGCGCTACCGGCTGCGACGAGGTCTCGCTGATCAGCCTGTCGTCGTGCGACTACGGCGGCGTCCGCGAGGCCGTCGCCGGCATCCGTGAGCGCTTCCCCCACGTGCGTGTCTCGTTGCCCTCGCTGCGCGTCGATTCGGCGGCGGTGGTGCTGGCGCGCCTCGGCGGCGAGCAGCGCGGCTCGGTCACTCTGGCGCCCGAGGCCGGTACCCAGCACCTGCGCGACGCCATCAACAAGCGCGTCGATCGGCAGGACTTCTCGGCCGCTGTGCGAGGCGTCTTCGGGGCCGGCTACAGCGGCCTGAAACTGTACTTCATGGTCGGCTTGCCGGGCGAGACCGACGACGACGTGGCGGCCATCGCCGGCATGGCGTCGACGGCGCTGTCCGACGCTCGCTCCGCGGCGCCGGGCCGGGCGCGCGTCTCGATCGCCGTGTCGTCCTTCGTGCCCAAGGCACACACCCCTTTCGAACGCGCCGGGTTCGCCGGCGAAGCCGTCATCCGCCATCGCCAGGAGCTGCTGCGCTCGAGCCTGCCGCGGCAGATCAGGGTGCGCTTCCACGACGTGGGCACGTCGCTTGTCGAGGCCACCATGGCCATGGGCGGCGTCGAGGTCGGTGAGCTCATCGAAGCCGCCTGGCGCGGTGGCGCGCGGTTCGACGGCTGGAGCGAGTCGTTCGACGCCGCCATCTGGCGCCGGGCCGCCGACGACGTGGGCATCGAGCTCGGGGGCCGCTCCTGGAGCGGCACTGACGCGCTGCCGTGGCTGACCGTCGATCCTCTCGTGAACGATGCGTTCCTGCGCGAAGAGGCCGCTCGCGCGCTGCGCGCCGAGACGACCGACGATTGCCGCGACGGCAGCTGCACCTCGTGCGGCGTGTGTGGCGGCGAGGTCGAGATGGAGCTGGTGCGATGAGCTGGTGGCTCCTGCACTTCGCGCGCGGCGGTCCGGCGCGCTACATCTCACACCTCGACACCATGCGGGTCGTGCAGCGCACCTTCGCCCGCGCCGACATCGAGCTGGTCCTGACACAGGGCATGCGCCCCAAGCCGCGCCTCTCGCTGCCGCTGCCGCTGCCCACCGGCGCCGCCGCGCTCGACGAGCTCGCCGTGGTCGAGGTCGTCGAGGTCACGACGCCCGATCTGCTGGGCGCCCGCCTCAGGGCGCTGCGCGACGCGTCGGCCGACGGCATCACCATCGAACGTCTCGTGGTGACCGGCGACGAGCGACCGCGGCCGCAGCCCGAGACGGCCGCCTACGACTGCCTGCTCAAGGCGCCGTGCGCGGCTGTCGACGAAGTGCTCACCGCCTTCGAGGCCGAGCCCGAGGTCACGATCGTGCGGGCGTCGCCCAAAGGTCGCAAGGCGATCGAGTTGAAAGAGTACGTGTGCGAGCTCTCGGCGTCGCCTTGCGACGCCGGCACGAAGCTCGCCTTCACGCTGCGCTCCAAAGCCAGTGGCTCGGCGCGCGTCGACGAAGTCGTCGGCGCGCTGGCCGCCCGCCTTGGGATCGAGCCGGTCGTGCTCGACCTCACGCGCCTGCGTGTGACGTGGAAAGGTTTACCGCCCCGGCCGTCTGCCGCGGCGGATCAGATAGCGCCCGGCGGACCTTCAGGTCCGCGGGCAAAAGGAGATGACTTGCAGTGACCGACCAAGAAGAGGCGCCGCGCGCATCCTCGCAAGAGGCAGCGCAGCAGGGCCACGACGTCGAGAAGGCGGCCGCCCAGAGCGACGCCCCGGCGACGCCCGCCACAGAGACAGAGCACTCAGAGACGGCCGCCCCCGCGACGTCGGGCGAGACGCCCGTCGCGCCGGCCGACCAACCCGAGCCCGATGCCGAAGCGGAACGGGCCACCGAACCCGGAGCTTGGTCTGCGCTCCATGCGCGCCGCGTCAGAGCGACGCGCCGGCCTGCCCGCCGCGGCCGGCGCGCGACCGCGCCGCCGGCAGCCGCCGAGACCGGGACCGAGCCGACCGCAGCCGTCGAGGCCGCCACGCCGCCCGCAACCGCGGAACCCGTCGTCGCGCCGCCCGTCGTCGCGCCACCGGCAGTCGCGCCGCCCATCGTCGCGCCACCGGCAGTCGCGCCACCCGTCGTCGCGCCACCGGCAGTCGCCGAGGCGATCGCTGAGCCTTCGGCACCCGTCGCACCCATCGTCGCGCCGCCGGCAGCCGCCCAAACCGTCGCTGAGCCGCCGGCCGACGACGAACGCGACGTCATCGTCGATAACGCCGCGCCCGACGAGGCGTTGCTCGAGCGTTCGGCGGCGGTCGTCTCCGACGAGGCGATGGCAGCGGCCGCGGCCGATGAAGAGGTCACCCCGACGCGCCGTCGCCGCCGCGGTCGCCGCGGTCGCGGCGGCGGAGCCGCCGCCGCAGCAGCCGCCGAAGCACAGGCGGCGGACGTGAGTCCCGCCGCTGAGGCATCGCCCACACCCGTACCGGTCGCTCTCGAAGTCCCGCAGGCAGTCGAGGCGCCGCCCGCGCTCGGTGTGCCCACGGCCGAGGCGCCGCTCGCGCCCGCGCTCGCTGTGCCCGAGCTCGAGGCGCCGCTCGCGGCCGAGCCCGCGCCGCCCGTGAGCGCCGCGACCCAGGAGCCGACCCAGTCGGCCGCCGAGTCCACGCTCGGCTCGAGCGACCAGGCCACCATCGAGATCGCTCCGGCCTTCGAGCAGGACGGCCAGGGCGACGGCCGCGCGGTCGACGACTCAGACGAGGAGGGCGAACCCGCCGAAGGCGCGCAGGACGAGAGCGGGGAAGAGGGTCCCAAACGCCGCCATCGCGGCCATCGCGGCGGACGCCGCCATCGCCGCAAGACCGGCGAGGCCGCCGCCGACGAGACCACCGGCGAGGACACGCCCGACACCGATGCGCCCGCGCCGCTTGCGGAGCCCGCGGAAGCAGCGACGGCTGAGCCGGCGGCCACGGTCACACCCGCGGCGCAGCGCACGGCGCCCCAGAGCGACGCGACGCAGGTCGCCCACGAAGGCGACGAGGCTGTCGCGGCCAGCGACGAGGCGACGGCGATCACCGACGAGCCCGCCCCCGCGCGCCGCTCGCGCCGTCGCGGTCGTCGCCGTGGCGGCGACGCCGCCACGGCGACCACCGACGGCGCCGACGGCGCTCCCGCCGCCGTCATCGACGGCGCCGTCCCGGCTGCGGCGGCTACCGTCGAGGTCGACACGAAGGTCACCGAGGAGCCCACCGACACGGCCGCCGACACGGCTGCCGAGCCGGCCGAAGGAGTCGGCCGCCGGCGCGGCGGCCGCCTGCGCAAGCCCGCCAAGGACTCGGGCGTCACGGCCGACCTGCCCGCCTACAAAGAGATCCTCGTCAGCGAAGATGCGGGCGAGATGCGCGTGGCGCTGGTCGAAGACGGCCGCCTGGCCGAGATCTACATCGAGCGCCCCGGCAAGCGCTCGTACGCCGGCAACATCTACCGCGGCAAGGTCGACAACGTGCTGCCCGGCATGGATGCCGCCTTCGTCGACATCGGCCTCGAGCGCAACGGCTTCCTCTACGTCGACGACATCGCCGACCCCGAAGACTCAGAGAAGCGCCCCCACAAGATCACGCAGATGATCAAGCCGGGCCAGGAGCTGCTGGTGCAGGTCTCCAAGGACCCGATGGGCAGCAAGGGCGCGCGCCTGACCGGGCAGCTCTCGCTGGCCGGGCGCTACCTGGTCTACGTGCCCGGCGGCTCCGGCGTGGGCGTCTCACGACGCCTGCCCAGCGACGAGCGCGACCGCCTGCGCGAGCTCTGCAAGTCGCTCAAGGCCAAGAACGCCGGCCTGATCGTGCGCACGGTCGCCGAAGGCAAGAGCGTCGAGGAGATGAAGATCGACCTGCGCTTCCTGTCGCGCCTCTGGACGCGCCTCAAGACAAAGGCCGAGAAGGTCAAAGCTCCGGGCCTGGTCTACGCCGAAGCCGACGTCTCGCTGCAGGTCGCGCGCGACCTCTACAACGAGTCGTTCGCGGCAGTGGTGGTCGACGACGCCAAGCGCCGCAAGGAGCTCGTCGCCTACCTCGAGAAGGTCGCCCCCGAGCTGGCCACCCGCATCGAGCTCTACGAGGGCGACGAGTCGCTCTTCAAGGCGAAGGGCATAGAGGAACAGATCGCCCGGGCGCTCGAGCGTCGCGTCATGCTGCCGAGCGGCGGCAACCTGGTCATCGACCACACCGAGGCGCTCACCGTGATCGACGTCAACACCGGGCGCTTCACCGGTGGCAAGGGTCTCGAAGACACGATCACGCGTAACAACCTCGAGGCCGCCCGCGAGGTCGTGCGCCAGTTGCGCCTGCGCGACATCGGTGGCATCATCATCATCGACTTCATCGACATGGAGTTCGCCCGCAACCGCGAGGCGGTGCTCGCCAAGCTCCAGGCGGAGCTCGAGACCGATCGCACCAAGACCTATGTCGTCGAGATCTCGCCGCTCGGCCTGGTCGAGATGACGCGCCAGAACATCACCGACGGCGCGCGCGGCATCCTCACCCAGACCTGCCCGACCTGCGAGGGCAAGGCGCGGGTGCTGTCGGCCGAGACCATGGCGATCACGATCGAGCGCAAGCTGAGCGAGCACGCCGCCGTCACGCAGGCGAAGGCGCTGCTGGTCGAGGTGAACACCTCGGTCGCCGAACGGCTCGTGGCCGGCGGGCGCATAAAGCGCCTCGAGAAGGGCACCGACAAGCGCTTCTTCTTAGAGGGCTCCAAGCTCCTGCCGATCGACACCTACCGCATCGTGGCCGAGGGCTCGCGCGAGGCCGTCGAGTCGCACCGCATCCCGGTGCACGAAGACCAGGAGGTCACGGTCGAGCTCGAGTACGCCCTCACGTACAGCCCGGGCGACGCCGTGGCTCACGTCGACGGTTTTCAGCTCATCGTGCTGAACGGTCGCCGCGCGCTGGGCGAGAAACGCAAGGTCCGCATCACGTCGCTCACGCGGGCAGGAGCCATGGGGGTGATCCTGTCGTAGACGCGCGCGTTGACAGCCCTGAGCCTATCGTCTAGCATCGGGGGCCGTTATCTTACGGGAGAAGGCATGACTGATTCCACGACGCCGTACGCCATCGTGCGCTGCGGCGGCAAACAGTACAAAGTGACCAAGGGCGACTCGATCGTGGTCGACCGCGTGGCAGCCGACGAGGGCGAGCACATCGACCTCGTGCCGCTCGCCGTGCGCGACGAAAGCGGCGAGATGCGCGCCGGCAAAGCGGCGCACGCCAAGGTCAAGGCCATCGTGGTCGAGCATCTGCTCGGCGAGAAGATCGACGTGTTCACCTACAAGCCCAAGTCGACGTTCAAAAAGGCGCGCGGACATCGCAGCCGCCTGACGCGTCTCGACATCGACGCGATCGACATCGCGGGCCAGAAGGAGAAGCAGAGTGGCTCATAAGAAGGGCGCCGGCACCAGCCGCAACGGCCGCGACTCCGAGTCCAAGCGTCTCGGCGTCAAGGCCTATGCAGGCCAGGTCGTCCCGGCCGGCTCGATCATCGTGCGCCAGCGCGGCACGCGGTTCCGTCCCGGGACCGGCGCCGGCATCGGCGTCGACCATACGATCTTCGCTCGCACTACGGGGCGCATCGAGTTCGTGCGCAGCGGCCAGGGCCGCATCATCTCGATCGTACCCGAGGCGTAGAGCGGGCGTCCGGCCGCTTTAGGCCGGAATCGTCATGCTGAGCGATCACGCCTTCATCAACGTGCACGGCGGCAGCGGCGGAGCAGGCTCCGTCAGTTTCCGTCGTGAAAAGCACGTGCCTCGCGGCGGGCCCGACGGCGGCAACGGCGGGCCCGGAGGCGACGTCGTGATCGTCGCCACGCGCCAGTTCCGCGACCTCTCGTACTTTCGCCACAAGGTGCACTTCAAGGGCCAGCGCGGCGGGCACGGCGCGGGCCAGAAGCGCCACGGCAAGGCCGGCGAGCCGACCATCGTCGAAGTGCCGGTGGGCACCGAGATCCGCGACCGCGAGGGTGTGCTGGTCGCCGACCTGATCGCCGAAGGTCAGCGCGTCGTCGTCGCCCATGGCGACGAAGGCGGTCGCGGCAACACCTGCTTTGTCTCCTCCACGCGCCGCGTGCCGCGCTTCGCCGAGAAAGGCATGCCGGGCGAGGAGCGCTGGCTCGACCTGCAGCTCAAGCTGCTCGCCGACATCGGCCTCGTGGGCTTGCCCAACGCCGGCAAGTCGTCGATGCTGGCGGCCCTCACCAGGGCGCGCCCCAAGGTCGCCGCCTATCCGTTCACCACCCTCGAGCCCAATCTCGGCACGCTCGAGCTCGGCGAGCGCGTCGTGGTGATCGCCGACATTCCCGGTCTGATCGAGGGGGCGAGCTCGGGTACCGGTCTGGGCGACCGTTTCCTGGCGCACGTCGAGCGCACCGTCGTGCTGGTCTACGTGGTCGACGCCTCGCTGGGCGCCGACGCCGCCCTCGCGGCCGTGACCACGGTGCACGGCGAGCTGCACACTTTCAGCGAGCAGCTCGCCGCCCACCCCAGCATGCTCGCCCTGAACAAGGTCGACCTGCTCGACGACGACGAGGCGGCCGCGGTCGAAGCCGCCCTCGCGCCCGTGACGCGCGACTTCGCCGGGCCCGTTGTGCGGGTCTCGGCGGTCGAGGCCACCGGCCTCAAGGATTTCGTGCGCGAGCTCGACCGCCTGTTCTCGGCACAGGTCGCCGCGGCGCTGCTCGAGGCGCAGGCTGCCGAGCCCGTCGCGCCCCCCGTCGTGCTGCGGCCCGGCGACGACCGCGTCGGCGACTTCACGGTGCAGCGCGAAGACGAAGGCTGGCGCGTGACCGGCCGCGTCATCGAGCGGCTCGTTGCCAAGGCCGACCTGGGCAACGACGAGGCCATGCGCTACCTGCAGGAAGTCATGGAACGAGCGGGGCTCTCAGCCGCCCTGCGCAAGGCCGGCGGCATCGACGGTGACACGGTCAAGATCGGCGATGCCGAGTTCGAACTGAGCTAGCGCTACAATAGCGACCATGAGGACCATCGTAGTGAAACTCGGCTCGAGCACCGTGGCCGACGGCCGCGGTCGCCTGCGCCGCACCGTGCTGGCCGCGCTTCTCGCCGACGTGGCCGCCCTGACCGAGGCCGGTCACCGCGTGGTCGTCGTGTCGAGCGGGGCGATCGCCTGCGGGCAGAGCGCCCTCGGCCTGACCGAGCGCCCGGAGCGCATGGCCGACCTGCAGGCCGCCTCGGCGGTCGGTCAGGGTCGCCTGTTCGCCGCCTACGCGCGGCTTTGCGCTCAACACGGCCGCACGGCCGCCCAGGTCCTGCTCACCAGCACCGACTTCGCCCAGCGCCGCAGTTTCGTCAACGCGCGGGCCACCCTGCGCCGCCTGCTGGCTTGGCGCATCGTGCCGATCGTCAACGAAAACGACACCACCGCGACCGACGAGATCCGTTTCGGCGACAACGACGTGCTGGCCGCCCAGGTGGCCATCATGCTGCGCGCCGACCTGCTGCTGCTGCTCACCGACCGCGACGGCCTCTACACCTCAGACCCGAGGCGCGATCCCGCCGCCCGCCCGATCGCCGAGCTCACCTCGGGCGCCGACCTCGATGGAGTCACGTGGAGCGCGGGCCGGGGCGCGGGCGGCATGAGCGGCAAGACGGCGGCCGCCCTCATGGCGGCCGGCGCCGGCGTGCGCACGGTCATCGCCCGCGGCGGGCGGCCCGGCGTGATCGCCGACGCTGCCGCCGGCGTGCCGGTCGGCACCACGGTGCCGGGCCGCCGCGAGGGCGGCTCCGCGTTCAAGTTGTGGCTGCGCTACGCCAAACCGGTGCGCGGCACGGTCGAAGTCGACGCCGGCGCCGCGCGCGCCCTGGCCGAAGCCGGCGGCAGCCTGCTGCCGGTGGGCGTCACCGGCGTACACGGCAGTTTCACGGCCGGCGACGCGGTCTCGGTGGTGCGCGCCGGGCGCGGTGAGATCGCCCGCGGCCTGGCCGCGATCGGGGCGCGCGACCTGCGCCGCGTGGCCGGGCTGCGTAGCGCCGAGGCGCGGCAGGTGGTCCCCCAGTTAGACGAGGAGGTCGTGCATCGCGACCATCTGGTGCTTATCGACGAGGAGGCGCGATGACGATCGAGGAACAGGTCCGCAAGGCTCGGGCGGCTTCGCGCCTGCTGGCCTCGCTCTCGCGGGCCCGCAAGGACGAGGCCCTCGAGCTGATCGCCGAAGCTCTGCGCCGTCGCGCCGGCGAGATCCTGGCCGAGAACGCCGAAGACGTAGCGCTGGCCCGGGCCAACAAGCTGAGCGCTGCGCTGGTCGACCGTCTGTACCTGGACGAGGACAGGCTTAAAGACACGGCCAAGAGCGTCCGCGAGCTGGCCTTACTGCCCGACCCCGTGGGCGAGATCGAAGACGGTCGCCGCCTGCCCAACGGCATCGAGCTCACGCGCGTGCGCGTGCCGCTCGGTGTGGTCGCCGTCGTCTACGAGGCGCGTCCCAACGTGACCGTCGACGCCGCCGGCCTGTGCCTGAAGTCGGGCAACGCCGTCGTGCTGCGCGGCGGCAGCGCGGCCAAGCACTCCAACCGCATGCTGGCCGAGGTCGTGCAGGGCGCGGTGCTCGAGGCGGGCCTGCCGGCCGAGGCGGTCACCTTCATCGCCGGACCGCGCGAGGCGCTGCTCGAGGTGGTCGCCCTCAAGGGCCTGATCGACGTCGTCATCCCGCGCGGCGGCGACGAGCTCAAGGAGCTGCTCACCGAACACAGCAGGGTGCCGGTGATCGCCGCTGCCGGGGGCAACTGCCACGTGTACGTCGACGCCGCGGCCGACCTTGCCATGGCGCTCGCGATCACGGTCAACGCCAAGTGTCAGCGCCCCGGCGTGTGCAACTCGGCCGAGACCCTGCTGGTGCACCGCGACGTCGCCGCGCGCTTTCTGCCCGACGTGGTGGCCGAGCTCACGCGGCGCGGCGTCGAGCTGGTCGTCGATCGTCCCACCGCCGAGCTCGTGCCCGACCAGTCCCTCAAGCGCGCCAACCGTACCCACTACGAGACCGAGTTCCTCGATCTCAAGATGGCGGTGCGCGTGGTCGAGTCGATCGACGAGGCCATCGAGCACATCGCGACCTTCGGCAGCGGCCACTCCGAGGCGATCGTCACCGCCGACCTGCCGGCCGCCACGCGCTTCACTCGCGAGGTCGACGCCGCCGCGGTCTACGTGAACGCCTCGACGCGCTTCACCGACGGCGGCCAGTTCGGTCTGGGCGCCGAGATGGGCATCTCGACCCAGAAGCTCCACGTGCGCGGGCCGATCTCCTTGCGCGAGCTCACCTGCCTGAAGT
>CAZFJE010000107.1:0-1530 GCA_964519555.1 uncultured Thermoleophilia bacterium
CTAGACCCTTCTTCGCTTACTGACCCGCGGCGGCCGTGCGCCGCCAGGCGACCAGTTGGTCGGCGCAGGCAAGGTCGACCGGGCGCAACGCCGCTTCGAGGCCCACGCCCTGCACGAGGATGGCGTGCAGATCGCGGTCGGTGGCCGCCAGGTGGCGTTCGGCGTCGACCACGTCGCACCAGGCCGGCATGCTCGCCGCCGAGCCCAGGTACGGTTTGGGCCCCACGCCCTCGTAGCCGGCGAAGATCATACGCAGCTTCCAGCGGATCATGCGGAACACGGGCATGTCGAGGATGGCCACGAACCAGTCGATGCCGCAGCGGCGGGCCGTGAGTGTGAGGGTCTGGTAGAGGCCCATGCTGACGAGGCCGCGGGTCGCCGCGCCGCGGTAGTCGGCGGCCACCGCCAGCGTGGCTATGTCCCAGGTGCGGTCGGGGTCGAAGGCCACCCCGTTGCGGGCGACCAGCGGCGGCGCGGGGTTACCCCACACCGCTTCGAAGTCGTTCAGGCTCTTGAACCCCTCGGCCGACGGCAGCAGCACGCGCATGACGCCGACCGGGAGCTTGCGGAGCTGGTCGAGCACGCAGATGAAGACGCTGCTTGCCTCGTAGGGGCCGTATTCTTCGGCGAGCAGTTCGGGCGTGTTGCCGAAGGCCTCGAGGAAGACGGCGCGCTCGACGTGGCGCCCAAGCTCGGCGCCCGGCTCGTCGCCGCGGAACAGATAGGCCCCGAATGGCTCGACCGCGCCGGGGGGCATGACCAGCTCGGTGAGGTACCGCAGCTCGGCGTCGCGCATCCATCTTGAGCCGGCCGGGTACGTGGTTTCGTTCCCGCCGTTACTGCGCGGGTCCAGCGACCTGTCTTCGGTCGGACTATCGGGCTGCCATCGTAGGGCCACGCCGCGATGCTAGCACCCGCCACATCGGCGCGCCAGAGACTCGCGCACGGGGCCAAGGGGCCGTCGCGCGCGGCACGCGGCGGACCGTGGCGGCTGCGGGACGCGCCTCAGGCGCCCTCGGCGCGGCTGCGGCCGGCGAAACGCTCCACGAGCCGTGGCGCATGGCGGTCTCTTTCAGGCCCTCACGCCGCGCGCTCACCCCGCGAGGACGCGCCGATCAGCTCGTCGACGGTCGTGATGCGGGCGCGGTAGACGTCGTGCAGGTAGTCGAGCGCGGCCTGCTCGTCGACGCCTTCAAAGGCGCAGACGGCGTCGCGCGGCACGACGATCTGGTAGCCGCGGATCAGGGCGCCGTAGGCGCTGTGGCGCACGCAGATGTGGGTGTGCTGCCCGGCCAGGACCACCTCGTCGACGTCGGCCTGGCGGAGCCGCTCGTTCAAGTCGGTGCCGTCGAAAGCGCCGTAGCTGCGCTTAGGCGAGATGAGCTCGCGGCCGCCCGGGTGCGGCTCGAGAGCGGCGATGACCTGAGCGCCGGGGCTGCCGGCCATGGCATGTTCGCCCCAGACGGCGAGCTCAGGGTCGTCGGCTTCGTGGGCGTCGTTCGAAAAGACGACCAGCCAGCTCTCGCGACG
>CAZFJE010000107.1:1630-11130 GCA_964519555.1 uncultured Thermoleophilia bacterium
TGGAAGACTGTGCGGGTGACCGAAGAACCCACACGCGCCCGGTACCGCGAGGTCTTCGGCATCGCCGAGTTCCGCGTCATCTTCACCGCGCACGTCATCTCGATGCTGGGCGAGGTGGTCGCGGCGGTCGCCATGACCGTGCTGATCTACGCGCGGACCGGCTCGCCGGCGCTCGCCGCCCTTACCTTCAGCGCCGCCTTTCTACCCTACTTCTTCGGCGGCACGCTGCTGTCGTCGGTGGTCGACCGCCTGCCCGCGCGCCGCGTGCTGGTCGTCTGCAACCTGTCGAGCGCCCTCGTGGTGGGCGCCATGGCATCGCTTGCGCTGCCTGTCTGGGCGCTGCTCGCGCTGCTCTTCGTGCTGGGACTGATCGCGCCGGTGTTCTCGGGCGTGCGGGCGGCTACGCTCACCGACATCCTCGGCGACGGACCGCCTTTCATACTCGGCCGCTCCCTGATCCGTCTCGTGGCCCAGGTCAGCCAGGTCGCCGGCAGCCTGACCGGCGGCCTCGTGCTGCTCGCCCTCTCGCCGCGCGCCACGCTGGCCGTCGACGCGGCGGCCTTCGCCACCTCGGCGCTCCTGTTGCGGCTGGGCACGCGCAAGCGCCCGGCGCGCGGTACGTCGAGCGAGCTCTCGCTGGTGCGCGACTCGCTGGCCGGTCTGCGCGCGGTGCTCGCGCAGCCCCGGCTCAGGCGCCTTTTCGTCTTCGGCTGGCTGCTGCCGGCCTGCACGGCGGCGCCCGAAGCGCTCGCCGCGCCCTACACGCACGACATCGGCCGCGCGGCGGGCGCCGTCGGCATCTATCTGGCGGGTCTGCCGGCCGGCACGGCGCTCGGCGACCTCTGGGTGGCGCGCGTGGCCTCGGCGCGGGCGCAGCGACGCCTGGTGCTGCCCGGCGCCCTGCTCACCTGTCTGCCGCTCCTGGCGTTTTTGGGAAAGCCCGGCCTGGCCGGAGCGGTCGCGCTGCTCTTCGTGGCCGGCCTGGGGAACGCCTACACGCCGGGCTACGACCAGACCCTGCTCGCGGCCAGCGACGTACGGCTGCGCAGCCGTACGCTGGCGCTTCAGACGGCCGGCCTCATGTTCTCGCAAGGGGTCGGCTTCGCCGTGTGGGGCCTGGTCGCCGAGTTCGCCGCGCCGCGCCTGGTCATTCCCGCGGCCGCGGTCTGCGGTCTGGCGGCGGTGGCTCTCTGTTACCCGCGGACGGCCCGCGCGGCGAAGTCCGGTCCGGCGCGCTGAAGATCCTCTGGCGGCGACCCTCGGCGAGCAGCGCGGCGAAGCGCTCGAACGAGCGGTCGTAGGTGCGCTCGCCCCGGCATGTGGTGAGCGCCGCGCCTCAGGGTTCACTTGAGGCTGAGCTCGCCCGCCATCTCGACGCGGTTCTTGCCTCGCTCCTTGGCCCTGTAGACGGCGCGATCGGCGGCGTCGACCAGGTCGTCCATCGACGTGGCGTGCCGGGGGAAACTGGCCACCCCCACGCTCACCGTGATCGTCGCCGGGGCATCGGGTGGGCCGAAGACCTCGTCGGCGATGGCACCGCGGATGCGCTCGGCGGCGCTGAGGGCGGCTCCGGGGCCGCCGTCGGCAGCGCCGGGGCCATCTGCGGCAGCGGCACCGCCGGCGGCAGCGGGGCTGGCGGCGGCGCCAGGGCCGATGCCCTTGTCGACATCGAGGCTGCCTTCGACGACGCTGCGCCTCAGGCGCTCGCCGACCGTCGCCGCGCTCTGCATGCCCGTGCTCGGCAGGATGACGGCGAACTCCTCGCCACCGTAGCGCGCCACCACGTCGATCTGCTGGCGGGTCTGCGCTTTGAGCAGCACGGCGAGGTCGCGCAACACGGCGTCGCCGGCGCGGTGTCCGAACTGATCGTTGTAGTGCTTGAAGTCGTCGATGTCGATCATGAGCAGCGAGAGCGGCAGTCCGTAGCGCACCGCCCGAACGGCCTCCTGGGTAAGCCGGTCGTAGAAGTGACGGTGGTTGAAGAGGTCGGTGAGGCCGTCGGTGACGACGAGGTGCTCGAGCACGCTGAAGACATCGGCGTTGTGGATGGCGATGGCGGCCAGCACGGCGAGCTGTGAAAAGAGCAGCTTCTCGGCCTCGGTGAAGCGGCGGCAGTAGCGCGACTCGACGATGCCCAGCACGCCGATCACCCGCCCGCCGAACTCGAGGGGGCCGTCGAGGTTGGACATCTCGCCCCAGCGGTCCATCTCGGCGGCCTCGGCGGCCGGCAGGCCGGGATCGTCGCGATGCACCTCGACGATGCGCCGCTCGCGCACGACGGGCACGTAGTTCAGGCGCATCTCGGGCGGGTACGACTCGCCCACACCCGCGCCCTCTTCGGTGAACCCCTCGGCCACGCCCCACGACGCCACGTAGTCGAGCATGTCGGTGTCGGCGGAATAGCGGTGGATGTCGGCGGAGGCGACACCGAAGGCTTCGCAGACCTGGCGGGCGATGGCGCTCAGCACCTCGCCGATCGTCAGGCTGGAGGCGATGGTGGCCCCCACTCTGGCGATTATCGTCTGCGCGTCATCCACGGACCACCAACTCCCTGCGAGCCCTCGCGAAGGCCGCGGGAGCGCCGGCCCATCCAGGGAAGTATGGGCCTGCGCCCACGCGAGAGTCGACGGGACATTCGTCCATCACCGCACAGTGCTCGATGCCCCGCCGGCGCGCGACTGGGGGCTGCCGGCCAGCCGTTCCTTCGTACGAGAGTGAGAACTCAGTCATCGCCAAGCAGCCTACCGCCTTTTAGGGGCGTTACAAACGCTTCAGCGCCCCCGGGGGGCCGGGCGCCGGGCGATGAGCGCGTCGTCGTTGGTCTCGCCGACCTGGGCGCGACCGACGGCCCAGAAGATCACGCCGATCACCATGAGCAAGACGAACGAGCCGAGCGTGTACGACTCGGACTTGAGCGAGACATACCCCGGCGGGGGTGGCGGTCTGCCAGGCCCTTCCGTGGGCCTCCACAAATGCGCAAGGGGCGGAGGCGAGCCTACTGCTCACCTCCGCCCCTTGCATGCTAGAGGGTCAATGGTCGTTCAGGCGCAAATTACCCCTCTTCGACCACGCCATCGATGACCGCGTCGTCGGAGACTTTGCCCTGAGTGCGGCCGTAGGCCCAGAAGGCCACGCCGACCAGCATCAGCACGACGAACGTCCCGAGGGTGAAGACCTCGAAGCGGGCGCGCGACATGCTCCAGCTTGACTCCATCGAGTAGCTTTGACCGAACCAACTGTTGATGAGGCCCGGCCAGAGCAGGGTGATGCAGGTGATGACCGAGAGAACCCACGTGACAGTCGCGCACACCCACAGCCCGACCTTGCCACCGGGCACGACGAAGGGACGGTGAACGTTGGGGTGAGCTGTGCGCAGGCGCACGATCGCCGGGATCAGGAAAACGTAGACCACGACCGTCAGCGAGGTGTCGAGGGCGATCATCACGCCGATGAATGCCTTCAGGCTGCCGCTCGTGACCAGGAAGATGATCACACACATGACCGAGCCGACAATGCCCATGAGGATGCACATGGGAAGCGGCGTGCCCTGCTTGCTGAACTTGCCGAGCAGGCGCGGCGCCGAACCGTCGAGGGCGGCCACGGCCTGCACGCGAGCCGAACCGAGGGTCCACACTGAGGCGGAGCTCAGGTACCCAAGGATGAGGATGGCGCCCAGGAAGTAGCCCAGGGTCTTGGCTGCGCCGCCCGCCGCGTCGGCCAGGACGACGTTGACGGCGGCCGGCAGGCCGGTGGCCGCGCCCAGCTCCTTCTCGGTGAGCAGGAGCAGCATGGCGAGCATGACGGCGATGTACATACCGGTCGTGATGAGCCCGGCGCTGAAGATCGACCTCGGCACGTCTTTCTGCGGGTCGACCATCTCTTCGGAGGCCGAGCCCGCGAGCTCGAAGCCGACCCAGAGGAAGACGATGACACCGATGATCGCCAGGAAGCCCGTGACGCTGGGCGTGTAGGAGCTGGCGGGCGCGATGCCTTTGGGCAGACCGTGACGGGCAAAGAAGACGATGGCCAAGGCCACGAGAACGACCATGATGATGCCCTTAAGGACGGTGCCGACGTTGCCCGTCCACTTGCCGTACTTGAGGTTGATCACCGACAGCAGGATGGTCACCCAGGTGAAGATCAGCCCGACGACGATCGACTCCCATGTGTTGAGGGGGTGCTTGGGCGTGAAGAAGACGTCGATGACGCCGATCGTCACGGCCGTCAGCGTGCCGCCCAGCCAAACGGCGTTGGAGAGCCAGTACATCATGGTCGCGAGCTCGCCGACGAGCCCACCGAAGGCCATGCGACACCAGGCATAGAGGCCGCCCTCTGCTGGGAAGGCGGCGGTCACTTCGGCGGTCATGAGACCGAACGGGATGAGGAAGATGAAGAAGGTGATGATCAGCCAGGTGATGGCCTGGCCCAGACCGGAGGCCGTGGTGTAGGCCAGCGAGTCGAACCCGATGATGGCGCAGGCTCCGAACAGAGCCAAGTCCCATCGCCGCAGGGTCTTTCGGAGTTTGGCTTTTTCCGTGCGCATTTCAACTTCTGGCATATGACCTCCCAAGGCTCCGCTCCCCCAGGACAACGCCCCACCCGGCGCCTCAGAGTCCCGCTGGAGCTCTTTATGGCACGACTCCTGAATGATACATCGATGCAAATCAAGTGCATCCCCCTATTTCAAACGAACCAGGGCGCGCGCCGTGAGCGCGCGTTGCACCTCGTAGAGCCTGTCGGAGTCGTTCAGGCGCGTGAGCTCACAGGCACGTTCCATGCCAAGCAGGTTCTCGCTGGGCGCAGCGCCATGCCCGGCAGCTCAGGCGCGACGCGCGCCCACACGGCCGCGCCTGAGCGGCGCGGCCGCGTGGGCGCGCCTAAGAGCAAGCGGGCGGGCGCCCGCTTGCGACTCGTGGGGGGTCAGGCGGCCTGTTGCAGGCGGGCGAGCAAGGCCACCATCGCGGGCGAGACGTCGGTGTGATGGTGGACGATCTTCCACCCCTCAGGCCCGCGGCGGTAGATGTTGGTGACGCGCTGCTCGATCGCGATCCGCTCTCCGGCAAGCGTCGTCTGGCCCTTTTCGACACCGATCTCATACGCCAGGTCGCCGACGACCTGGATACGCTGGTCGAGCAGCTCGGCGTGGCCGCCAGAGGAGAGCTGGGCCACGCCTTCGAACGAGCCACGCACCTCGTCCCAGCCGGTCTGCATGCCGCCGATGGGGTGCATGGTCGTCACGCTCGCGTCGTGCGACCAGCTGTCTTCGATCCCAGAGCCGTCGCCGTCGAGCATGCGCAGCAGGCCCCCGTAGAACTTGGTCGATGCGCCGCGGACTTCGTCTTCAGAGGACATGGAGTCCCTCCTTAAGGAGAGTCATGGTTACGGCCGAACTGCGGCCTGACACACGAAGGGTCTCTGCCCCACGGTCTCGCACCTCACGCAGTTGGCGCGGCGGACCGCCGGCGGCTCGTGCCTTGCGGGACTGTAGTAAGGCGGCGTCCGTGCCGATACCCGCTGTCGAGGCCAGAAAGCCAGGCGGGCGGGCGTGAGCCCGGCTCTCTGTCTCAGTCCCGGTCCAGCCTCGAAAGAATGGCAGACGCTCATCGGCCGACCATCCGCGGCGGCCGGCGCGGGCTCGCTCTCGCCGGCCCTGGCAGCTTACATCGCCGTCGTCACCGCCAGCGCGGTGCTGCTGCTGGGCGCCACCGCCCACGACTTTCCGCACGGCCACATCATCGATCTGGTGATCTTCCTGCTCGCGGCCGTCGCGAGCGAGCACTGGGCGGTGGCGTCGAGCCTCGAGGGAGCGACGTCGCCGTCGCTCACGGTGGGTTTTGCCGCCGCCATCCTCTACGGCCCGGCCTTCGCCGGCGTCGTCGCCATCGGCGGCGTCTTCTTCAGCGACTTCGTCATCTTGCGGCTGCACTGGACGCGCGTGGTGTTCAACGCCAGCCAGCTCGCGCTGTCGGCGGGGCTCGCGGCGCTCGCCTACGAGCGACTTGCCGTGTCGGGCCCAGTCAGTCTGCGAAACGACGCCCTCGCCATCCTGGTCGCGGCGGTCGTCTTTCTGGTGGTGAACGACACCCTCGTCATCGTGGTCATCAGCATCTCGGGGCGGTCCATGCCGCGCCGGCTGGCGGCGACCCTGGGCGAGATGGGCGTGCCCTACATCTCGATGGTGCCGCTCGGCGCGCTGCTGGCCTTCGCCTACCAGGAGAGCCGCTGGAACATCCTCTACTTTCCGTTCCTGGTGTTCGTCATCTACAACGGCTTCAAGCTCTACGCGAACCTGCAGACCGAGACCGATCACGCGCTCGTGCTGCTGGCCGACACCATCGACAAGCGCGACGAGTACACCTACGCCCATTCGCAGCGCGTGGCCGGCTATGCCGGCGAGATCGCCCGGGCGCTCGCTCTGCCGCGCACTGAGATCGAGCTGATCGTCTCGGCCGCGCGCGTGCACGACCTCGGCAAGATCGCCACGGCCGACCGTATCCTCTACAAGAAAGAGGCCCTGACCGCCGAGGAGCGCCAGGCGATCGTCGCCCACCCCGCCGACGGCAGCGAGCTCGCCGGTCAGTTCAGCATGTATCGCAGGGGACGCGACTACATACGCCACCACCACGAGCGATGGGACGGAAAGGGCTACCCCGACGGCCTGGCCGGCGCCCAGATCCCGCTGGGCGCACGCGTCATCACCGTGGCCGACGCCTACGACGCCATGACGTCAGACCGGCCCTACCGCGCGGCGCTGTCGCCCGAGACCGCACTGGCCGAACTGCGCGACGGCGCCGGCCGACAGTTCGACCCCGCCCTGGTCGACGTCTTCGTGGGCTGCCGCTGGCGCGAGCCGGCGCCCCGCGTAAGCAGCGGCGCTCCCTCATAGCTTGGCCTGCGCGCCGGTACGCAGGTCAAGTCCCCACGACTCGCCGCCGATAGCCAGAGTAGCCACTATCCGACAGCGGCCGTCGTAGCGCGCCGCTCCGTTCGAAGAAAGGGCCCCCATGCCTCGTCGAAGGTCGTTCGTACTGGCCGTCATACCGCTGGTCGCGCTTCTGGTGCTGCCCGCGGTGGCGTCGGCCAGTTCCCGCTTCTGGGTGAAGGACCGGCGGGGCAACGTCATCGGCTCGGTGCGGGGCGTCGCTGTCTTCGACAACGACGGCGCACGCGTGGGACTGCTGAAGAGAGATGCCTCTGACCCGTCGCGCATGTGGGTCGTGCGCCTGTCCGCGTCGCGGGGCGCAAAAGCCCAGGTGATCGCCCTTGCCGGCGCCGGCAAGTTGCGACAGTACACCGGCGCGGCGGCCATCGGTTCGTATGCGAAGAGCGGCGGCCACTGGGTCGTGCTGCGCCACAACGCCGGCGCCGACCACGTGCGCGGCACGGTGGCGGGCGGCTGCCCGGCGCGCGTCGCGGCGGGCGCCGTGCGCCTGTTGTGCTGGACCACGACTGCTCCGACCTACAGGGTGACGACCGAACCCCAGGCAGGCTACCAAGCCGTCTACACGTTCATCGCGGCCGCCAAGAAGACACTCGACATGACCATGTAC
Organism: uncultured Thermoleophilia bacterium; assembly: GCA_964519555.1. GTDB lineage: Bacteria > Actinomycetota > Thermoleophilia > UBA2241 > UBA2241 > Bog-752. The sequence goes on from CAZFJE010000107.1 coordinate 9,181, forward strand.
TCGCTGGTCGACCCCAAGGCCACCGCCGCCCTGATCGCCGACGCCGCGCGCGGCGTGCAGGTACGGGTGCTGCTCGACTCGACGACCGCCACCGGCAACAAGGCCGCCAACCAGCCCGCCTACAACGAGCTCAAGACCCACGGCGTCAAGGTGCGCTGGGCCTGGTCCGGCGTGCTCTGGCACCAGAAGACCATGGTGCGCGACGGTCGCGCGGTCGCCGTCATGACCTGCAATCTCACGGCCGCCTACTACCCGGTGATCCGCGGCTGGATCGTCGTCACCGACGACCGCGCCACGGCGGCAGGCGCCCAGGCGACCTTCAACGCCGACTTTGCCGGGACCGATGGGCCACCCACCGCGGGCGTCGTGCCCCAGGGTTCGCAGCTCATCTGGTCGCCGGGCGCCCAGGACCGCCTGGTCAAGCTGATCGGCACCGCCCGCCCCGGCACCACCCTGTACGCCGAAGACGAGCAACTGCAGAGCGTGCCCATCGAGCAGGCACTGGTCGCGGCTGCCCGGAAGGGCGTCACGGTCGACCTCACGATGACCGACTCCGATGCCTACCTGGGCGCCTTCGACACCCTGGTCGCCGGGGGCGTGCACGTGAGCCTGTACGCGCCCAAGTACCCGCTGTACATCCAGTCCAAGGCCATCTCGGTCAACGACCACACCGTCTACGTCGGCAGCATGAACTTCACGACGGCCATGCTGACCGCCGACCGCAACATGGGCCTCGTCACGACCGAGCCCGTCGTGGTGCGCAGCATCGTCGCCACGATGGCGAGCGATTTCGCGGGGGCCACGCCGTACACGGGCAAGTGAGCAGGCATCCCGGCTGACACCGCGAGTCGGAGCCGCACCGCGTCGATCGACACGGCAAGTCAAGGGCCGCCGCGCGCCGGCCGATACCGTTAGCGATGAAGACCAAGACCGAGCGCCCCAACTGGCTGCGCGTGCAGCAGGCCGCCGATCTGCTCGACGTCAGCCCAAGCACCGTGCGCCGCTGGGCCGCCGACGGCAGGCTCGCCTGCCGTCGCACGCCGGGCGGTCAGCGCCGCTTCCTGCGTGACGACCTCGCCACACTCGACCCGGGGGCAGCGACGCGCCTGGCTCCCCGACCAAAGGCGACCGGCGGCGGTAGCGGGAGCGGCGTCGGCCATGACACCGGCGGCCCGACCCATCGCGGCAGCAGCGGCGACGGCGTCCATCACAGCAGTGGCGGCGGCGCGCGGTATCAGCTCCTGTTCGAGACGAGCCTCGAGCTGGCGTCGAGCCTCGAGATCGGCGAAGTCCTGCAGTCGGCGGCCCGACGCCTGAGCGCCGCCCTGCAGATCCCCGACTGCGACATCTATCGTCTCGAAGACGACGGACGCATCGTCTGCATCGCCTCGACGGTGTTGGGCGCGCGCGACGACACCTGGCTCGGCCAGGCGGTCTCACTGGAGCACTGGCCCTGCAAGCGGCTCGCCGTAGAGACCGGTGCCGCGATCTGCGTGAGCAGCCTCGACGATCCGCGCCTCAGCCACGACGAACGCGAGAACATGCACGGTTACCGGCAGCGCAGCTGCATCTCGCTGCCCCTGGTGGCGCGCGACAAGGTGATCGGCCTGGTCGGCTTGCTCGACTGCGTGGAACGGCAGTTCACCGCCGAGGAGATCGACACCGCCGAGGCGGTCTGCCAACTCGTGGCTCTCGCCCTCGAGCGCGCCCGGCTCTACGAAGAGGTCAAGAGCCTGCACCTGGGCAACCTGCGCGCCCTGAGCTCGGCGCTGTCGGCCAAGGATTACTACACCCTGGGACACGCGAGTCGAGTGGCGGCCTACATGGCGCTGCTGAGCCAGGAGCTGGGCTGGCCCGACGAGCGCCTCGAAGAGGTCGAGAACGCCGCCTTCCTGCATGACGTCGGCAAGATCGGCGTGTCCGACCGCGTGCTTCTCAAAGGGGGGCCGC
>CAZFJE010000108.1:0-10970 GCA_964519555.1 uncultured Thermoleophilia bacterium
CGTCGAGAAGGGTGTGCCGCTCATGCCCAACGGCATGGTGCCGGTCGGCATTCCCGGCCGCAACATCTCGACGCTGTCGTACCCGTATGACCCCGCCAAGGCCCAGCAGATCGTCAAGGGGCTGGGCACTGTCCCCAGCCTCAGGCTCTGGTACAACACCGGCGCGAATTTCGACGAGGTCCTCGCGCCGGTGCAGGCCGGCTGGCAGGCCATCGGTCTCCACGTGACCCTGACCGGCTACGAGTGGGGAACCTACCTTACGAAGTGCGCGCAGGGCACGCAGGACCAGCTCTATCGGCTCGGTTGGTCGGCCGACTACCCGTCGATGGACGACTTCCTGTACCCGCTCTTCCAGAGCAGCGTCTCGAACGCCAACGCCTTCACCGCCTACTCCAACCCGACGGTCGACGCACTACTCGCCACAGCGCGCGGCACGCTCGACCAGACGCAGAGGCTGCAGATCTACGCGGAGGCCGAGAAGCTGATCCTGGCCGACGCGCCCGTCATCCCCATGTACTTCGACCGTGACTATCGCGTCATGAACACGCGCGTCCTTGGGCAGCAGCACGACCAGATGGGCAGTGAAGACATGAACCTGGTGTGGGTCGCTCAGTAAGCACCAAGCGGGCACCGATAACGAATCGTCTCCGCAGAGCGGCGCGCCAACGGGGGTATCCGCCTAGGCGTCAAGGCAGAAGGCAAAAAGGATAATCATGGGCAACGGTACGAACAACTAAGTCGCCGACCGTAGATGCACCAAGGTCATGGGTCATGGAACGGCTCTGTGGGCTTGCACGGCTGGATGACCTGGAGCGGGCATATGATCTCAAGTGCGCGCTCATGGCCCGTGGCGTACAGGCCGCAGTCAGCGGCGGCGAGCCGGGCAGCTGGCGCGGCGGATCTGGCGGCCGGTGCGCCATCGAAAGCAGGGGCGTGGGCGGCAGCGTGACCTCACCTACGCGCGCTGGGTCGCTTACTCGATCGACATCGATGCCTGGCCCGACGAGGACACGCTGACCGCGAGCACTTGAGTGTGCTCCAAGGCGGGTGTGGTCGCAGCCCGACCGCCTCTCCACAGCCCTCGCGTGAAGCTATGCCCGATCGGAGCCGCCGGTGGCTTCCGCCGGCTCCGTAACGGGGGACGTGGGCTATCGCTTCTGCAAGAGTCCCGTCGGCTGCGGGTCGGCAGAATCGCACCGTGCAGCATCTTCTGACGCAGTACAGGTTCGTGTGACCTGTGAGTTGCGCATTTGTTCGAGCTCTCGTGCGCAAGTCTGCCCGTGCCGATGACTAGGGTATGTCCACGAGAGCGGCCACGAAGTCGGCGCGCGAGGAGGACCATGGCGGCGAAGCCACATGGGGCACTGCGGGGAACGCTGAACGAGGTTCGCACCAAGATCGCCACACTGCGCGGGAATGGCGAACATTTGAGCGAGGAAGAGACCAAGGCGATCCTCATCGAGCCCGTCCTTGCGGCTCTCGGCTGGCACGTCGACGAACTCGAAGACGTGCGCCGCGAGTACCGCGCCAAGCCAGGGGACAACCCCGTTGACTACGCGCTCGTCGTCTTCGGCAAGCCGCGCCTCTTCGTCGAGGCCAAGGCCCTCTCGGTCGCTCTCGACCGCAAGAGTGCCTCGCAGGTTTTGGGATACGCCGCGACCGTGGGCGTCGCCTGGTGTGTGCTGACCAATGGCGATGAATATCGCCTCTACAAGTCGCACGCCAGCGTCGATGTCGACGAGAAGCTGCTGCGCACCGTCCGTCTCAGTGATCCCGAGCAGGCCGGCCTTTGCCAGGAGACGCTGGCGCTCATCGCCCGCGACGAAGTGGGTGACACTGCGCTCGAACTGCTGTGGAAGAGCCAGTTCGTCGATCGCCGCGTCAAGAGCACGCTCGAGAAGCTCTTCGCCGAGGAGAACGGCCCCCTGGCCCGTCTGGTGCACAAGCGCTCCAGCGAGCTCAGCCTCGGTGACGTGCGCGAGTCGTTGCAACGGGCGCAACTGCGGGTGCACTTCCCTATGGCAGCTCCGGCGGTGAGCCAAGGACCCTTTGTGCCTAGCCTCCAGGTGTCGGCCCCGAAGCCCGCCCATTCCCATGGCGTCGAACTGCAGGACCTGATCAACGCTGGCCTCGTACAACCGCCCCTTTCGCTCGAGAAGACATACAAGGGCGTTCAGCTGGAGGCGACCATCGAGGCCGACGGCCGCGTCCGCTGCGTCGGCGAGGTCTGCGACTCGCTCTCCGCCGCCGGTGGCATGGCGCGCAAGTCTGCTCTCGGGGCTTCTCCCGACGAACCCGCTCCGGCGACCAATGGCTGGCAGTTCTGGCTCTACCGCGACGTCGTTTCGGGAGAGCTGCGCGCGATCGACGACTTGCGCCAGCAGTACCTGCAAACCAGCGGCTGACGGGTAGCGCAACTCCGCCGCGCCGTGACAATGATGGACATCCCAACGCTCGAGGGAGAAGCGGGGGCCGCTGTGGCCTACCGCGGCGGTCATCTGCAGATCATCGCCTCAGCTGGTTCAGGCAAGACGGAGGTCGTCTCCCAGCGCGTCGCGGCGCTGTGCGCCGAAAGCGTCGAGCCAGCCGCGATCGTCGCCTTCACCTTTACCGAGCGGGCGGCCGCGTCGCTGAAGTTCCGCATCGAGCGCTGCGTTGTGGCTGACCCCAGACTCGGTGAGCCCTACCTCGACAGACTGGGCGGAATGTTCGTCGGCACCATCCACTCCTACTGCTTCAGCCTCCTCCAGAAGCATGTGCCGCGCTACGAGACCTTCGACGTGCTGGATAACAACCGGCTGACGGCGTTCCTGACGCGCGAGGCCTACGAGATCGGCATCCCGGAGCTCTGCGACCACAAGCTCTTCAAATCGATCAAGGTGTTCTTGGAGAACCTCGAGGTGGTCGAGAACGAGCTGCTCGACGCCTCGCAGCTCGAAGAGCCCTTCCGTTCGATCTACGAGCGCTACCTGGAGGCACTCGAGGAGAGCCGATTGCTGACCTTCGGCCAGGTGATCGCCCGGGCCGTGCAGGAGCTACGCCGACCCGAGGTGCTCAGGGCGGCACAGGCGCCGCTGCGCCACCTGATTGTTGACGAGTACCAGGACGTCAACCCAGCACAGGAGCTCCTCATCGCTCGCCTTGCTGCGGATCCCGTGCATCTATGTGTTGTCGGCGATGACGACCAAGCCATCTACCAGTGGCGGGGCTCGACGGTTGAGAACATCGTCAACTTCGAGACGCGCTACCCGGCCGTCACGCAGTTCAAGATCCAGATCAACCGTCGCTCGCGTCCGGCGATCATCGAACACGCCAACCGCCTGAGCTCGCTCATCGAGGGTCGGCTCGACAAGGCAATGCAGCCCCATCGCGACGTCTCAGGCGCTGTCGAGGTCGTCTGCTGGAGCCAAGCCACCGTCGCAGAGGAGGCGAGAGTGATCGCCGCGGCGATTCGTGACGCACACGACAAGCACGGCTATCGCTATCGTGACGTGGCCATCCTTTGCCGCGGTCGCGTCTCGCTGCCACCGATCCTCGCGGCCCTGCAAGAGATGAGCGTTCCGGTCAAGCCCGGCGATCGCACCAACCTCTTCCTGCAGCCCGAGGCGCGGCTATTTGGGGCGACGATCTGTTGGCTTGTCCATCGCGGCTGGAGAGACGACTACCAGCCCGAACAGCCGACCACGCGCGAGGAGCTGGCCGAGCGCTACCAGTCCATATTTGATCTCGATCCCACGAGGGCCGACGCGGTCGCTGTGCGCCTCCAGGAATGGCAGCTGCAGGCCAGCGACGAAAGCAAGCCGGCAAACCTGGTGCGTGAGTGGTACGTGCTACTCAGCGATCTCGGTGTCGAGAGCTGGGACCTGTCGGATCCCTGGATGGTCAGTCGCCTTGGAGCCCTTGCTCGCTGCTCCCAGGTTCTTGCCGACTACGAGGCGGCGCGCCGACGCTCACGGCCCGACCGCGATGCCCCAGGCGAGCAAAGAGGCGCCCGAGACCGTGGCGAGCAGTACTACAGCTGGCTTGCCACCTACGTCCAAAACTGGGCTCAAGGTGCCTACGAAGGATTTGAAGGCGAGGAGACCGTCGACTTCGATGCGGTCGATCTGACGACGATCCACCAGGCCAAGGGTCTCGAGTGGCCGCTCGTCTTTGTTCCAGCCCTCACAGATCGGCGTTTTCCCAGCAGCATGACCGGCAGACGACGCGACTGGCGCGTGCCAACCCATCTCTTCGATCAGGCGCGCTACGAGGGCACAGAGAACGACGAACGCCGCCTCTTCTACGTGGCGATGACCAGGGCGCGTGAGTTTCTCTCGCTGTCGCACTTCGCTGCGCTGAAGCAGACTCAGCGCCCGTCGCGGTTTCTCGGCGAGGCGACGAGTGACCTGATTGCGCCATTGGAGAAGCTGCCGGCTCCCCCGTCACCCCAGTCGGCTGCCGTCTCAGGCGAGGAGACTCTTGAGGTCAGCTTCTCCGATCTCGCCTTCTTTCGCGACTGTGGCATGGCCTATCGGCTGCGAACGTTGATCGGCTTTCAGCCGCCCCTGGCGCCCGAGCTCGGCTACGGGCGGGCCGTTCACCACGTCTTGCGTGAGGTGGCAGACCATGTGCGTCGCTATGGACGCAAACCGACTCCCGCTCAGCTCGAGCGGCTCTTCGACGAGGGCTTCTACCTGCCGGCCGCCAACAAGCCAGGGCACCAGCAGATGAAGCAGAGCGCCAAGAAGCTGGTAGCGCGTTACCTCGACGAATACGAGGCGGATCTCAAGCGCGTCTGGGCGGTGGAACGGCCCTTCGAGTTGCACCTTGGCGGCGCCACTGTTGCCGGCCGCGCAGATGTGATCATCGACGAGTCCGACGGACGCGAGCGTCTGACGATCGTCGACTACAAGACAGCGGCCGATGCCCACGATCAGCACGAGTTCCAGCTCCAGGTCTACACAGACGCTGGGCGGCGCGAGGGCCTCACGGTCGACCGCGCGCTCGTTCACGATCTGCGGGCCGGCCAGCGCTACGAGGTGCCGGTCGAAAGTCAGGATGTCGCTGGTGCGGAAACCCTTGTGAAAGGCCTCGTGAAGCAAATCAAAGACCGGTCGTTTGTCCCGGCACCGGAGATCAGCAAGTGTGGTCGCTGCGACGTGCGGCCCATGTGCAGTGCGAGGGCGTCATAGGCGTTGCCTACGGTGTCACCGGTCGGCAGCGTGTCGGCTGAGGGCTGAAGACTCCTGCGCACAGGCCAGTTTCTCCAACAGACCATGTCGTGGAGACCTGTGACGGGAGGCGGTAGAGGACCGAGCGGCGCCGTTGAAATCGGTGGCCAGTCCGCAGTAGCCAACGGGTCCTATCGCACCGCCCGCAGGCAGGAAGGCCGGCCATCCTCGCTCTACGTCACGCCAGTCTTGTAGACTCGACGCAGCGTCAGCTACGACGCAGGTCAGCAGACCGTGGGGGGCCACGTGCGTCAAGCCGTCATCGAGAACCCGGTCATCAACTCGGCCTTCGTCGAGCCGGGCAAGCACTACAAGTTCGATGAGGATGGCATCACCGACGAGATCGTCAGCTCACGTCGCCCCAGCGCCTACTTCATCCCCGTGGCGCAGCCCAAAAAGAAGGGCAAACAGCTCGAGCTCGGCACCGAGTGGACCGACGATCGCCTACGCGAGAACGACTACATCAATGACGTGCGCTCGGCCGTGGGCGAGTGGCGCAAGCGCGACTACCCGGGCGTCACCCGCACGACGCGCCGCCTGCTTGAGTACTGGCAGCGGCCAGACCGCGACCGCCGCCTCTTCTTCTGCCAGATCGAAGCGGCTGAGACGGCGATCTACCTCACTGAATGTGTCGGCAAGGCCGGCAAGCAGTACCTGACCAACAAGCTGCGCGAGGCCAACGAGAGCGCCAACCCTGAGCTCGACCGGATGGCCTTCAAGATGGCCACCGGCAGCGGCAAGACCGTCGTCATGGCGATGCTCATCGCCTGGCATGCGCTCAACAAGATCGAAGAGCCGCAGGACGCGCGCTTTGGCGACTCGTTCCTCATCGTGGCGCCGGGCATCACCATCCGCGATCGCCTGCGCGTCTTGCTGCCCAACGACTCCGACAACTACTACCGCAAGCTCGACGTCGTGCCGGTCGAGCTCATGGAACGCCTCAACCGCGCCAAGGTCGTGATCACCAACTTCCACACCTTCCTGCTGCGCGAGAAGGTCGCGGCCGGCAAGCTCACCAAGCGCATCCTGGCCGGCCGCGACTCAAGCGCGCCGAGCCCCTTCACCGAGACGCCCGACGAGATGGTGCGCCGCGTCTGTCGGGAGTTCGGCAGCAAGCGCGGCATCGTGGTCATAAACGACGAGTCCCATCACTGCTACCGCGGCAAGCCGCCCACGAGCGCGGAAGAGGGCGAGGGCGTCACGCTCAGAGGCGACGAGCGCAAAGAGGCCGAGAAGCGCGACGAAGAGGCCCGCGTCTGGATCAGCGGCCTGGAGGCCATCAAGCGCAAGATCGGCATCCGCGCCATCTACGACCTCTCGGCGACGCCGTTCTTTCTGCGCGGCTCGGGTTACTCCGAGGGCACGCTCTTTCCCTGGGTAGTGAGCGACTTCTCACTGGTCGACGCGATCGAGTGCGGCATCGTCAAGGTGCCGCGCGTGCCGGTCTCAGACGACTCCATGACCTCGGTCATCCCCATGTACCGTCACCTCTGGCCGCACGTCAAAGACAGCCTGCCAAAGAAGGGCCGCAAGACCGACGATCTCGCCGGCGGCATGCCCGAGCTGCCCAAGGAGCTGCAGGCGGCGCTGCTCAGCCTCTACGGCAACTACGAGAGCTACTACGAGGCCTGGCGGGATGCCGCCGGCGCCGCCGGCGAGGGCGCCTTGCTCACACCGCCGGTGTTCATCGTCGTGTGCAACAACACCAACGTCTCCAAGCTTGTCTTCGACTGGATCGCCGGCTGGGAGCAGACGATCGGCGCAGGGTCCGACGCAAAGACCGTGATCGCGCCGGGCAGCCTCAGGCTCTTCAGCAACGTGGAGCACGGTTTGTGGACGCAGCGCCCCAACACCATCCTCATCGACTCAGCACAGATCGAGTCCGGCGAGCAGCTCACGCCCGAGTTCAAGAAGCTCGTGGCTCGAGAGATCGACGAGTTCAAGGCCGAGTACCGTCAGCGCTTCCCCGAGCGCGACCCCGAGGCGATCACCGAGGAGGACCTCCTTCGTGAGGTCATGAACACGGTGGGCAAGCCTGGGCGCCTCGGCGAGCAGATCAAGTGCGTGGTCAGCGTCTCGATGCTCACCGAGGGCTGGGACGCCAACACCGTGACCCACGTGCTCGGCATCCGCGCCTTCTCGACGCAGCTTCTCTGCGAGCAGGTCGTCGGTCGGGCGCTGCGCCGCACCACGTATGTCACCGACTCCGAGACCGACCTGTTCCCGGCCGAGTACGCCGAGGTCTACGGCGTGCCCTTCTCATTCATCCCGGTGGGGCCGCTGATCAGCACTCCGGTCTTGCCCAAGAAGGCGACGCGTGTGCGAGCGCTCGCCGAGCGCATCGCCCACGAGCTCACCTTCCCGCGGCTCACCGGGTACCGCTACGAGCTCGCCGGCGAGAAGCTGCATGTGGAGTTCGACGAGCAGGCAGGCATGCCGCTCTCGACGGCCGACGTGCCGACCAAGGTCGAGGTCGACCCGCTCATCGGCCTCGGCAGCGTCCACACACTCGACCAGCTCAAGACGCACCGCGACCAGGAGGTCGACTTTCTGCTCGCCAAGCTGGTCTACGAGAAGTATTTCTGCGGCGACCGCACGAGCGGCAGCGCCACCGGCGAGGACCGTCGCCCCTGGCTCTTCCCGCAGATCCTCGAGGCCGCGCGCCGCTGGCGCCGGCAGTGCCTCACCTGCAAGGACGACTGCTTTCCACAGATGCTGCTGCTCGTCGAGTATGCGCACACCGCCGCCGACAAGATCTACCGGGCGATCGTCGATTCGACGCCCGGGGTGCGGACGCTGCTGCCGATTCTGCAGCCCTACGACACTGTCGGCTCGACGAGCTACGTCGACTTCGACACGACGCGGCCGGTGATGGTGACCGACCCCGAGAAGTGCCACATTTCGCACGTGGTGTGCGACACCGACTCGTGGGAGCAGAAGATGGCGCAGACGCTCGAAGACATGGACGAGGTCGCAAGCTACGTGAAGAACCACAACCTCGGTTTCTTCATCCCTTACACCTACGAGGGCGGGGCGCACAACTACATCCCGGACTTCATCGCGAGGCTGCGCGGGCCTGACGACAGCAAACCGCTCAACCTGATCATCGAGGTCTCGGGCGAGCCCAAGTCCGAGAAGGCCGCCAAGGTGGAGACGGCACGCAGCCTCTGGGTGCCGGCGGTCAACAATGACGGCCGCTACGGTCGCTGGGAGTTCATCGAGATCAGCGATCCGTGGGATGCGAAGAACACGATCCGGGCGCACCTCGCTGCGACGCCCGCAGAAAGCTGAGGTAGCAATGGCGCGTCCGAAGAAGCCCACCGGCCCCAAGCCCGTCGACTCTCTGCGCCACCAGGACAAGCGCGCCAATATCCCGACCAACGAGCTGCGCGGCTTTGTGTCCGACGACGAGACAAAGCCGGGAACGATGCTCTACCCGCGCGACCCGTCGCTCGATCCGCAGCTCGTCTGGAAAGGCAAGGACGAACAGGACCGTCAGCCTCTCGAGGTGCCGGTCGTGCCTATCTACATTCAGGAGAAGATCCTGCCTCAGGCGATCATCGAGAACCTGCGCGACACGGCGCGCAAGGGCGAGCCCGAGCCCGAACTGACGCTCTTCAACGACTACGACGGCATCGAGTTCCAGGAGTTGGTCGAGTTCTACCGCCACGATCAGAACTGGGCCAACCGTATGATCCTCGGCGACTCACTCCTGGTGATGACCTCGCTGGCCGAAAAGGAGGGCCTCAAGGGCAAGGTCCAAATGATCTACATGGACCCGCCCTACGGCATCAAGTTCGGCAGCAACTGGCAGGTGAGCACACGCAAGCGCGACGTGAGCGACGGGAAGGCCGCAGACGCCACTCGCCAACCCGAGCAGATCAAGGCCTTCCGCGACACCTGGGAGCTGGGCATTCAGTCGTACCTCGCCTACCTGCGTGACCGCTTGGTAGTAAGCCGCGAGCTGCTCAGCGAGACCGGCAGCATTTTCGTGCAGATAGGCGATGAGAACGTTCACTTGGTGCGGGCGGTGATGGACGAGGTGTTCGGGAGCGAGAACTTCGTATCTCAGGTCACCTACAACAAGACAACAGGTGCGACGACGGTAATGCTTCCGGGTACGTCGGACTACCTGCTCTGGTACACGAAGAGCAAGCAGAATGCGAAGTATCGATCGCTGTTCACCGTGAAGGTCATTGGCGGTGAGGGAGGGGGGAAGTACGACCAAGTGCAGCTGCCGGACGGGACGAGACGCCCTCTGTCGGCGGCGGAGAAGAGCGAGCCCAGGCTCATTCCCGAAGGTGCTCGCGTCTATCGCCTCGACAATCTCATGAGCCAGAGCGTTGGGAGGGAGAAGGGCGAGGGGGCGGCTTCGTGGTTCCCGGTGAGCATCGATGGCCGCGAGTTCCGGCCCAATATTCGGAACCGATGGAAGACGAACGAGGAAGGCATGACGAGGCTGCTTGCTGCGGATCGCGTGCAGGTAACCGGCAACACGCTCGCCTACGTCCGGTTCATCGACGACTTCCCGGCATTTCAGCTAACCAACGTGTGGATGGACATCGGCGGCATCCAAAGCCGTGCCGACCCCAAGGTCTACGTCGTACAAACAGCCACAACAGCTATCCAGCGATGCATGTTGATGACGACGGACCCCGGCGACATCGTCCTCGATCCCACCTGCGGCGGTGGCTCAACCGCATACACTGCCGAGCAGTGGGGGCGTCGATGGATAACTGTGGACACCAGTCGTGTGGCATTGGCGCTAGCTCGAAGCCGATTGATGGGCTCACAGCTGCCGTACTTCGTTCTGACCGATTCCTCGGCGGGAGCGCGGCTCGAATCCGAGCTCACGGGAGTCGTCGGTCAGACGGGGCCGTTCCAAGGTAATGTGCGGAAAGGCTTTGTGTACCGAAGGGTGCCGCACGTCACTCTCAAGTTCATCGCGCAGAACCCCGACATCCATGGGAACATGTCGCGGACCGAGATCGATGCAGAAATCCGCCGCCACGCCGACACAGAGCTGCTCTCCGACCAGCCATATGAGGATCCGTCGCGCATCCGCGTGACTGGACCGTTCACGGTCGAAAGTCTGTCGCCACATCGGATGCTCGCTGGCAGCGATGGCAGCGGCGCGGACAGTCCGGCTGGCGAAGGCCCACCCATCCGCGACTCTGCCGACTTCGTCACCGTCATCCTGGACAACCTGCGAAAGGCCGGCGTTCAGAACACCTTCAAGAACGAGCGCCTCGTCTTCGAGCGCATCGAGCCCTATGCCGGCACCTACGTCCAGGCCGTCGGCGAGTACACGAACGCTGCGGGCAAGACTCTGCATGCCGCAATCTCCATCGGCCCCGAGTACGGCACCGTCGACGCCGAGTGGGTCAAGGAGGCCGCCAAGGAGGCGCGCAAGGGCGAAGGCTTCCCGATGCTGGTCGTCTGCGCCTTTGCCTTCGATCCCTACGTGGGCGAAGAGGCCAAGCAGTGGCCCAACCTCTACATCCTCATCACGCGCATGAACCCCGACCTTGCCATGGACACCGCTGACCAGAAACTGCTCAAGAGCACCGGCGCCGGCAACCTCTTCATGGTCTTCGGCGAGCCCGACCTCGAGCTTCGCACCCTCCCCGACGGCAAGCTACAGGTGGAGCTGCACGGCCTCGACGTCTACGACCCCACGACCGGCGAGATCCGTAGCTCGTCGACCGACGACATCGCCTGCTGGCTCATCGACACCGACTACAACGAGGAAAGCTT
>CAZFJE010000109.1:0-10717 GCA_964519555.1 uncultured Thermoleophilia bacterium
AATCCAAACCGAAATCGAAGACCTATTCACCTCCCTCGGATTCGCCGTGCTCGAAGTCGTTGATGGCCTCGACGAAGTGCTCCATGCCGTCGGCGGCGATGATCTCGCCCGTCATGAGGTCTTCGGGCAGCTCGGCGGCCTGCAGCAGGCCGCGTGCCAGCGGGAACAGCGAACCTTGCGAACCGTGCGGCGGGTCGAAGGCGTCGCTGGCGTCGGGATCGGGCTCGATGTGGCGCTCGGCGAACATCTGGCGCAGCTCGGTGAAGGTGAGCACCGCGTCGATCTCAAAGAGGATGTCGGCGCTCGCCGCCTCGCCCTTCTTGGCGATGCAGGGGCCGATGAACACGACCTTGGCGTCGGGGCCGTGCACCGAGGGGTCGTGCAGCACGCGCGACATGGCGATCATCGGCGAGGCGATGGGCGCCAGCGACGACGTGAGGTCGGGGTGGTACTTGCGCACGAACGAGACCACCGCCGGGCAGGGCGTGGCGATGTAGCGCTCGTCGCCGTCGCCTTCGAGGAGTTTCGCGAAGGCGCGGGCCACGAGGTCGGCGCCGAAGGCCACTTCGTGTACGGCGGCAAAGCCGAGCTCGCGGGTCATGGCGACCAGCTGGGCTTCGCCGAAGTCGGTGAACTCGGCGGGGAAGCTCGGCGCGATGATGGCCATGACCGAGTCGCTCGAGTCGAGCAGGTCGAACGTGCGGTCGACCTCGCCGTAGGCCTGCTTGGCGTTCTGCGAGCAGACCCGGAAACAGTTGGCGCAGCCGATGCAGCGCGAGGGAATGACGCTGGCGCGCCCGTCGACCACGCGGATGGCCTCGGCGGGGCACTCGCGCACGCACGCATAACAGCGCCGGCAGCGCTCCTTGATGGTGGTGACGAGTCCGTCTTCGCCGATCAGCATGGCGACACTCCAAGCAGCTCGCGGACCTTGGCTACCAGGGCCGTGGCATCGAGGGGTTTGTCGAAGTAGGCGTCGACCTTCATAGAAGCAAGGTCGGCCGCCGAGTGCGGTGTGAAGTCGAGGCCCAGCGCGGTGGTGACCGACGTCGACATGATGATCGGCACCGCGGCGGTGCGGGGGTCGTCGCGCAGTCGCTTCGACAGCGAAAAGCCGGAGTCGACCTCGCTCATCATGAGGTCGGTGATGACCAGGTCGGGAGTCTCGGCCTCGATTCGTTCCATGGCTTGCGAGGGGCTGCCGGCGGTGACCACGCGAAAGCCGGCCCTCTCGAGGATGCGGCGGTTGATCTCGAGGAAGTCGTAGTCGTCGTCGACGATCAGGATGAGTCTCTCGTCTGCCATGAATCGTCTCCCGCGGTGTGGGTCGGCGGGCGGCGGCGACCTCACGGTCGCCGCCGCCCGCCAGCTTACCATGCCGCTTTCGGGTCTAGATGCGCTCCTTGCCTGCGTAATCGGTGTGCAGCAGGTGGTGAGCCTTTTCGCCGCCCGCCGCGCCGAGCCAGTCGCGATAGAGCTCGATGACGGCCGGGTTCTCGTGGCTCTTGCGCAGCTCACGGCCTTCGTCTTCGCGGTAGATGGCGGCGATACGCGCCTCACGCACGGCGTTCGTGGTGAGCCGCGGCTGGCCGCCGCCGCCGATGCAGCCGCCGGGGCAGGTCATGACCTCGACGAAGTGGTAGGTGGACTCGCCGCTCTTGATGGCGTCGATGACCTTCTGGGCGTTGCTCAGGGTGTGGGCCACGGCGACTTTCACCGTGACGCCTTCGAGGAACGACCATGCCGGCACCGTGCCTTCGATCAGCACTTCGGCCTCTTTGATGCCGTCGAGCCCTTCGACCGGCTTCACGTGGAGGTTCTCGAACGGGAACGGCCGGCCGGTGACGATCTCGTAGACCGTGCGCAGCGCGGCTTCCATGACGCCGCCCGTGTTGGCGAAGATGTCGGCGGCGCCGGTCGACAGACCGAGCGGTGCGTCCATCTTCTCGTCGGGCAGGCTGTTGAAGTCGATGCCGCCCTGCTTGATCATGCGCACCAGTTCGCGCGTGGTCAGCACGACGTCGACGTCCTGCACGCCCGAGTCGTCCATCTCGGGGCGCTGGCACTCGAACTTCTTGGCCGTACAGGGCATGACGCTGGCCACGAAGATGTCCTCGGGACGCTTACCGAGCTTCTCGGCGTAGTAGGTCTTGGCCACCGCTCCGAACATCTGCTGCGGGCTCTTGCAGCTCGAGAGGTTCGGCAGGAAGTCGGCGTTGTAGTGCTCCATGTAGTTGATCCAACCCGGCGAGCAGCTCGTGAACATCGGCAGGGCGACCTCTTGCTTGTCGACCAGCGCGGCCTTCAGGCGCATGAGCAGCTCGGTGCCTTCCTCCATGATGGTGAGGTCGGCGGCGAAGTTGGTGTCGAACACGCCGTCGAAGCCCAGGCGGCGCAGGGCGGCGACCATCTTGCCGGTCACCAGGGTGCCGGGCTCGTAGTCGAAGCCCTCGCCCAGGGCGGCGCGGATGGCCGGAGCCGTCTGCACCACGACGTGCTTGTCGGGATCGTCGAGGGCCTGCCAGACCGTGTCGATCTGGTCGCGCTCGATGATGGCCCCGACGGGGCAGACCGCGGCGCACTGGCCGCACTGCACGCAGGTCACGTCGGAGAGATCGGAGGCAAAGGCGGGTCCGATCACGGTCGTGAAGCCGCGGCCCTGCGGGAACAGGGCGCCCACGCCCTGGGTCTCGTTGCACACCGTGACGCAGCGCCGGCACATGATGCACTTGCCGCTGTCGCGGATGAGCGCGGGCGTTGAGTCGTCGATGGTCTTGGTGGTCTTCTCGCCTTCGTAGCGGATCTGGTCGATGCCCAGATCGCGCGCCAGGGTGCGCAGTTCGCAGTCGCCGCTGCGGGCACAGGTCTGGCAGTTGCCGTCGTGTTCGGACAGCAGCAGCTCGACCACCGTCTGGCGGCCCTTGCGGGCCAGCGGCGAGTTGGTCTTGACGACCATGCCCTCGGCCACCGGAGCGGCGCACGAGGCCACGAGCGCCTTGGCGCCCTGGACTTCGACGAGACAGACGCGGCAGGCGCCGATCGTCTGCACGTCTTCGAGGTAGCACAGGCTCGGCACCTTGGAGCCGGCCTGACGGGCGGCCTGCAGGATGGTGGTGCCGTCCGGTACCTCGACCTTGATGTCGTCTACAGTGAGGGTTGGCATCAGCGGTTCACCTCGGTCTTGGCACAGGTCTTTCCGTAGTCACAACGCAGGCAGCGCCGCGCTTCGGCGACGGCCGTCTCGGCCGCCCACGAGAGCTCGACTTCGTCGAAGCCGCCGACACGCGCGCTGGCGGAAAGGGCGGGCACGACGGCACGCGGCGTCTCGAGGGGATCGGCGTCGGGGTCGAACGCGGTGTCGACCGCGACGTCGCGACGCCAGAAGGCATGGTTGGCGCCGGTGAGGAACGTGTCGATAGAGACGGCGGCCTTCTCGCCGGCTCCGATGGCGGCCACGACCGAGGCCGGACCCGTGGCGGCGTCGCCGCCGGCGAAGATCCACTCGACCGATGTGTGGCCGTCTTTGTCGGTCTTGAGCCAGCCCTTCTTGGTGGTCTCGACCGAGACGCCGTTGAACAGGGGCTCGCTGTCGAGCCACTGGCCGATGGCGGCGATGACCTGGTCGCACTCGACGACGAAGTCGGCGTTGCGGCCGGCGACCGGGCGGCGACGGCCGCTCGAGTCGTAGTCGCCCAGGGACATCGGGCGGCACTTCACGCCGACCAGCTTGCCGGCGGCGTCGTGCACGATCTCGACCGGCGCGACGAGCGGCTGGAGCACGATGCGCTCCTCCTCGGCGGCGTCGATCTCTTCGGCCCACGCGGGCATCTGGGCGCGCGTGCGGCGATAGAGGATCGTGACCTGGTCCGCGCCGAGGCGCAGGGCGGTGCGGGCCGCGTCGATGGCGGAGTTGCCGCCGCCGATGACCGCGACGCGCTTGCCGACCTCGACCGTGCCGTCGACGTTGTAGGTCTTGAGGAACGAGAGGGCTTCGGTGACGCCCTGGCCGTCTTCGCCGGGCACGCCGATGTTGGAGCCCTGCGGGGCGCCGACGCCGAGGAACACGGCCTCGAAGCCGTCGTCGTGCAGGCCCTGGAGGGTGAAGTCGCGACCGAGCGCCTTGTTGCACTCGAGGGTGACGCCCATCTCCTGGATCATCGAGATCTCGCGGCCGAGCTCTTCGCGGGGCAGCCGGTAGGCCGGGATGGCCTGCACGAGCATGCCGCCGGGGGTCGAGGCGGCCTCGAAGATGGTGGGCTTGTAGCCCAGGCGGGCCAGGAAGTACGCGCACGACAGGCCGGCCGGACCAGAACCGATCACGGCGACCTTGCGCTTGGCGTTCTCGTCGCTTACGAGGACCTCGGGCAGCGTGACCACGGTCTCCTGCTCGGTCATGAAGCGCTTGACGCCACGGATGGCGACCGGTGAGTCGAAGCCGGCGCGCTGGCACTTGCTCTCGCAGGGGTGGAAGCACACGCGGCCGCAGATCGAGGCCAGCGGGTTGCGCTCACGATGCAGCACGAGGGCTTCGTCGAAGCGCTTCTCGCCGACCAGGCTCACGAAGCCCGGTACGTCGACGTCGGCGGGGCAGGCGTTGGTGCAGCGCGCCTTGAACATGGTCGCGCAGACGCCGGCTTCGCAGTGCTTGTCGAGGATATGGGCTTCCCACTCGTGACGGAAGTGGCGGATCATCGACAGCACCGGGTTGGGGGCCGTCTGGCCCAGGCCGCACAGCGCGGTCTCCTTGATCATGGCGCCCAGTTCCTGCAGGCGCTCGATGTCGCCCTCTTCGCCGAGACCGTTGCAGATGCGGTCGACGATCTCGAGCATGCGCTTGGTGCCGACCCGGCAGGGCGGGCACTTGCCGCAGCTCTCTTCCTGGGTGAACTCGAGGAAGAAGCGCGCCATGTCGACCATGCACGAGTCCTCGTCCATGATGACGAGCCCGCCGGAGCCCATGATGGCGCCGAGCTCCTGGAGCGACTCGTAGTCGACCGGCGTGTCGAGGTGCCAGTAGGGTACGCAACCGCCGGAGGGACCGCCGAGCTGCACGGCCTTCAGGGCCTTGCCGCCGGGCACGCCGCCGCCGATCTCGTTGATGATCTCGCCGAGCTGCATGCCGATCGGCACTTCGACGAGGCCGGCGTGGGTGATGTTGCCGCCCAGGGCGAAGACCTTGGTGCCCTTGCTCTTCTCGGTGCCCGTCGCGGCGAACCACTCGGAGCCCTTGAGGATGATGGGGTTGATGTTGGCGTAGGTCTCGACGTTGTTGAGCACGCTGGGCTTGCCCCAGAGGCCCTTGACCGCCGGGAACGGCGGACGCGGGCGAGGCTCGCCGCGGTGGCCTTCGATCGAGGTCATGAGCGCGGTCTCTTCGCCGCAGACGAAGGCGCCGGAGCCCATGCGGATCTCGAGGTCGAAGGCGAAGCCCGAGCCGAAGATGTCGTCGCCGATCAGACCGTAGTCGCGGGCCTGGTCGATGGCATACTGCAGGCGCTCGACGGCCAGCGGGTACTCGGCGCGCACGTAGACGTAGCCCTGATGGGCGCCGATCGCGTAGGCGCCGATGGCCATGCCCTCGATCACCGAGTGCGGATCGCCTTCGAGCACCGAGCGGTCCATGAACGCGCCCGGGTCGCCTTCGTCGGCGTTGCAGAGGATGTACTTGGTGTCCTCTTTTTGCTGCTGGGCGAAGCGCCACTTGAGGCCGGTCGGGAAGCCGGCGCCGCCGCGGCCGCGCAGGCCCGAGGCGAGCACCTCGGCGACGATGCTCTCGGGGGTCATCTCGGTGATCGCCTTGGCGAGGGCGCCGTAGCCGTCGCGGGCGATGTAGTCCTCGATGCGCAGCGGGTCGATGAGGCCCGAGTTGCGCAGCACGATCTTGACCTGGCGGTTGAAGAACTCGACGTCGCGCATTTCGGCGATCGACTTCTCGGTGCCGGGGGCGGTGCTCACGAGGCGCGGTACGACGCGGCCCTTGAGGAGATGCTCTTCGACGATCTCAGCGACGTCGGGCACCTTGATGTTCTGGTAAAAGACGCCGTCGGGGTAGACGAGCGCGACCGGGCCCACGGCGCACGGCCCCAGGCAGCCGGTCTCGACGACCTGGACCTCGCCGGCCAGACCCTGCTTTTCGAGCTCCTCGCTGAACGCGGCGCTGACGGCTAGCGCGCCCGAGGCGATGCAACCGCCGCCGGTGCAGACGAGGACGTGGCTTCTGAACTGCTCCATATCCGCTTCCTTCCTACGACCGGATCAGCAGCGCGTCGACCGGCTTGCCGCCGACGAGGTGCTCGGTGACGATCGTCTTGACCTTCGCGTCGTCGAGCAGCCCGTAACGGTAGGGCGTGTCGCTCGCGTCGCGGACGGTGATCATGGGCTCCTGCTCGCAGAGGCCGGCGCAGCCGGCCTGGCGCAGCGTGACGTCGTCGACGCCCGATGCTGCCATCTCGCGCATGAAGGCGGCGATCACGCCGCGCGCTCCGGCGGCGATGCCACAGGTGCCCATATGGACCGTCACCTGGATCTCTTTGGTCCCCTCACGCAACTCGACCGAGGCCTTCGCTCTGTCGGCCAACACCTTGAGGTCGGCGGCGCTTTTGATCTTCTCGGTCATGGCGTCAGGCACTCCTTTCGGCTTCGGCTGACTCGACTGCGTACTCTTCGAGGATGGCGCCGATGCGCTTCGGCTTGACGCGGTGGTGCACGTCGTCGTCGATCATGATGACCGGCGCGAGGCCGCAGGCGCCGAAGCAGCGGCCGACCTCGAGCGAGAAGTTACGGTCGTCGGTGGTGCCGCCGACGTCGATGCCCAGGTCTTTCTTCAGGGCGTCGAGCACGCCGACGCCACCGCGCACGTAGCAGGCCGTCCCCAGGCAGACCCTGATGACGTGCTTGCCGCGCGGCACAGTCGAGAAGAACGAATAGAAGCCGACCACGCCGGCCACTTCGCTGTAGGGCTTGCCCAGCTTGAGGGCGACGTGCTTGAGGGCGACCTCGGGCAGATAGCCGAAGATGCCCTGGGCGAGCTGGAGCACCGGGATCAAGGCGCCCGGCTTGTCCTTATAGCCCGCGATCACGTCGTCGAGACGGGCGAGAAGCTCCTCCTCGCTTGCCTCCTCGCAACTGCACTGTTGCAAGACTTCAGTCATCCCACGCTCCTTTGCTGCTGTCGTAAGTCCACAGAGTCCACCGTCTAAGTCGTAGCTGTCGGTGCTTTTGGGCCGGAGAGGTCGTGCGTCGGGGGATCGGACAGGTCGGGTGTGTGACGCTCGTCTGTGACGGGCGGGGTGGCCGGCATGGTGGTGGGGTCGTCGGCTGTCGCCAGCAGGGCCGCGCAGCGCTCGGCGACGGCGCCGAAGGCGGCGAGCTCGGCGCCCTGCGCCAGGCAGCTCTCGGCGCCGGCCTCGACTTCGAGCACCAGCGTCGCCTGGGGGTTGGTGACGGCCATCACGGCCACCGATTGGCAGACGTCGCCGAGCGGCGGGCGGTCGACGTGCGACAGCCTCATGACGGCCTCGATGCCCACGCCGCCCAACGCGGGCGAGCGCTGCAGGGTAAGGCGCCCGCCGGCGGCTTCGGCGGCCTCGCGAAAGAGCGGCAGGCCGAGGCCCGTGCGCTTGCCGGCCTTGGTCGTGAAGAAGGGGTCGGTCGCCTGATCGGCGCTCACGTCGAGGCCGGGGCCGTCGTCTTCGACTGAGATCGCCAGACGGTCGCGCGCTGAGTCGATGGAGACCCGCACGGCGACTCGCTCGGCGCCGGCGCGCAGCGAGTTCTCGATCATCTCGAGGGTGTAGAGCGAGAGATCATGCATTGACGACCGCCCTGCCTTGCGCCGTTTTGACGGCGAGGGCCACCTCGGCGAAGGTCGGCGCCTCGAGGGTGAGCGTGGTGGTCGCGCAGCCGACGTCGGCGAGGTAGTGGCTGTCGGAGGAGTGCATGACCGGCAGGCCGTACTCGGCGCAGGCGGCCGCCGCCGGCGAGCCGGCCGGCGCGTAGCGCGACAGCTCGACGGCGTCGAAGCCGGCCTCGAACGGAAAGAAGCCGAGCTGCGCGATCACGCCGAAGGTGGGGCGGTCGATGTGGGCGGCCACGACCAGACCGCCGAAGCGTTTGACGAGGGCGACGGCTTCGTCTAGGCGCAGCGAGGTCGCCAGGGCGAGGGCGTGGCGTTCGTTGCCGCACACCGTGCCGGCGGTGTCCATGAGGTACTGCTCGCCGAAGAAGCGCGTGTAGTCGTCGTCGGCGGGCGGCAGCGTGGCGCAGACCTCGTCGGCCGCGTTGGCCGCCGCGGCGGCGGTGGGGAAGAGGCCGATGACGTGCACCTCTTCGATCGTGGTGATCTCTATGCCTGAGATGACCGCAAGGCGCGCGCCGGCGGCTTCGCCCACGGCGCGCGTGTTGCCGGCGGCGTTGTGGTCGCACACCGCGATCATGTCGAGGCCCGCCGCGAGGGCGGCGTCGACGATCGCTGGCGGCGACATCTCGTCGTCGCCGCAGGGCGACAGCGCGGTGTGCACATGAAAGTCGGCGAGCAGGGTTTTCACGTCGTCAGGCGACACGGCCGCTGCATACCCCCAGTGCCCAGAGGCGGCCGACGACCTCGAAGGTGTCGGCCTCGGTGGTGAACAGGTGCAGGTCTTCGGCGACGGCCTTGGCGATCACGTCGGCGTCGGGCACGCGGCCCGACGAGAAGATGACGGCGGCAAGCTCGGCGTGGCTGGCCACGGCGACGACGTTCAGATGCACCTGGAGCGTGACGAGCACGCCGCCCTCGGGCGCGTTGGCGAGCACGTCGGAGAGCAGGTCGGAGGCATACCCGGCCGTCAGCTCGGCGGTCACGGGCGCGTCGAGCGCCGGCGTCAGGTGCTCGAGGCCGAGCTCGTGAGCGATGGTCTCCAGGTTCATTTCTGTTCAGCCTCCGTCGGTCGAGCGGTAGGGGCACAGGGTGGCGTCGGCGCGTTCGAGCACCACGTCTTCGGCTAGGGCCGCGCACGTGGGTGCGCCGCAGGCACCGCAATCTTTGCCGGGCAGCGAACGCCGCACGGTCTCGAGGCGGGCGAGTTTCTGGATGGCCTTGGCCATGTCGGCGTCGAGGCGTATCCCGGGGCGCGCCGCGAACGGTTCGAGCGGCGCCGCGGTGGGCGGCACGCTCGCGGCGGGCGCGGCCGAGGCCGGCCAGCGCGCTTCGGCCAGGAAAGGATCGTCGGCCAGCATGGGCGAGCCGAAGCAGCCGCCGTCGCAGACGAAGAGCTCGAGCGCCGCGGTGGCCGTGAGCAGGCCATTCTCGATCTGCTCGAGCACGGCGATCACGTGGCCGATGCCGGTCACACGCAGCACCCCGTCGTCGGGTTTGACGGCGGCCAGGGGTGTGACCGATCCGTCCTGGCGGCCGGCCAGGTGCGAGAGCACGAGGTCGCGCAGCAGGGCGGGCTCGACGGCGCGGCTCGAGGCGTCGACGCCGCGCGCGGCCAGCGCGCTGCGCTGGCCGGGGCACGACACCACGTAAGCGGTGCTCTTGTCGGTCGCGGCGGCGGCCAGCGACTCCCAGGGCGAGGCAAAGGGCGCCAGGTGAGCCAGCAGCGAGGGGAAGCGCAGCTCGATCAAGTCGACGACCGAGGGGCAGGCCGGCGAGAGCACGGGCCAGGGGCGCTCGTGGGCTTCAGCCTGGGCCATGACCTCGCGGCGCAGGGCGTCTTCGAAGTCGTCGACCGAGTGCACGTCGACAAACCCGGCCTGGGCTAGGGCGTCGCGCACGCTGGCGGCGGGCACGTGCTCGCCGAAGCCGGCGAGAAAGGCGGGCGGCACGGCGAGCGAGGCGGCGCCTAGACGCTGCGCGTCGGGCGCCGTGGCGGCCAGGCACAGCGCGCCCGAGTCGCACTCGGCGATGCAGCAGGTGCAGTCGATGCACAGGTGGGCGAGCACCGACGGCACGCCGTCGCGCACGCGGATGGCGTTGGTGGGACAGGCCGTCAGGCAGCGCCGGCAGTCGCGGCACAGCTCGGCGATGACGGCCAGCGACAGGACTGGGTGGGCGACCGCGCGCTCAGGCTGCAGCAGCACCGTGAAATGGACGGTGGTGCCCTTGTCGACCTCGCTTTCGAGGGCGAAGACGTCGGAGTTGCTGCGGATGTTGGGCAGGCCCAGGCCGGCGCCGAAGCCCAGAGCACGCGCTTCGGCGGGGGCGGTCGACCAGCCCGGAGTGAGCGCCTGTTCCAAGTCGGCGATGCCGGGCCCCTCGTCGATCACGTCGACCTCGAGGCGGCGCTCGTCGAAGGCCGCGTCGAGGTGGCCGCGATGGGCGTGGATGACGACGTTCATCTCGGCTTCGTAGGCAGCGATCATGGCGCGCCGAATTGCGTCGGAGCGCGCCCCGATCGATTTGAGGTGCGCCTTGATGGCGCGCGAGGCGGCGCCCGCCTCGTTGTAGTCGCCGCCCTCGATGTCGTAGGTGACGTGCTCCACGGCGGCGTTCAGACCCGCGCCGACTGGGGGGTCGCCGGAGCGGCCGTGAGGGACTGGTAGATGAGGCCGCAGGTCTCGAACACGCCGATCGGCGAGACCATGAGCGTGGTGCCGGCGCGGTCGGCCTTGGTGACGATCTCGGGTTCGGGCGAGGCGCCGTTCACAAAGCAGACCGCGGGCACGTCCATGAGCTCGGCGACGCGGATCATCTGCAGGCTCATGAGGTTGGTCACCAGCAGGGTGCGGTCGGAGG
>CAZFJE010000110.1:0-10709 GCA_964519555.1 uncultured Thermoleophilia bacterium
CTACGAGCCGGCCGCGTGGGCTCGTGCCCGCGAAGTGGGCATCATGCAGGGCCTTAATGAGAGCGGCGCCAAGTACCAGGTCGTCGCCAAGCAGGATGCTCTGTCGCAGTCCGATGGTCTGGCGGCTATGACTCCGATGATCCAGGCGCACCCGCACATCAACGTCGTGCTGGCTTGCGAAGAGACCGCCACCGAAGGCGCCTACCAGGCCTTCGTCAACGCCGGCTACCCGAAGAACGACCCGAAGGTCTTCCTCGGCGGCATCGACGGCACGCTCGAAGCCCTTACTCTCCTCCACCAGGGCAACACGATGTACCGCGGTTCAGCCGCCATCAACCTGAAGGACCTTGGCGTGGCCATGGCCGACACCGCGGTCAAGCTGGCCCAGGGCGCCAACAACCTGACCTACAAGGTGCAGTACACCCCCCTGACGCCTGGGGATCCGGCCACCACCTCGTTCCTCGCGGCCTGGGGTAAATAAGGCTCCCCTAAGCGAATGCAGCACACGTGACACCGAGTCGGCGAGCGTCGCTACAGCGACGCTCGCCGACTTACCAGAGAAGCATGACCCAGCGGGCATCGGTAGCAGGAAGGCTGTGATGAAGTGAGCCTCGCAGTGCGGAGCTTGACCAAGCGTTACGGAGGGGTCACCGTACTCGACCACGTTGATCTGAGCGTGGAGAACGGTGAGATTCACGCGTTGCTGGGCGCCAACGGTGCCGGCAAGTCGACCCTCATCAAGTGCATCTCCGGCGCAGTGGCTCCGGATGAGGGCGAGATCGACATCAGCGGCCAGTCGTTTCGAGCGTTGTCGCCGAAGCAGGCTCGCGCCGCGGGCGTAGCCGTCATCTACCAGGAGCTGAGTGTCTTCGACACCCTGAACGTCGCCGACAACATGTTCATGAACGAGGAGCTCACCCGGTTCGGCTGGCGCCAGCCGCACAAGCAGAAGCTGGAATGTCGGGAGTGGCTCGACAATCTCGGCGTCGACATCGACCCCGGCACGTCGCTCGGCTCTCTGAGTGTCGCAAAGATGCAGGTCGTGGAGATCGCCAAGGCGCTGCGGCGCTCGCCTCAGGTCCTGATCCTCGACGAGCCCACGTCATCGCTCAGCGAGGCCGAGGTGAAGACTCTCGGCCTCCAGATGCAGGCGCTTCGTGCCCAGGGGCTGCCCATCTTGTTCATCACACATCGCATGTCTGAAGTCTTTGACTGGGCCGATCGCGTGAGCGTGTTGCGTGCGGGTCAAGTGGTCCTCTCCGGCCCGGTCGCCGACATCAGCAGGAGCCAGGTGATTTCGGCCATCACGGCAGTCGAGGCCACGGCTGCGGCAAAGGCAGAAGATGATCGCCGCGCATCTCACGGCTCCGGTGCCACGGGCTCCGAGGCGCTGATGTCGGTCCGCGGGCTGCTCGGCCCGGGCTATGGGCCGATCGACCTCGACGTCAACGCGCATGAGATCGTCGGGGTGTTCGGTCTCGTCGGCTCAGGGCGCACCGAGCTGGTCGAATCGTTGTTCGGCGCCGAAAGCGTTCAACAGGGCACGGTCGAGATGGCAGGCCATCGGGTGAGCACCCGATCTCCTCGCGATGCCGTTGCGGCCGGTCTCGCGCTGGTGCCGTCGGATCGCCGTAAGAAGAGTCTTTTTCTGAACCTGTCGGCGTTCGACAACGTCCTCAGCGCGTCGTTCGTGGCCGTCGCTCGGCATGGGCTGTGGCGCAACAAGGCCGCAGAGGGGCGCCTGTTCGACGAGGGCGCCGCCGAGATCAACCTGCAGCCGCCGCGGCGGAAGCTCGACGCGCTGCGCTTCTCGGGTGGCAATCAGCAGAAGATCGTGCTGAGCCGCTGGCTGAAGCACGGAGAGCTCGAGGACACTCGCGTGTTGCTCCTCGACGAGCCGACGCAGGGTGTCGACGTGGGGGCTCGAGGTGAGCTCTACGACGCCGTGCGCAAGTTCGCCGACGGCGGGCGCGGGGTGGTGTTCGTCTCGTCCGAGGCTGACGAGATGGTCCAGGTCGCCGATCGCGTCGTGGTGCTCGCGCGCGGCCGTGTCGTGGGGTGCGTCCAGGGCGCAGAC
This sequence comes from uncultured Thermoleophilia bacterium, assembly GCA_964519555.1. GTDB lineage: Bacteria > Actinomycetota > Thermoleophilia > UBA2241 > UBA2241 > Bog-752. The sequence continues at coordinate 2,078 of CAZFJE010000110.1, forward strand.
ATAACGGAACGCAAGTTGATGGAACTCGCGCATTTCGGCGAGTCCGAAGACATTGGATCTGCCGGGTTGGTAGCAACCCACGAGCGGGAGGACTCACGTGTTTAAAGGCATCGCCAATCTCCTACCCTCAGGCCGACGACGTGGCAGCAGCGCGGGCGGAGACTCCGGCGCCGCCTCGAACGCAGTCGCACGTGTGCAGATGATCCTGGCCAACGTGCTCGTCGGGGGAGTGATCGCCCTCGTCATCTTCTTCTCGATGAAGAGCAGCCAGTTCCTTACCTGGCAGAACGTGAAGATCATTTTCGTCAACAACAGCGCGATGGGGATCCTGTGCGTCGCCATCGCCATGCTGGTCATCGCCGGGTATCTCGACATGTCGGTCGGCTCCACGGCGGCCCTGGGGGCGCTCATCTGTTCCCTCGCCGTCGTCAACTGGCACATGTCCGCCTGGTTTGCCATCCCGCTGGCACTGCTCGTCGGCGCCGGCGTCGGGGCGATCAACGGCACGCTGTGCGCGATGCTCGGGCTGAACCCCTTCGTCGTGACGCTCGGTATGCAGGGCGTAGTGCGCGGCGCGGTGATGCTGATCCATCAGAACGAGATCTTCGGTCTGGGCGGCGTCTTCGAAGGGATCGCCACCGACAGCATCCTCGGTCTGCCGATCCTCATCTGGCTGTTCATCGTCGCCTTCGTCATCGGCGGCGTGCTTCTCACACGCATGCCGGCCGGTCGTCACATCTACGCGATCGGCGCGAACCGCCAGGCGGCCTTCCTGTCTGGCCTGCGCGTACGCTGGCTGCCGTTCTGGATATTCGTCGCAACGGGCCTGCTCGCCGCCACGACCGGCATTCTTCAAGCGGCTCGTCTCAACGGCATCACGCCGGGACAGCACGGTCTGGGTCTTGAGCTCCAGGTGCTGACCGTGGCCCTGCTCGGCGGCGTGTCCTTCGCCGGCGGCCGCGGGCGCCTGTTCGGGGTGTTCGTCGCCTTCGTGTTCCTTGCGGTGCTGCAGGACGGCCTCGTCATCATCAACGCTTCGCCGTATGTCCAGGAGGTCGCTTCGGGCACCGCGCTGGTCGTGGCCGCCGGCATCGACGTGCTGGGCGTGACCTTGACGGCCCGCATGCAGTCGCGACAGCGCACACAGGCGCAGGTCGACGCGGCGGCGGTGCCGGCGGGGGCCGTGGCTCCATGACGGACGCGGCGCCACGCACGCGATTGCTGGTCGTCAATCCGAACACGACGCAGTCGATGACGCTGAGCATAGTCGAGACCGCGCGTCGCTATGCCCAGCCCGAGACCGAGATCATCGGCTTGACCGCCCCTTGGGGTGCGCCCTCGATAGAGGGGTATTTCGAGGGATTTCTGAGCGCCGCCGCGGTCATGGAGGCTGTCGTGACGTATCCGGAGCCCTACGACGCCGTCGTGATGGCCGGGTTCGGTGAACCCGGCCGCGAAGGCGTTCGCGAGCTCGTCAGCGTGCCGGTCATGGACATCACCGAATGCGCGATGCTCATGGCCTGCACGCTGGGCCATCGGTTCTCCGTCATCACGACGCTTGAACGAGCGATCCCGTCCATAGAGGAGGTCATCTGCAGCACGGGGCTCGAGAAGCGCTGCGCATCGGTCCGCGCACTCGGCCTCGCCGTGCTCACGCTCGAGCGCGAGCCCGACCTTACGAGACGGCGGCTCGCCGAAGAGGCCGAGAACGCTCTCGAGCGCGATGGGGCAGAGGTCATCGTGCTCGGCTGCGGCGGGCTGGGCGGCTTCGACAAGGTCCTGCAGAGCCGGCTGAACGTGCCGGTGATCGACGGCATCGTGGCCGCCGTGAAGATGGCCGAGGCTTGCTGCGACTATGGCGTACAGACGAGCAAGAAGAACGCCTTTGCGCAGCCGCGCCCCAAGCCCATCGAAGGTTGGCCGTCTGCGGCGGCCTCCGCGAACTCTCAGGGTCCGGGACGCGTCGGTTAGCTCTCGGGGCGGGTGGCGCGGTGCGGGTGCCGCGCACGGATGGAGCATCTCAGAGGAGGTCGTGTGACCGACGTCAGACGGTCGGGGGCGACGGTGCCGCTGCTCGTCGTCGCCGTCGCCTTCTCGCTCAACACCGGGGCCGCGCTGGCGACGCGTGTCATCGATTTGGTGGGAGTGGTCGACGCGGTCTGGTTGCGGACCGCGATGGCGGCGGCGATCCTGGTCGCGCTACGGCCTCGGGCTTTGCGCCTGCCTCCCGCCGGTCACCGAGTGGGCGTCGTGCTTCTCACCTGCTCGCTGCTGCTCATGAACCTCTCCTTTTACGGCGCGATCGTCAGGTTGCCTCTCGGTATCGCCGTCGCGATCCAGTTTCTGGGGCCGCTGACGGTCGCGCTGGTGGGCTCACGGCGGCCGCTCGATCTGATCTGGGTGGGGTGCGCGGCGGCCGGCGTCGTCCTGCTCGCGGGGCCGGCCGGGTCGCTGGACATCGTCGGCGTGGTTCTCGCGCTCGTGTCGGCGGTGTGCTGGGGGAGCTACATCGTGCTCGCCAAGCGGGCCGTCAGCGGCCTCGCGCCGCTGCAGGTCATGGTGCTCATGCTCGTCGGCTCGACGGTCCTGCTGACGCCGGTGCTGCTGGTGCGCGGCGTGCGGTTCGTGGACAGTCCTGCCGCCATAGGCCTGGGAGCGGCCGTAGCGGTGCTCTCGTCGGCGCTGCCGTACTTTCTCGAGCTTGTCGCTCTGCGGCGTGTGACGGCGGCCACCTACAGCGTCTTGCTGTGCATCGGCCCCGGCGTCGCGGCGCTCATGGGGTTCGTGATCGCCGGCCAGAGGCTCACGCCGTCGCAGGTCCTGGCCATCCTCGGCATCACGGCCGCGGTAGCCGGCGCGACCTGGTCCGGCACGCGGCGGGGACGACCGGCCGAGAAGTCAACGATGAATCGTGAACAAGAGGGAGTGAGCTGAATGTCGGACGACTTCGATCTGATCATTCGCGCCGCGCGGGTCGTGTGCGGCGGACGTGAGGTGTCAAGAGCGATCGGCGTGCGCGACGGCCGGATCGCCGCCATCGAGCCCATCACAGCCTGGCCCGGCGCCCAAGCCGTTCTGGAGCTCGAGGGGGACGTCGTCGTGCTGCCGGGACTGGTCGATTCGCACGTCCATGTCTGCGAGCCCGGAAACACCGAGAGAGAGGGCTTTGCCACAGCCACAAAAGCCGCTGCCGCCGGCGGGATCACCACGCTGATCGACATGCCGCTCGACTCGATGCCCATCACCGTCGACACCGCGGCGCTCGCCGCCAAGCGGAAGGCCGCCGAGACTCAGTCTCACATCGACATCGGTTTCCTCGGCGGAGTGATTCCCGGCGGCCTTGGTGAGCTCGTGCCGCTCCACGAGGCCGGTGTCGTGGGCTTCAAGTGTTTCCTCGGCGATTCGGGATCGCCCTACTTCCCGCCCATCAGCCCCGGCGAGATGGAAGAGGCGTTGGACATGCTGCGCGGCCTTGGGAGCCCTCTGCTCATTCACGCCGAAAGCGCCGAGGCTGCCGCCAGCATAGCGCCGGCGCGCGGCCGCAAGTACGGCGACTATCTCGCGTCGCACCCGAGGGGGCTCGAGAACCTGGCGATCGCCCAGATCATCGAAGCGGCACGGAAGACGGGCGGCCATGCGCACGTCCTGCACCTGTCGAGCTCCGACGCCCTTCCCATGATCGCGACGGCTCGTCGCGAACAGCTCCGGGTCACGGCGGAGACCTGTCCGCACTACCTGACCTTGTGCGCCGAGGAGATCCCAGACGGAGCGACGGCGTTCAAGTGCGCGCCGCCGATCCGCGAACGGGCCAACCAGGAGCTGCTGTGGACGGGCCTGCGCGACGGCCTTCTCGATCTCATCGTCTCGGACCATTCGCCCAGTACGGTCGCCATGAAGCAGCTCGACAGCGGTGACTTCGGCACGGCGTGGGGCGGCGTCTCGTCTCTGCAGCTCGGGCTGTCGATCGTGTGGACGGCCGCGCGCCGGCGGGGCTTCTCGCTCAGTGACGTCGCCCTTTGGATGGCGCAGGGCCCCGCCCGGTTGGCCGGCCTTGAGAACAAGGGGCGCATCGCGGTCGGTTGCGACGCCGATCTCTGCGTCTTCGCTCCCGACGAGTCGTTCGTGGTGGACCCCGCCCATCTGTTGCATCGCAATCCCGTCACACCCTACGCCGGTCGCGAGCTCATGGGCGTCGTGCGCACGACGATCCTGCGCGGGCGCGAGGTCGATCTTGTCCAGCCGCGCGGGCAGATGCTGCGGCGCGGCGCCGCCTGAGCGCCGCACCGCGCTCGCGCGGCTTCACGCATGTTCTTGAAAACCAGGTTGAGCAGAGAAGTGAGGAGTCACATGGAGACGTTCAACAAGATCACGTCGATCAAAGCGGCAGTCCGTGATGTCGGATTCGAGGGCCACAGCCTGCTGTCCATCAACGACCTGACCGATGCGCAGCTCTACGGCCTGTTCGAGGTCGGCCGCCTGCTGGAGCCGTGGAACCGCTCGCGCGTCGAGCTCGTGGCCGGCAACGTGATGTCGACCCTCTTCTTTCAGCCCAGCACGCGCACCCGCATGAGCTTTGAGACGGCGATGCATCGCCTGGGTGGGTCGGTCATCAGCGAAGCCAACCCGCTGGTCACGTCGTCGGCCGCCAAAGAAGAGAGCCTGTCAGACATGCTTCGGGTCGTTTCGCGCTACGCGAACGTGACCGTGATGCGTCACTTCGATGCCGACGAGGCGCGCGCCGCCGCGGCGAGCTCCGACTGCCCTATCATCAACGCCGGTTGGGGACACTGGGAGCATCCCACCCAGGCGCTGCTCGACCTCTACACGCTGTACAGGACCTTCGGCAGGGTCGAGGGACTGAAGGTCTGCGTCGCGAGCGCCGACCTGGTCGAAGCACGCACGGGTCACTCGATGGCGCAGGGCCTCGCGCGACTGGGGGCCAAGGTCACGTTGGCCAGTCAACGCTCGCGCCGTACCCCCGACGACGTCATGGAGAAGCTCGCGGCTTGCGGCGGCCAGGTCACGGAGGAGTTCGATCTGAGCCAGGACACGTTCAACGAGCTCATCGCCGGGATGGACATGGTCTATCTGCCGGGGTGCAGCGCACCCAAGGGTCCCGAGGCCGAGGCGTTCAAGAAGATCATGGACGACTACTACGTGCGCTACGAGACCCTGGCCGCGGTGCAGCAGAACGAAGACCGTACGATCTACGTGACCCACACACTGCCCCGTCGTGCGGGTGAGATGGATCTGCGCATCGACGCCTCGCGCCACCAGCTCTATTTCGAGGCGATCGCCTACAGCGTCTCCATCCGCATGGCCCTGGTGCTGAGCATCCTGGGCGTCTGAGCGCCGAAACGACCATGGAGGTACCTTGATGAACGACAGTTCCCCGACGCTGCCCACGCGCGGCGCCGCCAGCCCCAACTACGTCGTGATCACGCCGGAAAACTGGGTCAACAACGCGCTTCCCTTCTTCGAGGCTGTCGTGGTGCGCCCCATGGCGACACCTCGGTCGTCGGGCGCGCGGCTCGGGCAGTACCTGCTCGACTTCGAACCGGCCGGGCGTACCACGCGTCCCGTCGGCGCGGGTTTTGAGAACTTCCTCTATCAGCTCGACGGCGAGACCCTTGTCGAGACGGCCGAGCGGAGCGACACGCTCGTCCCGCACGACTTCTGCTACCTGCCCGAGGGCGTGGAGTTTTCGCTCAAGACGACAGGCGCGGCCGCACGCACGCTGTGGACGAAGCGCCGGTACGAGGCCGTCGAAGGGGTCGACCTTCCGCACGCCATCTATGGGCGGCTTGCCGACGTTCCCGACATCGTGCCCCCCGCGCCGGGCGACTATGTGTACCGCGAGCTGATCCCCACCGGCCATCCCGAATACGACATGGCCATGAACGTCCTGACCTGTCAGCCCGGTGGCTCGATCGGGCTCGTTGAGATCCACCATCAGGAACACGGGCTTCTCATGCTCGAAGGACAGGGCGTCTACTACCTCGCGGGTGATTGTCACGAGGTCCGCCAGGATGACTTCATCTACATGGCGCCCTACTGTCCGCAGTCGTTCTGGGCTACGGGACGCGGGCCGGCGTCGTACCTGCTGTACAAGGACGTCAATCGCGACGGCTTCTGACGACGGGGAGCATCTCCCTCTGACGGGCGCGTCAGGCGCCGACCGCTCTTCGCGACCGGTCGCGCCCGGCGCGCCCGTCGGCGTTTCGGCAGATGTTGCGACCGGCGAGTGTCGATTGCTCGGCGCGCAGGCAAAGCAACGGTACAATAGAGACGAGGCGTTGCAGGCGACTGCCCGAATGGAGGACGGCGTGGCGGAAAGTCACGAGCTGACCCTTGGCGAACTCGTCGGAGAAGCCGAGCTCGGGCTGACGATTCTCACCGGCGACCTGGGCCTGTCGACCGTCATCATGAACGTCCACCACTCCGACCTCTCGGACCCGACCCCGTGGATGGCTCCCGGCACACTGCTGATCACCCATGGGGCCGACCTGGCAAGGTCGACCGCGGACGCCGCCAGCTATCTCGATGCCGTATCCGAGAAGACCGCCGCTCTCGTGGTCGCCGTCGGCGAGTGTCTGGACCGCGTCCCGCCAGAGGCGATCGCCTACGCCCGCCGCCTGGGCATGCCGGTCGTCGAGGCTCCGCGCACGCTCGCGCTGCGCGACATCTTCTCTTACGTGTACCACTCGCTTTCGTCGCTCGACATGCACTGGCTGCGTCGCGCGCTGGCCGTCCAGAGCCAGCTTCTCGACCTGCTCGTCGAGGAGAAGGGCGCCGCGGACATCGTAGCGCGGCTGTCGGACATGCTGGACCTGGCGATGGTGCTGTTCGATGCCGACGGACTCACGCTCGCCGTCGCTCGCCCGACCGGTCCCATCGACACCGATGCCATCTGGCGGGCGGTCGCCGACGCCGGCTTCAGCGGCGGTCCGCAGGGTGTGCTCGAGGCCGGTCGCGAGCGCATCTACGTGCGGCCGGCGATGGTCCACGGTGAGCTGACCAGAGTGCTCGTCGCGGTCGTGCCGCACGCTCAGGTGACCTCTATCCTGGTCGACATCACGCTGTCGCACGCCCAGCGTCTTATCGGGGTGAGCCTGCTGGCCGAGCGCGAGGCGCTGCGATTCCGCAGGAACATGACCTCGGCCCTCCTGCGCGACCTTCTGGCCCGCGAGGAGGGGGCGCACGAATTCACCGAGAAGCTCAGCGCCGTCGGCATCGACATCGCCAATCCGTGGCGGGTGGCGGTCCTCGGCGCCGACCGTCCCGACTCCGGCCCGGGCGGCCACGCGGAGCGACAGGCGACGGATCTGTGGCAGATCGTCGATGCCGTCGAAGGGTGCCTTCACGCGCTGCAGACCCCGGCCCTCGTCACGGTCATGAAGGACGTCGTCGTGATCCTCGCGGTCTTCGTGGAGCCGGGCAGGGAGGGGGTGCGCAGGGTCTTCGAGCAGGTCCACGCGCGTGCCCAGGAGTGCGCCGCCACCATGAAGATCTCGCTCGGGGTCTCCGGAGGATGGGTCGGACCCTCGCGGCCGGCGGCTCTGTTCCGGCAGGCCGAGGAGGCCTGCCGGGCAGCGCGCGACGGGGCCGCGGCCACCAAAGATGTCGTTCTGTTCGACGAGGTCGACAGCAAGTTCCGGCTGCTCGGCGGCCAGAGTCCCGACGCTCTCGCGGCGATGAGAGACCGGCTTATCCTGCCGCTGACCGAGCACGATCGTGTCCACCACACGATGCTCATCGACACCTTGCGTGTCTACTTCAGGAACGGCATGTCGGTACGCGAGACCACCAAAGAGCTCTACGTCCATCGCAACACGCTCTACAAGCGTCTCGGAAGGATCGAGGAGCTGCTGGGTCTCGACCTCAGCCGCATGGACGACATCACCGAGCTGTACGTCTCGTTCGAGGCGGCTGAGCTACTCGACGCCTCGGCCCAGGCACGCTGAAGCTCGGCCTCGCGCGCCGGCTCGCGGAGCCGCCCGAAGCCGGATGTGTGCATTTGCACCGCGGACCATAACAGACGCGGTGCTACGGCCACTTCTCAAGGGCCGTCCGATATCCGAGCATCCATGAGCAAGAACGGTTGACGTCGGCCGCAAGGCGCGGCGGACCACCGAACGCCTCCATCCGCACGACTGGGATAGTCAAGACGGCGTGGCGGCGGAGCCACTGCGAAAGGAGAGCGGCAAGTGATCACCAGGGGACTCAAGGGTCGCGATTTCATCACGTTGCGCGATTTCAGCAGGAGTGAGATCGAGACGATGCTCGAAGTCGGCCTGCAACTGAAGGCCGACGTCGCCCTTCGCCGAAACCACCAGGACATTCTGCCGGTGCGCACGCTGCTCATGTTGTTCTTCAACCCGTCGCTTCGCACCCGCAACAGCTTTGAGGCCGGCATCTTCCAGCTCGGCGGACATGCCCACTTCCTGGAGCCGTCTTCGATGCGGCTGCCTACGCTTCAGGGCGAGGACGTGCCCTACCAGTCCGAGCGTATCGCCGACATGGCGCGCGTGCTGTCGAGAATGGGCGACGCGATCGCCATCCGTATCCTCGGCGGCGCGGTCGACTGGGACTACGACAAGTCGCTCAAGATCATCAACGAGTTCGCCAAGTA
>CAZFJE010000111.1:0-10704 GCA_964519555.1 uncultured Thermoleophilia bacterium
CTCGACATCATCGCCACCGGCGACATGGGCATCGGCAACACCACGGCGAGCTCGGCGGTCATCGCCGTGCTGACCGGCCTGCCGGTCGCCAAGGTCACCGGCCGCGGCACGGGCATCACGCTCGAGGCGCTGGCCGGCAAGGTCGCCGTCATCGAGAAGGCGCTCGCCGTGAACGCGCCCGACGCAAACGATCCCATCGACGTGCTCGCCAAGGTCGGCGGCCTCGAGATCGCCGCTTTGACGGGCGTCGTGCTGGGCGCCGCCGCCAACCGCGTGCCGGTCGTCATGGACGGTTTCATCTCGGCGGCCGCCGTACTGGTCGCGGTGCGCCTCTGCCACGAGGCCGTCGACTACATCCTGCCGAGCCACGTGTCGATCGAGATCGGCCACCAGGCGGTGCTCGACGAGCTCGGCCTCACCGCTCTCTTCGATCTCGAGATGCGGCTCGGCGAGGGCACCGGCGCCGCCCTGGCGATCGGCATCATCGACGCCGCCGCGCGCCTGCTCGACGAGATGGCCACCTTCGAGAGCGCCGGCGTGGCCGGCGACCCGACCGACGCCGACTCCGACCTGCGCCGCTAGGCGGACGTGAGCGACCACGACGACACCGGGCAGGGGACGCCCAGTCCGTTCGCCGACGGCGGCGGGCGCGACGCGCGGGCCGGCCGCCTGCGCCAACTCGCGCTGGCGGTGACCTTCCTCACCGCGGTGCCGCTGCCCGATTCGGGCGCGGTCGCCCCGGCCGACCTGTGGGCGAGCATGGCGTTCTACCCGCTGGTCGGGCTGCTCATGGGCCTCGCCGCGTGGGGCGCCTACGCCGCGCTGCTCTACGCGGTCACGCCCCTGGTCGCCGCCGCCCTGGTGATCGTCGGCATCGAGCTCGCCAGCCGGGCGCTGCACTTAGACGGCCTCATGGACACCGCCGACGGCTACCTGAGTGGCGCCCCCCGCGAGCGCGCCCTCGAGATCATGAAAGACAGCCGGGTGGGCGCCATGGGCGTGTTCGCGGCGATCGCCGTGATGGTCGTGAAGGTGAGCGCGCTCGCTTCGCTCGCGCGCCCCGGCGCCGCCCTGGGCCTGGTCATCGGCCTGTCCGCGGCACGGCTGCTGCCGGCGCTCGACGTGCGCTTCTTCGCCTACGCCCGGCGCGAGGGCACCGGCGCCGCCTTTGCCGGCGCCGGCACCACCAACGGACCGGTGGTGGTCGCCGCGGCCTGTGCCGTGGCCGTCGCGCTGGTGGTCGGCGCGCTTTCGAGCGGCGGCGTGCGCGGCACCTTCCTGGCGCTCGACCTGGCGGTGGCGGTGGTCGCCGTCACGCTCTGCGTGCAGGCCTTCGTCGGCCGCCGCCTGGGTGGCCTGACCGGCGACGTCTACGGCCTGGGCATCGAGCTCGCCGAAGCCCTGGCGCTGGTCGGCGCCGTGATCATCGTCAAATGAAGCTCTACCTGGTGCGACACGGCCTTTCCGCCGGCAACCTGCCGGGTCGAATGACCGGCTGGAGCGACCACCCGCTCACCAGCTTGGGCATCGCCCAGGCGCAGCGCGTGGCCACCCGCCTGGCGCTGCTCGGGCCTATGCCTGTCGTAGCCAGCGACCTGCCGCGCGCCCTCGAGACGGCGCGTCTGATCGCCGCGCAGTGGGGGCCGGCCGAGACCGCGACCGCCGCGACCTCGGGCGCCGCCGTGACGGCCGACCGCCGCCTGCGCGAGATCGGCCTGGGCGACTACGAGGGCAAGTCGTGGGACGAGTTCGTCGCCGACACCGCCCTGGCCGACGCCTTCGCGCGCGAGCCTCTCCTCACCGCCCTGCCCGGCGGCGAGTCGCTGGCCGCCGTGCGCGAACGCGTCCTCGCCGCCTTCCACGAGATCGTGGCGCAGCAGCACGAAGCCGTCTGCCTGGTCTCGCACGACGGCCCCATCCGCACGCTGTTGAACCACCTTCTCGGAGTGCCTGCCGAGCGGCACTGGGTGATCTCGACCACGCACGGCGGCCTCAGCCTGATCGAGACCAGCCCGGGGTGGACGAACGTGCGGTTCGTCAACGATACGAGCCACCTCGCCGGCCTGCCGTCGAGCGACGACAGCCCCGTCGCCGGGGTGGCCGCCGCCACCGAGGCAGTCGCCGCCAAGGCGGCGGGCGCAGGCGATGCGGCGGCCGTCGCGAACCAGACGGCGACCGGCGCGCACCCCAAGGCGTAAGCAGCTCGGCCGATCGGCGTGCGCCCTCACGGTCGCCCGATTGACCGTCGCGCGCCGACTGAGTACCGTTGTGGTGTTGGGAGCGCAGCCGCCACACGTGCCGCCGAGCCCACCGAGCCGCGAGTCTCTTTGCGGTACCCGAGCATCACAATGAGGATCGCGACACATGCGAGAGTCAGGCCCTAGACGACGCGCTCTGGCACGCGGCCTGCGCAACCGCTCGCCACTCATCATCCTGGCGGCGCTGCTGCTGGCCGTCGCAGTCCTGGCCGGGCTGCAGTGGTTCGTCGCCAGCGGCGCCTTCACGGTCATTCCCGAGCGCTTCATGCTGCGCATTCCCAACGACGACCGCGTCAACGTCTCGTACCGCGTCGCCGAGCTCAAGCGCACGCCGCCGACGACCCCGGTCGTCTACCTGTTCGGCGGCTCCGGCGCCATGGAGGCTATCCGCAGCGAGGACACGCTGGCCCGCGCGGTCTCGGCCGACAGCGGCATGTCGGTGCGCGTCGTGACTCTGGCGGCCCACCAGCAGAGCATGGGGCAGACGCTGGCCCTGATCGACAACCTGCCGCGCGGACGGGGGCTGCTGGCGATCGGCCTGTCGCCGAACCGGCTCATCAACACGCCCGAAAGCGACGTCGCGCAGATCGGGGGCTCGCCGCTCGCGATGACAAGCCCGCACCTCGCCGCCGTGCTGGCCGGCCGCGTCTCGGTCAAGCGCCACCTGCCGGGACTGCTCGACGGGGTCTTCGACTTTGCTCTCACCTACCTCAACCAGCGGGTCTTCACCCGGTCGCCCGACCTTGGGCCGATCACGTACGCCGGCCACTACTTCGGCGACGGTCCGGTGGCGAGCATCTCGGCGAAGGTGTCGGGCCAGGCGATCGAGCTTGCCCGCGAGCGGCCCCAGTTCACCGCCAACATCGCCTACAACCTTGCCGTGCTGGCCGAGGTCGTGCGGCTGGGGCGCGCCAAGGGCTACACGGTGACGTTCTTTCAACAGCCCCTCGGCCTCGAAGCCAGCGGACCGGCGTGGCAGAGCTACCTCGCCGCCTATCGCCGCGACATCGGCGGCGTTGCGCGCACCTACGGCGTGCCCGAAATCGACGTGCAGCCCCAGGCGGGGCTGCACGAAGACGACTTCGCCGACCTGTTCCACCTCGTGAACTCGGGCCGCGACAAGTGGACGCCGCCCTTTGCCCGCGACCTCGCCGGCGTCCTGGACTCGGCGGGGTAGCCTCGGGGGTTGGCCTCGGGGTGGCCTCGGGGTGGCCTCGGCTTGACGGCGACCGGGTTGGTTGATAATTTCTCTCAACCATGACCCGGAACCAATCGACGCCATCCCTCTCGCCTGCCGCCTCCTCGCCGGAGAGCGCCGCCATCGACGGCGTGTTTCGCGCCAAGGGCATTCCCATGACCCGCCAGCGCCGCCAGGTCTGGGAGTTCTTCGCCCTGGGTTCCCGGGCGGCGACGATCGCCGAGGCCAGCGAAGGCCTGCGCGAGGCCGGTATAGGCCAGGCTACCGTCTATCGGACCGTGACGCTGCTCAGCGACCTCGGCCTGCTCGTCCGCGTGCAGGACCGCCAGGGCGATATCGGCTTCACCGCGCCGCCGATCGGCCACAGCCACCCGCTGGTCTGCGGGCTCTGTCGGCGTGTCGTGCGGTTTGACGGTGAGGGCGACTTGACGGCGCTCGAGAACAATCTCGCCGCGCAGACCGGCTTTGCCATTTACGGCCACCACCTCGAGGTCTACGGGGTGTGCGCCGAGTGCCGCGGCGCGCAAGCGCCTGCCGACGCCTCGCCGGCCGCCGACGCCTCACAGGCCGCCGACACGCCGCCCGGCAGCGACGCCACACCGCTACCGGAAGGGACCTCATGACCGTCGAGCATCCGACTCGCCCCGCCCCCATGTCGGCCGCCGCCGTGGCCGAGCTCGACGCGGTCGCCGGGCGGCCGTTCTTTGCTTCGTGGAGCGGTGGCAAGGACAGCTATCTCGCCCTGCAGCGCGCCGTGAACGCCGGCGGGCGCCCGGTCGCGCTGCTCACCATGATGCGCGAAGACGGGCGCCTGACCCACAGTCACGCCCTGCCGACCGCCTTCGTCGAACGCCAGGCGGCCGCGCTCGGGCTTCCGCTCGTGTGCCGCAGCGCCTCATGGGACGGCTACGAAACCGCCTTCCTGGACGGACTGGCCGAGCTGCGCGAGCTGGGCGCCGAAGTCGGCGTGTTCGGCGACATCGACCTGCAGCCGCATCGCGACTGGGTCGAACGCGTCTGCGCCGTGGCCGGCCTGCGGGCCTGCCTGCCGCTCTGGCTCGAGCCGCGCCGCGCCCTGCTCGACGAGCTGCTCGCCGCCGGCGTGGCGGCGACGATCGTCACCGTCAATACCGACCGCCTCGACGAGAGCTTCCTCGGCCGTCGCCTCGACGCCGCCCTGATCCCCGAGCTCGAGGCGGCCGGCGTCGACGCCTGTGGCGAAGAGGGCGAGTTCCACACCGTCGTCACCGCAGCGCCCCTGTATGCGGCGCCCGTCGCGCTGGCGCGCCGCGGCACGATAGCCATCGACCAGTACCGATTCGTCGATGTGGTCGACGGACCGTCTTTGCCGACGACGTCGGGCCCCCGTCCCCGTTGAACCCTGTGAAAGAAGCCGAGAATGCAGAAAGGAACCACATGACCCTCGACCGCCGAGTCCGCTTCAGGATCGTCTCCATCGCCGCCGCGCTTGCCGTCGTGGCCCTGGCGCTCGTCCTGCTGGCGGCCTGCGGCTCGTCGAGCCCGACCAGCTCGACCAGCCCCTCCACCTCCGCCTCTGGTCCGATCACCGTCACCGACGACTCCGGCCATCAGGTCACCCTGACCAAGCCGGCCCTGCGGGTCGTGTCGCTCGCCCCGTCCAACACCGAGATGGCCTTCGCCGTCGGCGCCGGCGACAAGCTCGTGGCCGGGACGACCTACGACGACTACCCGGCGGCCGCAAAGGCGCTGCCCAAGGTCGGCGACTTCGCCAGCCCCAGCGTCGAGAAGATCGTCTCGTTCCAGCCCAACCTTGTCCTGGCCACCGGCGGTATCCAGGCCGGCCTGCGCAGCAAGCTCGAGGCCCTCGGCATCAAGGTCTTCGTCGTCAACCCAAGCACCTTCGACGGCGTCTATACGGACCTGACCGACCTCGGCAGACTGATGGGCACTTCGGCCCAGGCGACCAAGGTCGTCGACACCATGAAGGCGCGCGCCACCGCCATCGAGCAGAAGGTCGCCGGTCTGCCCAAGCAGAACGTCTTCGTCGAGATCTACAGCAAGCCGCTCATGACTGCCGGCACCGGCACCTACATCGACAACATGGTCACGCTCGCCGGCGGTACCAACATCGGCGACGCCGCCGGTAGCGGCTACCCGACCTTCAGCGAGGAGGTCCTGTTCAAGGACAACCCGCCCGTCTACATCGCCACCACCGGCAGCATGCAGAGCCCGGGTCAGATCGCCAAGCGCAGCGGCTACAGCGCACTGCAGGCCGTCAAGGACGGGCATGTCTATGTCATCGACCAGAACTTCCTCGACCGTCCGGGTCCGCGCCTGATCGACGGGCTCCAGGCGCTCGCCCAGGCCATCCACCCGCAGGCGTTCGGTTCGCCGTCGCCTTCGGCATCGGCGACGCCGTGACCGACCCGACCGCGAGCGAGCGCAGCCACGACACGCGAAGGCGGCGCCACGGCGACCAAGGTCGTTAGAGACGACCAGGCCGAGGGGCCGACGCGAGCGAGCCGGGCCGTCCGTAAGGACCGGCTCGGCATCGCCCTCGCGATCGGCCTCTCGCTGGCTTGCGTGGTCGTGTCCCTGTCGTTCGGACCGGCGTCGCTGTCGCCCGCGCAGCTGTGGCACGACCTGCTGGCCGGGCCGGGCGCACACACCGCCGACAGCATCATCTTCTGGCAGATCCGCATGCCGCGCGTCGTGCTGTCCTTCCTGGTGGGCGGCGCGCTGGCCGTGGCCGGGGTGATCCTGCAGGACCTGTTCCTGAACCCGTTGACCGACCCCTACGTGACCGGCGTCTCGTCGGGTGCCGCGCTGGGGGCCACCATCGCCATCGTCCTCGGCCTCGCCGGCGGGCTGTGGCTCACCGGCATGGCGCTGATCGGCGGTCTTGCCACCCTGCTGCTGGTCTGGACGGCGGCACGACGCCGCGGCCGGATCGACGTGTACGTGCTGTTGCTCGCCGGGGTCACGGCCTCGTACCTGCTGAGCGCGATCATCACCGTGATCATGATCCACGCCAACGACGACCTCGGGGCGATCCTCTACTGGCTGCTGGGCAGCTTCTCGGGGCGCACCTGGACCGACGTCGAGACGGCACTCGTCGCCGTGCCCTTCATGGTCGTGCCGCTGTTCTTCACCAAAGAGATGAACATCCTGTTACAGGGCGAGAAGCGCGCCCTCGAGCTGGGTGTCGACGTGGAGCGCACCAAGGTGGTGCTCGTCGTCACGGCGGCGATCCTCACCGGCATCGCCGTGTCGGTGTCGGGCATCATCGCCTTCGTGGGATTGATCATTCCGCATCTCGTGCGCCTCCTGGTCGGCCCCAGCCATCGCCGCCTGCTGCTTCTCTCGATGCTGATGGGCGCGGCGCTTCTGAGTGTGGCCGACCTGTTGGCGCGCACCATCGTGGCGCCCACCGAGCTCCCCGTCGGGGTGGTCACCACGTTCATCGGCGCGCCGGTGTTCGTCTACCTGCTGCGGCGAGGCAGGCACGCGTGAGCGGTCTCGACACGTCCCCCTCTCCGATCGTCTCGGTGCGCGAGGCGTCGTTCGCCTACGACCCCGAGCGCCCGGTGCTCAAGAGTGTGTCGTTCGAGGTGGAGCCCGGCGACTTCGTGGGGGTGGTCGGCCCTAACGGCAGCGGCAAGAGCACGCTGCTCGACCTGATCGACGGCGTGCTCGCGCCGACCTCGGGAACGGTGCTCATCAACGGCCGCGCGACCCGCCAGTACAAGCGCCGCGACATGGCTCGCGAGGTGGCACTGGTGCCGCAGCACTTCGCGCTCGAGTTCGATCTGACCGTGCGCGAAGTCGTCGAGATGGGCGCCTACTGTCGCGGCGCCGACTGTTCGCCGGCCAGTGTGGCCGCGGCGGCGCTCGACAAGCTCGGCATAGCCGAGCTTGCCGAGCGCCGCTTTCCCCAGCTCTCGGGCGGCGAGAAGCAGATGGTCGTGCTCGCCCAGGCGCTCGTGCAGAACGCCGGCGTGCTGCTCTTGGACGAGCCGGCGTCGAGCCTCGACGTATCGCATCAGCTCCGCCTGTTCGAGCTGCTCAAGGAGCTGAACGCCGACGGCCTGACTGTGATCTGCGTGCTGCACGACCTGAACCTGGCACTCACCTACTTCAACCGGTTGCTCGTGCTGTCGCAGGGCGGCGTGGCCGCCTGGGGCCCGGCCGAAGAGGCGCTCTCGCCTGAGGTCCTCGAGGCCGTCTACGGCGTGCGCGCCCACGTGCACCACCACGGCGGCCGCACCTACCTTACGTTCTCGCCGCGGGCTCACGGCCAGGCCCGCGGCCGGGGTCACGTGCACCTGGTCTGCGGCGGCGGTACCGGCTCAAGCCTCATGCGCGAGCTCACCGACAGCGGCTACGAGGTCAGCGCCGGGGTGTTGAACGCACTCGACTCCGATGAGGTGACGGGTCGCGAGCTGGGTCTGTCGATGGCCGTCGAGGCGCCCTTCAGCCCGATCGGCGACGACGCCCACGCCGAGAACCTGCGGTTGATGACTGCCGCCGACGTCGTCGTGTTGGCCGACGTGCCCCTGGGTCACGGCAACGCCCGCAACCTCGACGCCGTGCAGGCGGCCGTCCAGGCCGGCAAACCTGTCTGGGTGGCGGCGACGCTCGGCGACAACGACCCTGACGGCCTCGCCGTCGTCTTGAGCGGCGCGTCGCTGCGCCGCTACGGCGACGAGCGCGAGGTGCTGCAGGGGGTCGCCCAGTGGCAGGACGGCGACGGCGGGAGTGAGCCGGGCCCGGAGTAGAGGGGCGCTCTGGCCGGGGGGCAAGGGGCTTTGGCGGCCGCTGCCGCCCGGGAGGGCGCTCCGGCCGGGGCAAGGGCTACAGGTCGGGGCTGTCTCGGTTACGGCACGCATCCGCACTGTGGGAGCGTCTGCACCTCGCAGGCCGACCTTCCGCCCTTACTCCGGCCTTCGCTATCGCCATACGGCGGCGGCACGAGGCGCCGCCGTTGCCTCGGCCTTCGCTATCGGCCACAACGGTGGCGGCACGAAGCGCCGGCGGTACCCCGGCCTTCGCTGGGGCCATGCGACCGGCACAGATGTCAGCGCCCCCGCCGATTCGAAAGCCAGGCGGAGTGGTAACGGCCGCTGGTCTCGGGGTTGCTGGTGAGCAGATTGCCGGACGCGCCCGGCGTACGCGCGGCGCAGCAGCTTGAGGCTCTCGAGGTTCTCGCCCTCGATGAAGACGTGCTGCGTGGCGTCGAACTCGACCGACTCGTCGCGCGCCGGCACGAGCGCGGCGCGGCTGGGCACCTGCAGCAGGCGGATGGCGTCGCGCTTGCCGGCCCAGGAGAAGCTGTAGCGCTCGGGGCGCTCGCCGGCGTGGTCGCCCAGCACCGTGGCGAGCTTGGCGAGGTCGACGCGGCCCTCGGCGAACACCTCGGGGTAGAGCTCGCGGAGCCGCTCGAGGCGCTCGTACTCGGGCTCGCCCGAGTCGCGGCTCACGTGTTCGAGCTCAGGTCGTTGAACTCCGGTGTCGTCTGTGCCCCTACAGCTGCAGTCTATCGCAGCCGGGGGACGTGGAGGGCGACGGCCGCTACTGGCCGAGATGGCCGGCGGAGCGCAGAAACCTCTCGAGCTCTTCGATCAGGGACGGCAGGTCGTCGTGCACCGTGTCCCAGACCTGCTGGTTGTCGATGTCGAAGTACCCATGTACGACGCGATGACGCATACCGATCACGGCGGGCCACGGCACTCTGGGGAGCGCCGCGCGTCCGTCTGCGGTCACGTGGTTGGCGGCCTCGCCGATCATGCTGAGGCCGCTGAACAGCGCGAGCAGAAGCTTGCGGTCCGTGTCGAGGTCGCTCCGCGAGCACCCGTCGATGAACGCGCGCGCCTCTTGCGCCGCACCGAGCATGTGTCGCAGGCGGACCCAGTCCTCGCTACGCGACATACTCCTCCCGTGCTTCTGCCAACACTTCGTCGCGAAAGTATCTGCTCAGCTCCTGGGGGGTACGCAAGTCGACGAGGCGGCCCACTATCTCGCTGAGCTCCTGCTGCAGGCGTGCCATCGTGAAGTAACCGGTGGAGGCACCAGGCTCGAACTGCACCAGTACGTCGATGTCGCTCTCGGGCGTGAAATCGTCGCGAAGCACTGAGCCGAAGAACGACAGTCGGGCGATGCGATTGCGCCGACAGAACTCGGCGATCTTCTCGTGGTCGACCTGTATGCGAAGCGCCATGGCTGCCTCCGGTCAGGCTAGGTCGACAAAGTCTACTCCACAGAAAGACGAAGGCGCGCTGTGCCCATGTCTGCCTGGCGACCCGATCACGACCAGAGCGTCGCGATCGGCGCCGCTTCGAGGCGGTCGCGCAACGGCAAAACGTTGTCGCCGGTGTAGAGCACCAGGCCGCGCGCGTTTTTTGCCTGCATCGTGTCGGACGCTTTGACCTCGATGCCGACGATCGTCCCCCCCCCGGGCCTTCGAGGACGACGTCGACTTCGCCGGCCGAGCGGCTGCAAAAGTGAAAGCCGGGCGTCGCTGTCCGCGTGTCCGAGAAGGCTGCCGTTATGAAGTCGGTGCCGGTACCATCGACCTCCTGCTGCGCGAACGGCCACAGTGTGGTCGGCTCCATCCTGCCCACGAGCGCATCTGCGACGTGCGGCAGCAACGGGAGCTGGGCCGACCCGGTCAGCAGAAACCGTCCGGGCTGTCTGTCACGGTTGACGGCCAGCTTGATGCACGAGAAGAGCTCGGGCACGCGCTGGAGATACACCAGTGGTGGAAAATCCGCCACGTGGTGGTGGATTTTCCACCACCACTGGTCTGACCACGGTCTGAGCCACGGCCGGGCAAGGCTGCGGTTCGCGCCGCCGCCGTGTGGCGAAAAGCGAAGGCCGGGGTAAGGGCGGAAGGTCGGCCTGCGAGGTGCTGACGCTCCCACAGTGCGCTGCGCACCGTGACCGAGACAGCCCCGACCTGTAGCCCTTGCCCCGGCCGGAGCGCCCTCCGCGACAGCGCCCGCGACGGCCCTTGTCCGGCCGGAGCGCCCCGCACAGACGAGGGGCGGGGCGACGATGACTCGTCACCCCGCCCTTCGGGCGCGCTTACGCTTGTGGCGTCAGCCGATCAGGTGCGCTCGACGGTGCCGTCCCAGGTGCTGACCTTCTTCTGGGCCTTGTCGGCGGTCGAGAACCAGCGGCTGGTGACGGCCTTGGTCTCGGTGAAGAACCGCACGCCGTCGGCGCCCAGGCAGTGCGACTCGCCGAAGAACGAGTCCTTGTGGCCCG
>CAZFJE010000112.1:0-10679 GCA_964519555.1 uncultured Thermoleophilia bacterium
ACCTACACGGTGACCGCGGCCGACGGCTCCACGCAGGACTATGCAGTGACCGTCAGGGTCGCAGCCAGCCCCGCAGCCACCGAGTACATCCTCACCGCAAATGACTATCGTCCGGGATGCGGCTCGCAGGTGACCATCAGCGCCCAGCTGGCCAATGCTGACGGTAACGCAGTCCACACTTCGGGCAAGGTCGTCAGCTGGACGAGCACAGATGGCGGCTCATTCGCCACCCCCACCTCGACCACCGTCAACGGCGTCGCTACGGTCATCTACACCACACCGAACTTCTACATGGTCGTCGAAGTGACGGCCACAGACGCCGACGAACTGACGGGGCTTGTCGTCTTCCAGTCGCTGTACGACCAGTGATCGTGAACCCCGGCACCGCTCACGCAGCTCGGCATGAAGGCCGCCGCTGCCGGCGCCGAAAGGCGCCCCGGCCGCCCCGTTCTTCGCCCGGCCTCGCGCCGCCCTGCGCGACCGGCTCCGTCTTGGGGGCCTGGCCGGGATCGGGCTGATCGCCGGTACACCTGCGCCGCAGATGGGTAGGCGGCGGGCGTCCGCGTGCAGCTCGCGGTAGTTGCGTTCCAGGCACGGAGCAGGGCTGGCTGAAGTCGATCGTCGGCCCGGGGCTCGTACACAACGGCGAGCCAGGGCAGGCGTGCCGGTCGTGACGCTCACGAACGCCACCCCGGGAAAACCACCGGGAGCGGGTGGCGGCTCAGTGACTCGGAAACGTGGGCCCGGAAAGGCGTTTGTCTTGGTCGGCACAGCGTCGGCGCCGAGGCTGCGTGCTGGCAGAACGCCCGCCGTACGGGTTCGGGTGACCTGCGCGCGTCGGACTAAACCGGGGCCTGACCTACCTGATCATCGTCCCGGCAGGTGGTAGATGAACAGGCTGCTGCTAGAGGCGTTGTTGGCGGGGCTGCCGCCGGTCGGGAGAATGATCCGCCCGCCGACCACGATCGGGCTACTCCAATGGCCGGCAGCCGCGGGGAGCGAGCGCAGCAGCCGCCCGCCGGTGGGATCGTAGACGTTCAGCCTCCCGTCCAGCTCGTCGTACACGTACAGCAGGCCGCCGGCGACCAGCGGGCTAGTGCCGGCAGAGCCGTTCTGCCAGGCGGTCACCAGGCGCGGCTTGCCGTCGACTCGCACCGTGTATGCCGCCGTGCCCGAGCCGTCGGCCACGAACACATAGACCCGGCCGCCGTGCGACCACATCGCCGGGGCGGTGAACACTTGTGCGCCGCCGGGCGAGCGGATGTCCTGGAGCTCTCCCCCCAGCCGGCTGCCCGCGCCGCCCCGCGTTCCGTTCAGCGCGTTCAGATCCAGCAGGTGCAGCTGGCCGTCCTTACCGCCCTGGACCGCCAGACGGTAGCCGGCTACCGACACCAGCGCCGGAGCGGTGCTGCCGAGGTCAGTGTCGGTGGCGTCGAGCCGCGCCTGATCGCGGGGGGTCCAGTTGTGCAGCAGCCGAGAGGCGTTTGGCGAGAGCTCGAGCACGCTGTCGCCCCAGTTGGTCGTGCCGTTGAACGGACCATTGCCGGTGGCCACCAGGATACGGCCGCTGCCGGGCTCGATCACCGCCCCCGATCGCGCCCAGATGGCGGAGTCGCTCGCCGGGGACGAGCTCGGCCTCATCAGGCCGTGACGGTTCGAGCTCAGCGAGTTCCAGACACGGGTGATGTGCCCCGTGGCGCGGTCGATCATCACCACGTGCCCCTGATAGGGCGGAGCGTCCCCGATGTAGCCGCCGGTGACGACCACCACCGAGTCGCCGCTCAAGTTCAGCGCCCCGCCGATCTTCTCGTGGGTCGGATCGAGCGTCACGCGCGTCGGCCAACCACCCGAGTGCACCTCTGATCCCGTAGCCACGGTGAGCTTGCGGATGAAGCCGTCGGGAGAGGCGGCATACAGATAGGCACGATTCGGGTCGACGATCGGCGTGGCGGTCGTGATCTGCCTGCTGCCCTGGTAGGTGGCGATGTCCGGCGGCGCGTAGCGCCACACGGTGGCGCCGGTGGCGGGGTCGATCGCGATCGTCTCTCCGTAGGTCGTGGTGAGGAAGATCAGGTCGCGCACGCGGCCAGCGGCCCGCACCGCGTGGAGCTCGACTGCCGAGGAGTCGGCGACGCCTGAGAGATGGACCACCCGCCGCTCGAGCCGCTCCAGATCGCTCCGGTCGATCCCTGTGTCGGACGGGTAGACACCACTGCGCTGCGCGGTGTAGGCGAAGCGCAGCCAGTCACCTGACGGAACGGGCGTTGTCCCAGCGGCGAGCGGGCTGGGGCTTGCCGTGGCGGACCCGCTCACCTTCACGGTCGCTTGGCCGGTGGATTTGCCACAGGCTGCTGCTGTAACTGTCAACGTGAGGATCGCCAGGGCCAGCAGGACGTGGGGTCGTCCGTGTCCCCCGTGCAGCTGTTCGTCGCCTCGCACCGCTCGCTCCGCCATCCTGTCGCGTTGATCTCGAGCATCAGCCCAGACCATGGGCCTCGACCCGACTTTGGCCTTCAGTACCCACGGCCGCGAGCGCTAACCCTCGTACAGCTGTTGCCGGTCGGCGCGCTGTCGGCCCACTGGCCGTGTGCAGCAGTTCCTCGGACGATGCAGGTCGTGGTGACCTCCGGCCAATCTGCGAAAGCCTTCTATCCGCAAGCTCGTCCCGCTGGTAGGCTCCGACCGTCAAGCACTCGGGGACATGGACTGGATCGTCTGCAAACGCTGTGGGGCCGACGTCGAGAGGATCTCTGCGATGTGTCCGCAGTGCGGGGCCGACCCCACGACGGGCCGGGGCGGCCCCGTGTACCACAGCGGACCTCGCGTAGCCCCGGGCTGGCACCGTCTGGTTAGGTACTTAGCCATCGCGACCGGGGTCGGCCTCGCCTTCGTCGCTGTCCTACGGGTCCTCGGCGGCAGCGTGGCCAGCACGACCGGGTGGAACACTTGGTACGAAGGCATCGTCGTCCTGGTCGCCGTCGTGGCCATCTTGATCGGCGTCGGCATCGCTAGCGGTGCCGGGGTCAGGGTCCGCCCTCGCAGAGGCCGGGCGGCCCCGCCCGACCCCTACCATGGACTGAGCATCCTGGCCTGCGGCCTCGTCGTCCTCGTGGTCGGTCTGGCGTTCGTGCCCGGGCCGAAGGGCGTACTCGACCCGGGGACCACGCCGACGATCACCGGCGGCATCCAGGGACTGGCGGGCGTGCTCACTCCGACAGGCACGCCGGCGCCGGCTACCACGACGTCGGACACCATGACCCCGTCTGCGTACAGGCAGGTGGTGGCCCATGATCGGGCGATGCTCATCCGAGACCTTGCCAGCATCGCCCGTGCAGGGGCGGGAGGCGTCATCGACGGGGCCGCCTTCGAACGTCTCTCGAACGACTGCCAGACCGCTGGGATCGACAGCGAGACTGATCTGCCCCCGGATTCGCTCTCGCAGCTTGCCTCGCGCTGGAACACGGCAACCAACGTGGCCACGCTCTTCGGCCAGCCCGGTTCGGGCATCGTTCTCGACCTCAGGGGGATGAGGAAGCCAGCCGCAGCCGTGCTCAGCGCACTCGACAGGGTGCAGGCCGGCGGCGAGGCGGGGATCGTTGCGCAGATCGCGACAGACCTGCAGCAAGGCCTGTGGGTGAGGAAGGCCTACAAGGTTCCCCTCGGCTCCTACGGGACCGTAGCCTACGGTGTGTTGGACCGACGAGCAGGTTCGCTAGCGGGCCGGCGCTATGCCTTTGTGGGCGAAGTGAGCCACCTCCGCGACGTTGGCAGGAACTATTACATCAGCGGCTTCCCTCACGGCCTGAAGCCGGAGGTGTCGATGCAGGTGGAGGTGACGAACGAGGGCTACGGCATCTGGGACAACGACCTCAGCGTGATCTATGACAGCGCGCTTCATCACATCCGCATCAACGACATCGTCGTGGTCTACGGGACCTGCATCCGATGGGATAAGTCCTACAGCGACAGAGTCCCCCTGGTCCACGCGAGCGTCGTAAGGAAGATAGGCCACGCGGCTCCGCCCTCCGGCTAGGCCCCTCAAGTCTGGGAGCATCCGCCGCTGTTCCTCGGCGCCCTAGCGGGAAATGGTGATTGTAACGTGGCGAAGGGCTCGCATGGTTGCCCTGCAAGCGAGGCTACGTGAGTTGTTTCATCATGATGGAGCTCAGTCGTCCGTCGGCTTGGAGTCGGCAAAGCCGGCAATGTGGCTGCACCTAGCCGCTTTCGTCCCGGCGATCAGGTTTCGCAGACCTGTGCGCGGCGTCTGCGAATTCTGAATCGCCGCTGAGCTGGTCGCCCTTTCGATCCACGCAGACAGGTGCGGCGGTGCAGGAAGGGCGGCCAGCTCAGGTGCAGGAAGGCGGCGCGGCCTGAATGAACACAGACCTGGTCTGGAGGATGGTCCGGGTCTTCGCGGTCGCTGGTTCGGTGTCGTATCCTGGAGGTGAGATGCCAGAGTGCAGAGGCCAGAATGCGCGCGTGCTCTTCGGCGGGGACGAGATCACGATCCTGCGTGAGGGGCTCGCGGCGAAGCTCAACTTCGTCGACCCTCACCCTTGGCAGATTCCCGTAGCCGCGTTGACGGGCGTCGATCTGCAGCCTCCAGGCCCCCTACATGTGGGCCGCCTGCAGTTCCTCATCAAGGGAGCACCCGTTCACCACGGCTCAACGGCCGAGCTGCACGAAGACCCGACGATCGTTTTCTTTGCTCCTTCTCGACGGAGGGAGTTCGAGGAACTGGCAGCAGATGTTGAGCAGCGGATCGCGGTCAATCAGCAAGCCGGCTGGACTGCCGATATGGTCGAGCTGCCGCCTGCGCCGGTGAGTCGTTCGACTGTGCGCAGACATGCGACCAAATGAATCGCTGCGCCCGCAACCAGCGCGCGCGGTGGCTTCTACGCTCGTCGTGAGGGAGCATCTGGTTGGTTGGACGAGTGGCGACAGTGAAGCACCGCGGCCTCGCCGAAACCTTGTCCAGTCGGTCCGTATCGAGGGTCAGGCTAGATAGCGCCCCGAGGCCGATGACGATAGTCTCCTGCACATGGTCTGTGCACTCCCCTCGTCATGACCGCGACCACGTCCGTCTTGGAGCGCGCAGGCGTGCGCGCCAGAGGTCTCGTGAAGACCTTCTCTGCCCCTCAGGGACCAGTGCGCGCCGTACGCGGCATAGACCTCGACATCGCACCAGGCGAGACGGTAGCGCTGCTCGGCCCCAACGGGGCCGGCAAGACGACGACCATCGACATGTTGCTGGGCCTGAGCGAGGCCGATCGCGGCGACGTGTCGCTGTTCGGGATGTCGCCGGGTGACGCCGTCCGGGCCGGCCTGGTCGGCGCGATGCCGCAGACGGGCGGGCTTTTGCGCGATCTCTCAGTGCGCGAGCTCGTCGCCATGATGGCGTCTCTCTATCCGCAGCCGCTAGACGTTGACGAAGTGCTCACGCTCACCGGCCTGCGCGCGGTGGCCGGGCAGCGCACGCAGAAGCTCTCAGGCGGCCAGACGCAACGCACACGCGTCGCCGTTGCGCTCGTCGGCAATCCCGGCCTGCTTGTGTTGGACGAGCCCACAGCCGCGCTGGACGTCGAGGCGCGGCGCGCCTTCTGGGCCACGATGCGCACCTTTGCCGCGCGCGGCAAGACGGTGCTGTTCGCGACCCACTATCTCGAAGAGGCAGACGCGAACGCCGACCGCGTGGTCCTTTTGGCGGCCGGCCGCGTCGTCGCGGACGGCCCGCCTAACGAGATCAAAGCGAGGGTCGGCCGCCACACGATCAAGGCGACGCTGCCGGGCGTGGGCACCGACGAGCTGATGCGCCTGCCCGGCGTGACGGGGGCCGAACGCCACGGCGAGGCGGTCGTGCTCATCTGCTCCGATTCGGACGCCGCCATCCGCGAGTTGCTCGCCACCTATCCCCTGGCACGCCACATCGAGATCACCGGGGCGGGCCTGGAGGAGGCCTTCGTGCAGCTCACCGGCGGCGACGAGGGAAACGCGGAGGGCGATGTCGACGGCCGTCCCAATGGGGCTGAGGAGCCGAGCCGATGAGCGCGCTCACCCAGCCGCGGAGCGGCGACGCCAAGACGAGCGGCAGCTACCTGCGCTACGAACTGCTACGCCTTCTGCGAAACCGGCGTTTCTTCGTGCTCTCGCTGGGTTTTCCTCTCATTCTCTACATCGTCATCGCCGCGCCCAACCGCAACGTCAGTGATTTCGCCGGCACGGGGCTCTCGGCGCCCCTGTACTACATGGTGGGGCTGGCGGCATTCGGTACCATGTCGTCGATGCTCTCGACCGGCACGCGGATCGCCGCCGAGCGCGCCATCGGCTGGAACCGTCAACTGCGCATCACGCCGCTCTCGCCCCGCGCCTACCTGCGCGCCAAGGTACTGACCGCCTACCTGATGGCGCTGCTCACCATCGGGCTGCTGTACGCGTCGGGGCTCGCTCTCGGCGTGCGGTTGTCGGCCGCGGACTGGATCGTCATGACACTCCTCATCCTCGTAGCGCTTATCCCCTTCGCGGCGTTCGGCGTGCTCCTTGGCCACCTGCTCACGACCGACACCATCGGACCCACGATGGGTGGCATCACGGGGGTGCTCGCCTTGGTCAGCGGAACGTGGTTCCCCATCGGTCACGGCGTCTTCTATCAGATCGCCCGCTTGCTGCCCTCGTATTGGCTCGTGGAGGCGAGCCACGTCGCCCTTGGCGGCCCAGCCTGGAGCACGCTGGGCTGGGTCGTGGTAGTGGCCTGGACGCTCGTGGTCGGCGCACTCGCCGTGCGCGCCTACCTGCGCGACACGCAGCGCGTGTAAGGACGCGCTCTGGCTGCCGACGCTGGGCGCGCGGGCTTTCGCTTCGAGAAGCTGCTTGCAGACGAGTGTGTGCAGGGCGTCGATTGGCTGCTCTGCGAGGGAGCCACTGCGAAGAGTCTGCTAGTCGCCGAGCACCTCGATGAGTTCGCCACGCTGACGATCGCTGAGGTCGGCAATCGTCTTGCGGGGGCTCACCTGGCAACGCTTCAGCAGGCGCTCCACCTTGACAGGCCCGTACGCCGGCAGCGCCCTGAGCAGCTCGCTGACCCTGGCCGAGACGGCGCACTGGGGGGGCTTGGCGATGAGGGTGACGATCGAGAGCTCGCCGCTCCTCAGTTGAAGAGCCGCTCGCTGCATGAGCACCTGGTTGGCGAGCGCCAGCGCCTCGCGACGTTGATCGGCCGATCGCTCGGGGGCGTCGGCACGATGTCAAGTCCCGGTACCCGCGTTACAGATCGGCTCCAGTAGCTCTGTTACACCTGCAAGTCCTTCCTGAGAGACCTTGGGCTTGCGCGGCCTGCCGCTGGGAGTGGCGAAGGCGCCGTGTTCCTTGCTGCGATCGTGTCGTGCGGCGTGCGTGCGGATGAGCCGGCCCTGCTGCGAGATCTGCACCGTGTCGCCCACGACGCGCACCTCGACCACTCGGAAACGTGGGCCCGGATAGGCGTTTGTCTTGGTCGGCACAGCGTCGGCGCCGAGGCTGTGTGCTGGCAGAACGCCCGCCGTACGGGTTCGGGTGACCTCCATCAGTAGGCTCCACGATTCGTCATGCGGCATCCACACGGAGGACTGCTGCGCAAGCCGGTACACTACGTTTGCGGCCCAGGCCGCTTCGCCATCGATATCGGAGGGCCAGGTGACGGAGATCGAGCTCAAATACGGCTGCAACCCCCACCAGACCCCGGCGGGAGTGCACGTCCCCGTCGAATCGGGCTTCCAGGTCCTGAGCGGCCGACCCAGCTACATCAACATCCTCGATGCACTCGGCGCTTGGCAACTCGTCCGCGAGCTCAAGGTCGCCACCGGCAAGCCGGCGGCGGCGTCATTCAAGCACACGAGCCCCGCGGGGGCTGCCGTGAGCGGACCGTTGTCCGATGCCTACCGCGCGTCGCAGTTCCTGGCCGCCGACGATCTCTCCCCGGTGGCCAACGCTTACGTGCGAGCGCGGGGCGGAGACCGCATGTGCTCGTTCGGCGATGTAGCAGCGGTCAGCGAGGTCGTCGACCTCTCGCTCGCCCGCGTGCTCTTCGACGAAGTCTCCGACCTGATCATCGCTCCGGGCTTCGAGCCACGTGCGCTCGAACTGCTCAAGTCGAAGCGACGGGGCGGTTACCTGGTGATGCAGATCGACTCCGACTATGAGCCTCCCGAGACCGAGACGCGCGAGGTGTTCGGGTTTCGTCTTCGCCAGCAACGCAACACGGCCGCGATCTCGAGTGCGCTCTTCGAGCGTGTCGCGACCACGGGAATGCCGGTCTCGCCCGGGGTGCTCGAGACCCTCACGGTGGCGACGATCGCCCTCAAGTACACCCAGTCGAACTCGGTGTGCCTAGCCTACGAGGGTCAGGTCATCGGCATGGGCGCGGGCCAGCAATCGCGCGTGCACTGCACCCGTCTGGCCTGCGACAAGGCCGACAAATGGCTGCTGCAGCAGCATCTCAAGACGCTGGGCCTGCAGTTCAAGGACGGGCTGCCAAAACCTGAGAAGGCCAACGTCGTCGACCAGTTCCTGCTCTGGGACCGGTTGTCGGAGGCCGAGAAGGGCAAAGTGCGCGCCGCCCTAGTCGACGAGCCCGTTCCGATCACGGTCAAAGAGCGTGGCGAGTGGGTGAGGGGGTTCGTCGGCATCTGCCTTTCGTCCGATGCCTTCATCCCCTTTGCCGACAACCTCGACCGGGCCGCCAAGAGTAACGTCGAGTTCGTCGCCCAGGCTGGGGGGTCCGCCCGAGATGACGAGGTCACCGCGGCCGCGAACCAGTACGGCATGACCATGATTCACACCGGGCTGCGGCTGTTCCTGCACTAGCCGCCGACGACAGCGATACTTCCGGACCTCCCCTGGTGGGGGGCACGGCAACGTTGGGAGGGGCTCCCAAAGCACGGGCCGACCGCTCGAAGGCAACCAGTTCGGTGCGCGACGTTGCCATGAACCTGCAGCGTGTCGATGAGGGCGCCGCGTTGTCTGGCCTAAGCTCGGAGCAGGTCGCCCACGTGCGCCACGGCGTGTTGCGCCTGATCGCCGCCATCGATGCCGCACCCAAGGGCTTTGACGTGGCGCAGTGAGCTCGACGGCCAAGAGTGACCCGCGCCATAAGGAAACGCGGGCTGGATCCGGGCCGGACCTGTTCTCCCGGCGTCAGGCGGCGCGGCAGCTCTCCTGCTCGCAGCGCTTCACCAGGAACGCGCGATACTTCTCGAGGTCCCGCTCCAGGTGCGCTTGGGCGCGGACGACTTCTTCGTCAGGGTCGCCGCCGGCACGGGGTGTGTACTGAAGTTCGACCGACACCTTGACGAGCCGGTCGCCCTCAGTCTCGAACTTGACGGTGCCGGAGTCGGCGTCGGTCTCGTTTATCGAGGCGGCGATGTCCTCGAAGCCCTTGGCGTAGTTGCCGAAAAGATTGCGAAACACAAACTCGGTCCACTCGCGGTCGGCGAAGGCGATCGGTACGTCGGCCTCGATCGACCCGCTGAGAATGGCCATGGTCACTCCTTCGTTTACGGCGCGCCGCACGTGTCGCAAGGCGGCCTGCTAGGACTGTTCCCATCCCAGGGCCATACCAGCGGGGTGGCGTCTGTGGGTCGGCTGCCCGGCTCGATGATCCGCAAGCGTGAAAGGGTCAAGGGTTGCTCGGTTGAGACTGGCGGCCGAGACAAAGCGCCGCGCCGAGGCGGGGCACCGAACTCTCTTAACAAACCAGGTGTAGGCTGCCGATCGATGTCGTCGCCCGTGGAGGTGAACGGTGAGTCGCAGGTCGAACCCGACCAGCTTCGGCGCCCGCATCGTGTCGCTTGCTACTCGCTCGTTCGCTTTGTTTCTCGGGGGCTTCATCGTCCTCGGCCTGCTGGACTGGCTGCGAAAGCCGAGCTTCGACCCCAACATCTGGTGGATCGACCTGCGCCCGCTGCCGGGGCCGCTTGCCCAGGCACTCCTTGCGGTCAGCGCCGTGCTACTGCTCGGTCTCGCCTGGCGGCCTGCAGTGCGCGGCTGGCGCCACTGGGCCACCACAGCCGCCTGCGCCCTGCTGGCCGCCGTCGCGCTCGCCAACGGCGTCGCCTTCTACGTCGTCTGGGCGCAGGGCCGGATCCACCCCGAGCTGCCGCTACCCCTCGCGTGCGTGATCGCCGCTCTCCTGGGTGGCCTCGCCCAAGCGAGCCGGCGCGCCCGGCCGGCGCCGGCGAAGCGTGCCCTGCTGCAGGTCCTCGCCATTGTCGGCTGCGCGGCGCTGTGGGCGGCCGCTTTCCCGGTTGCCCAGCAGTTCTTCTTCGGCACGACCAACTACAGCCGCCCCGCTCAGGCGGCCGTGGTGCTGGGGGCGGAGGTCCACGCCGACGGTCGGCCTTCGGCCGCCCTGGCGGGACGTGTGCTGACCGCGGTCGCTCTCTACAAGCAGGGACTAGTTCACACCCTTGTGCTCTCAGGCGCACGTGGCGGCGGCGGTGTCCACCAGGTAGTGGCCATGAGTCGACTGGCCGAGCAGCAGGGCGTGCCGGCCTCCGCTCTGTTGTTTGACTTTGATGGCGTAAACACCGCCGCCACGGTGCGCGACACCGTGCCGATGCTACGCGCCCACCACTTGCGCCGCGTGATCGCAGTCAGCGACTTCTACCACCTGCCGCGCGTCAAGCTCGCCTACGCAAGCGCCGGCC
>CAZFJE010000113.1:0-10671 GCA_964519555.1 uncultured Thermoleophilia bacterium
GAATGCCCGTTCGGCTTGGCGTGGAATCGGTGTTCGGCTTGGCGCGGAATACGCAAAGTTGGATCGGAACGACTCGAGATTCGTTGACTACCTCTTCTCGATGGAGTCGTCGCGAGAGGCAATCCTCATCGAGATCAAGAGCCCGACGACACGTCTCCTGGGGGGCGCGTATCGCGGCATCCGCCCGCCTTCGCGTGACCTGTCTGGCGCGGTCGTGCAGGCGCTGGACTACCGCGCTGAGTTGAGTCGCAACCTCAGGAGCGTCACCGAGGGAACGAAGTTCGCCGTCAGCGCCTTTGCGCCGCGCGTGGCCGTCGTCGCAGGCGATGCAGAGAAGGAGCTGCGAGACGACAAAGCTCGCCGCTCCTTCGAGTTATTCCGGACCAGCCTCAAGGACGTTGAGGTCATCACCTTCGACGAGTTGTTCCGAAAGGTGGAAATCCTTGCCGAATTGTTCGGCCTCAAACGGTCGACATCAGACCAGGACTAGGCATCACGGCGATGACGTGTTGAAGCTGCGCGGATGTCGCGCGCAGCTGGGAGCGAGCAGGCCTCTCGCGGCAGGACCGCCTCCTCTCGCCTCTATGCGGAGCAGCTAAGGGACTGGCAGCGCGCGTCGGCGCTGGGTCGGCTGGCGTCGAGAAGAGCGTGCACGCAGCGCGATTCCTGGGCTCGTGCATGATTCGTAGTTATGTGCGCGGGCTCGTCACCCGGCCTGAACGAGCCCCGATTCGTAAGCGAACACGACTAGCTGGGCGCGGTCGCGAGCGTCGAGTTTGGTGAGGATGCGGCTGACGTGCGTCTTCACTGTGGTCAGGCTCACGTACAGGGCCCCGGCGATCTCCTGATTTGATAGCCCGCGCGCCACGAGCAGCAGTACCTCGCGTTCGCGCGCAGTGAGCAGCTCGAGGTCCGCTTGCCGCTTAGCCGGTGACTGCGCCGTGTTGGCGAAGTGGGCGATCAGCCGCTGTGTGACGTTCGGGGCGAGCAGGGCCTCGCCGGCGGCGATCACGCGGATCGCCTCGAGCAGCTCCTCGGGAGGACGACTCTTCAGCACGAAGCCGCTCGCCCCGGCGCGCATCGCCTCAAAGACGTACTCGTCGAGATCGAAGGTCGTGAGGATCAGGACTCGTGGACGTCCGTCGGTGCTGCGGGCGGTGATCCTGCGAGTCGCCTCGATGCCGTCCATGACCGGCATGCGCACGTCCATGACGATGACATCCGGCGAGAGGCTCATCGCAAGTCGCAGCGCCTCGGCCCCCTCCGCTGCCAGACCGACCACCTCCATGTCGTCTTCGGACTCGATCAGGGCAGCAAAGGCCGTACGCAGCAGCTCCTGGTCGTCGACGATAAGGACGCGGATCGTCATGGCGCTTCGCTGAGCGGTAGCACGGCGCTGATGTGAAAGCCGTGGCCGGGCAGCGGTGCGGCTTGCAGAGAGCCGCCGAAGGCGGCGACTCGCTCGCGCATTCCAACGATGCCGTGCTCCGACCCAGACCGCGGGGGCGTCTCGGGCTCTTGCCCACTGGACCCTCCGCCATCGTCTTCGACGACCACGCTGACGTGCTCCGCTGTGATGACGAGCTCCACCGTGGCCCGCGCTCCCGGAGCGTGTCTTGCCACGTTCGTGAGGGCCTCCTGGACGATGCGATACACCGTAAGTTCAAGCGCGGGAGAGAGTCGTCGATCGCTCTCAGCGGTGTGCAGCTCAACGGGCGTGCCGGCGGCCCGCAGAGTCTCCGCCAAAGCCCCAAGGTCGCCAAGTCCGGGCGCGGGAGCAAGCTCGGCGCTCTGTCTGCCCCCATCGCGCAGCAGTTCGAGCACGACGCGCAGCTCCTCTTGGGCGGTGCGGGCCGTCTCTTCGATGGTGCGCAGCGTCGATTCGGCTTGGTCGGGTTGCCGGCCCGTGAGACGGCGGCCGACGCCGGCCTGCACCGCGATCACCGTGAGGCTGTGGGCGACCACATCGTGGAGCTCTCGGGCGATCGCCATGCGCTCCTCGCGCAGCGTCTGACGGGCGCGCTGGGCCTCGATGACGCCCGCTTGTCGAGCCTGCTCGGCCTCTGCGGCAAGGTAGGCACGACGCGCCGCCACGCTGTCGCCGACAAACCAGGACACCGCCAGCGGGATGAGCACGCCGAAGGCACCGGCCCCAAAGGCGGCAAGGCCGACCACAAGCGCGCCGGCAAGCGCGATCTCGGCCACCACGAGGTCGCGCAGGGCTGAGCGGCGTGACTCGTGCGTGACGACGGTGTAGCCGGCAAGGGCGAGCAGGATGCCGATCCCAAGCGGCGAGCGCCCGCAAACCGTGAGCACCACGGTGGCGCCGGTCATGACGGCGAGCGCCGGCAGCGGCCAGCGCCGGCGCAGCCCGATCGGGAGGCTGGCAAGCGCGATGCAGGCCAGAAGGAGCAGCGAGGAGACGTGAGGTACCTGTACGTGGCGCAGATGAAAACTCGGCAAGCCCTCGGGAGGGGGACCGCCCGCCGCGCCGTTAAGGACAGCGACGGCGCTCCAGACGCCAAGCACGGCGGCGGCCAGCCAGTCGAGTGTGGCCCAGCGACGCTCGCTGAGGCCGTTGTCCGCCGCAGTTCGAGACGCAGCTCGTTGATCACACACGTGTGACATCACCCTGAGTGTAGCCTGACTGCGGGCTCAGGCGTCGCGCCTGACCATGCGCCAGGCCCCGATCGCACTCCAGCCGCAGATCCAGGCGACGATCACGGCGATCATCGCCCAGGTGGGCATCGGCGGGATGCCAAGGCTCCCTCGGGCTCCCGAGAGTGGGCCACCTACTGCGCCGCCCGACGCTAGGACCGCTGGCCGCAGCTGGTCCATGGCAACGCCGACGATGAGTCGCTGACCGTCGAGGATGTAGGGGAAGGCGTGGGCCGCCATCACCGGCGTCACGATGATCTCAAGCACGATCAACAGGATGGTCGAGAGCGTGCGCTGCCCGGTGAGCGAGCCCAGGCCGAGCCCCACCAGGAAACCGATCGCGACCTCGAGCTCAAGCCAGAGACCGACCTTCACCATCTCGCTCAGGCCTGGATTGGATGGGGCGTTCCCATTGAAACTAAACGCGGCGGCCTCATCGCTCCGGTAGTTGCGATAGAAGTTGGCGATGTTGCGGTCGATGCTCGCCTGAGTCTGCCCGTGCGCGGGACCGAACACCTGCGGATGTTTCTCGAGCCAGCTTCGCAGCTGGCTCTCGTCGAGGTGAGTCGGGACGGGGACGCCGTTGACCCTCACCGAGGTCGGTTGCGAGGTACCCGAGGTGCCTGTGAAGCTCGTCACCAGACAGAGGATGGCAAAGGCCACCGCAACCAGCGGCAGCACGATCGACAGACCTGCGGGGATGCGGGCGAGATAGAGAGCGATGCGGGATCTGCCGGTCGCAACGAGGTGTCGAAAGACGCCCTCACTCAGGTCCGTCGTCGCTGCCCCTGCACCCAAGGCCGCCGCGACGATGAATCCGAACTCGGCCATCAGATCGGACAGGGTGACAAATCCCGAGGGGCTGCCCGGCGGTCCGTAAGCCTTCGCGTTGATCAAGTGAAGGAGCAGCCGGAATCCAAGGACAAGGAGGGGAATGCCCGCGATGAGTGCCGCAACGACGATCATGAGACCGCGGCGCTTGCGCAGCTCGAGGTGCTTGGTCGCGACCAGGGCCCAGGTGGGGAACCATGAAGCGAACCGGCGTTGCGGGGTCACCGGACTCGCGGGGAAGGGCCGGACCGGTGATGGCTGTTCGCCGCTCGAGGTAATGCTGCTCATGCTTGCTCTCCCAGTCGGCTGGTGACAGACAAAAACCAGTCCTCCAGCGTCGTTTGGACCTGTCGCAGGCCGTAGACGGCAATCCCACTCGCAACGAGCCGGCGGTTGATCTCGGCGACGGTCTCGCGTGACGCCCCTGCCGCCAAGGTCACAGTGATGGCCTCCTCGCCTGCGGCCGTGGTGGCGGCGATCCCGCCCGCAGCGATCAGGCGGGCCGCCCTGGTTGGCTCTGAGCAGTCCACCCGCATCACGAGGCCGCCAGCCTGCTGGAGCAACTCGGCGATGGGGCCCTGGCGGATGATCCGGCCGTGATCGACAATCGCCACCGCATCGCAGGTGCGCTGCACCTCGTCCAGGAGATGCGAGGAGAGGACGACCGTGCGCCCCTCGCTGACGAAGCTTGCGATCAGCGTCCGCATCTCCTGCATGCCGGCGGGATCGAGCCCGTTCATGGGCTCGTCCAAGATGAGCAGCTGCGGATCGCCGAGCAGCGCCGACGCCACGCCCAGACGCTGGCGCATGCCCATCGAGTAGGAGGCGACCTTCTGATCGGCACGCTCGGCGAGGCCCACCCTGGCGAGCGACGCCGCGATCCGCGCCTGCGCCTGGCCTCCCCGCGCCGCCGCCAGCAGGCGCAGGTTCTCGCGTCCCGTGAGGTGAGGATGGAAGCGCGGCTCGTCGACGATCGCACCGACGCGGGCGAGGGCCCTGTCGCGCTGGGACGGCAAGGGGATCCCGAGCACGGACATCGTGCCGCCGTCGGCGTGCGTCAGCCCCAGGAGGGTGCGGATCAGGGTCGTCTTGCCGGCGCCGTTCGGGCCGAGATAGCCGAATGCGACACCGCGCGGCACAAGCAGCTCGACGTCGTTGACGGCGACGTTCGTGCCGAATCGTTTGGTGAGACCATGGGTCTCGACCGCCCACCCTTCGGATAATCCACTAGACTGGGCGACAGCGCGCGGAGGTCGGTATGTCTCCTCCAGATTGACTGCGGCAGCGGGCGCGCTCGTCCCTAGGGCGCGGGACACCAGCTCCGGCGACTCGGTCGGCAGCGGCTTGGCCGCGCTCGGCGGCGCACCCGAGCCGGCGCTCGACCGGTGAGCGTGCCCTCGACGCCGGAGGCGCACGACGCCGTAGGCCAGCGCGATGAGGACGACAAGAATGAGGAGCGGAGCCCCGCCTTTGAAGAGGGCGACAACGATCACGGTAGACACAGTCTGCGTCTCCCTTCATCAGACAGCCGGCACAGGTGCGCGATCGCATCGGCCCACAAGTCCGGGTTGCATTCGTCGCCCTCATTCTGGGCGTGGGAGGAGCCAGCATCGTCAGGCTTCAGGATGAAACGCGCGTCATCCTTGAGATGTACGCGGGCAATGAGCTTGAGCGTAGCTCGCGATGCTCGGCGTCAACGCGATCTCGCCTCAGGCGCAGCCCAGCATCCACAGACTCTGCCTTCTGTCGTCGGAAGGGCTCCAAGGTGTGGGCCGTCGGTCAGTGGTCGGCGTGGATGCGATGTGCAGCCGAAATGAGAGGTGCACCGCACGTGGAGTCAGGGTGCGCGCGATCTCAGACCGAGCGAAGCCGAGCGAACATCTGTTGAGCAAGGGCGGCGGTCGCTGCTGCAAGCCCGACCGCGTCGGCGCGTCGTGGCACGAACCCCTTGACTGGTTCGTCGGTATGCAACGATGCGCTCGCCAGGCTGTGGAGCGCGTCCACAACCGCGTGGATGCGTTGATCGACGGTGCGCTCCTTGATCGAGTGGGGCAATGGTCGATCGACTGGGCTCAGGTTCCGTAGAAGTTCGAGCGCCTTACGTGATGAGGTCATGGAGCCGGAGTAGTCAGCCCCGTCTGCCTTTGCCCAGGCGTCCCGTAGATGCCCAACGATCTCAGCCTGCGGCGCATCCGGCGTCGTCGCAACCAAGGGGACGATGAGGGGGATTCCCACCCCGCGCCCCCAGGCCTGCAAAACCTTGCCCCACATGTCTCGTGAGACCGTCAGGTAATCGACGTGCAGCAACACGGGACTCACGTCCTGCGGCTGCGCCACCTCGCCGGTCGCTCTCAAACCGCGGTCAACCATCAGGATGCTGCTCTCTATCTGCAGCGTGAAGTCACCCCCCTGACGCAGCTCCTCGAACGCCTCAAGCGCACTTGACTCAAACTGGAGCGGGCAAGTGACGGACAACACGAACTCGTCCTCGAGACGTGCTCCGGGCTCGCCCCACTGCTGTCGCGGATAGGCCACGGTCAGAGGAACCGGCGATGTCCAGCCAAAGCGGGCGATGGGGCCGTTGCGAAGATCTTGAGCACTGACCTTCGCCGAGAGGAGAACGGCCGACCCGTGCGGGTATCCGGTAGCCGTAATCTCGCCTTCTATCGCCAGCGTCGCTCCTAGCCCCGCTTCGCCCTGGACGTTCGTCCATCGCAAGCGAAGGCCACCGCCTGCAAACCGCTGCGATGCGAGCACGGTCCCCCCTTGTTCGAAGAGCCAACGAGTGATTCCATGCTATCGCCCGCCGCGCAGACTTGCGCCCCTCATTCGTAACCGGTTACAGATAGAATCCACAGCAGGCTGCAGTCAGCAGCACCGCTCACCGCCGTTGGGAGGCGAAGAAGCTGAACGGCTTCTCCGACAAGGTCAGCTTCATCTGGAGCGTCGCCGACCTTCTGCGCGGCCCATACAAGCCCGCCCAGTACGGCAAGGTCATCCTGCCGCTCACCGTCCTGCGCCGCCTCGACTGCGTCCTTGAGCCAACCAAGGCCGACGTTCTGACCAGGTGTGAAAGCCTCAAGGGCGGCGCGGTGAAGAACCAGGAGCCCATCCTCAACCACGTCGCAAAACAGGCCTTCCACAACACCAGCCGCCTCGACTTTCCCAAGCTCACCGACGACCCCAACAACATCGCGCCGAACCTCCAGCAGTACATCGCAAGCTTCAGCTCCCGCGCCCGCGAGATTATCGAATACTTCGGCTTCGAGGCCGAGATCGAGAAACTCGACAAGGCCGATCTCCTCTACCTGGTCGTCAAGAAGTTCGCCGAGATCGACCTGCACCCTGACGCGGTGAGCAACGTCGAGATGGGCTACATCTTCGAGGAGCTGGTGCGCAAGTTCTCAGAGGCCGCCAACGAGACCGCCGGCGACCACTTCACGCCGCGCGAGGTCATCCGCCTGATGGTGAACCTGCTCTTTGAGCCCGACAGCGAGGCG
Source organism: uncultured Thermoleophilia bacterium (assembly GCA_964519555.1). Taxonomy (GTDB): domain Bacteria; phylum Actinomycetota; class Thermoleophilia; order UBA2241; family UBA2241; genus Bog-752. Next base: position 6,990 of record CAZFJE010000113.1, read on the forward strand.
CTGACCAAGCCCGGCATCGTGCGCACGCTGTGTGACCCGGCCTGCGGCACCGGCGGCATGCTCTCGGTGGCCGAGGACTACCTGCGTGAACTCAACCCCCAGGCGCGCCTCGAGTGCTACGGCCAGGAGTACAACCCCGAGTCGTATGCCATCTGCGGCAGCGACCTGATGATGAAGGGTCAGAACCTCGAGAACATCGTCTTCGGGGACAGCTTCACCGCAGACGGCCACGCCGGCGCGCGTTTCGATTACCTGCTGGCCAACCCGCCCTTCGGGGTGGAGTGGAAGCCGCAGGAACGCTTCATCCGCGACGAGGCCGACACGATGGGCTACGACGGTCGCTTCGGCGCCGGCCTGCCGCGCATCAACGACGGCTCCTTCCTCTTCCTTCAGCACATGATTGCCAAGATGAAGCCCGAGGGCTCGCGACTGGCTATCGTCTTCAACGGCTCACCGCTCTTCACCGGCGACGCCGGCTCCGGCGAGAGCAACATCCGCCGCTGGATCATTGAGAGCGACTGGCTCGAGGCGATCGTCGCGCTGCCCGACCAGCTCTTCTACAACACCGGCATCAGCACGTACTCCTGGATCGTGACCAACCGCAAGCGACCCGAGCGCCGAGGCAAGGTGCAGCTCATCGACGCCACAGGCTTCTCCCAGAAGATGCGCAAGAGCCTCGGCAACAAGCGCAACGAGCTCTCCGACGAGCAGATCGCCGAGATCACGCACATCTATGGCGGGTTCGCCGAGGACGAGCACTGCAAGATCTTCGCCAATGAGGCCTTCGGCTATCGCAAGATCACCGTCGAGCAGCCGCTGCGCCTGAACTTCCAGGTAAGCGAGGAGCGGCTCGAGCGCCTGCAGGCGGAGAAGGTCTGGCAGAGGGTGAAGGGCCAGGATGCCGTGCTCGCCATGCTGCGCGCGATGCCGGGCGAGCTGTTCACGGACCGCCCGGCCTTCGAGGCGGCGCTGAAAAGCGCCTGCAAAGTCGTCGGCCTGAGGCTCGACGCTCAGGTCAAGAAGGCTGTCTTGAGCGCCCTCTCCGACCGCGACGAGACCGCTTCCGTCTGCCTCGACACTAGGGGGAACCCCGAACCTGACCCCGAGCTGCGCGATACCGAGAGCGTGCCGCTTGGAGAGAACATCGACGAGTACGTCGCCCGCGAGGTGTCGCCCTACGTCCCCGACGCCTGGGTCGACGACTCAAAGACCAGGGTGGGCTACGAGATCAATTTCAACCGCTACTTCTACAAGTACGTACCGCCGCGTCCACTCGCGGAGATCGAGGCCGACATCCGCACCCTGGAGACAGAGATCGTGCAGATGCTGGGCGAGATCACAGGGAGCGCCAACAGGCCGGTCCTGAGATGACCGCTCCGCGAATGGCAGCGTGATGGCCGAACAGGGGCATCCCAGGCTCGATTCAGAAAAGGGAGGCCCGGACTGGCGCCAGATTCGGTTGAAGTACACGATCAAGTCGCTACGCAATGGCGCGTGGGGGGACGAGCCACTTGGGGACGGCAGCGATGTGCCATGCATTCGTGCCGCTGACTTTGATCGCTTGCATCTGACGGCTGATCTGAAGTCCGCCCCCCTGCGCCACGTGCCTCAGAACCAGCTCCCCCAACATCTGCTCCGGCGGGGCGACCTGATTCTGGAGAAGTCCGGAGGAGGCGACACCCAGCCGGTTGGTCTCGTCGTTCGGTTCGACTCGAGTGAGGACGCAGTCTGTTCCAACTTCGCGGCGCGGATGGTCGTCGGCAGCGACTGCTCATCTCGCTTTCTCACCTATCTTCACGCGCATTTGTACTCAGCAGGCATCAACATCAAGGCTATCAAGCAGAACACGGGCATCCAGAACCTTGATGCGGACGCCTACTTGGATGAGACGACGGCCGTCCCGCCGCCACCCGTGCAGCACGCCATCGCCGACTTCCTCGACCGCGAGACTAAGAAGATCGACACGCTGGTCGCGAAGAAGCAGCGGCTGATCGGGCTGCTGCAGGAGAAGCGCACCGCCATCATCGACCACGCCGTTACCAGGGGCCTCAACCCCGATGCGCCGATGAAGGACTCCGGCATCGAGTGGCTGGGGTCGATGCCACGTCACTGGCAATCGCCCCCCCTCAAACGGCTGCTTCGAGTTCCTCTTCAATACGGAGCGAGCGAAGCCGGAGGCAGTCAGGACGGCGATGGACCCCGATTCATTCGAATCACCGACATCGACGGCCAGGGCAGGCTCCGAGACGAGACAACCTGCTACATCCCCGAGGAGGCGGCTCAACGTTTCATGCTAGGTCGGGGCGACATACTCTTCGCACGCAGCGGAGCGACGGCTGGCAAGACGTTTCTCTTCGATGGTCGTCCCGAACGTGCGGCTTTTGCTGGGTATCTCATTCGCGCGAGTCTCGATCCCGAACAAGTCCTCCCGCAGTACCTGCGTTTCTTCACGCAGACTCGTGCGTATCTTCAGTGGGTTGAGCAAATCACCATTCAGTCGACGATCCAGAACATAAGTGCAGAAAAGTACGCGAGCCTCGCAGTTCCACTGCCGCCAACTGAGGAACAGGCCGCGATCGTCGAGCTTGTGCATAAGCAAGTCAGTCAGATTGGCTCTTCGGCTGTGACGATGGGACGCGCAATCGACCTTCTGAATGAGTACCGCTCCGCCCTCATCACCGCTGCCGTCACCGGCCAGATCGACGTGCGCGAGTACGCGAAGGCCGCGGGCTGATGCCGGTCGATCACAAAGAGATCGCCTTCGAGGCCGCGATCGAACAGAGCCTGCTCGCTCATGGCGGCTATCTCAAGGCCGACCCGCTCGCGTTCGACCGCGAGCTGGCGCTCAACCGTGCCGAGTTGTTTGCGTTTCTGCGGGATTCCCAGCCCAAGACGTGGGCCAAGCTGGAGGGTCTCCTGGGCGCACAGACCGAGTCCACCGTCCTCGACAACCTCCTCGGCGCCCTTGCGTCTCGCGGCTCGCTGGACGTTCTCCGCCACGGCTTCAAGTGCTACGGCAAGCAACTCGACCTCGCCTACTTCGCCCCAGCCCACGGCATGAACCCGGCAACCCAGGCGCTCTACGAGTCCAACCGCCTCACGATCACCCGCCAGCTCAAGTACAGCCTCTCAAACGAGAACTCGATCGACCTGGTCATCGGCCTCAACGGCCTGCCGGTCGTCACCGTCGAGCTGAAGAACCCGATGAGTGGCCAGACCTGGCGCGACGCCGTCTGGCAGTACAAGACCGACCGCGACCCCGACGAGCTGATCTTCCGCTTCAAGGCGCGCAGCCTGGTGCACTTCGCCGTCGATCCCGACGAGGTCCACATGACCACCAGACTGGCGGGCAAGGCCACCAGCTTCCTGCCCTTCAACAAAGGTGACGGCACGGCCGCCGGCAACCCGCCAAACCCCGCCGGCTACAAGACCGCCTACCTCTGGGAGCAGGTGCTGGCGCGCGACAGCCTCATGGACATCCTCGGTCGCTTCTTGCATCTCGAGACCGATGAGAAGACCCTCGGCGGCAAAAAGGTCGTGCGCGAGCGCATGATCTTCCCGCGCTACCATCAGCTCGACTGCGTGCGCAAGGCAGAGGCCGATGCCCGCGCCAAAGGCGCCGGTCAGAACTACCTGATCCAGCACTCGGCCGGCAGCGGCAAGAGCAACTCGATCGCCTGGC
>CAZFJE010000114.1:0-2519 GCA_964519555.1 uncultured Thermoleophilia bacterium
ACCACTTCGACCACCGGTGCGTCTCTGGAGCCGGCTTCTTCCGCAGCCTTCTAGAGCTCAGGCGCGGTGCGGCCGCTCCGCGCTCTCTCGCGGCCGGATCGTCGGCGGGCGGCCGGCGCCTCGTGGGGCTGCGCTCAGCCGGTGCGCCCCGGCCGCGTGCGCGGCTCGACCTTGGGCAGCCACTCGCCGGAGCGCTTGAGGGCGCGGTTGCGTTCGTCGGGCGGCAGGTCGCGCAGCTTGCCGAGCGTGGCCTCGAGGTCGACGATGCGGGCGGCGACGATCGCCAGGCCGCGTTCGTCGTTGTTTTGCAGCTCGCCTTCGATCAGCAGGTAGACCGCCTCTTTGAGCACGCGGCCGTAGCGCAGGTAGATGTCGTTGAAGACGACGACCTCGGCCAGTCCGGTCTCGTCTTCGAGGGTGAGGAACAGGGTGCGATGCCCGCTGCGGATCCAGGGCATCTGGGCGCGCTCGAGCACGCCCGCCAGACGGATGCGCCGGCCGTCGGGCACCGTGTGCAGCTCGCCGAAGGGCACGACGCCGAGCGCCGCAAGCTGGTCGCGCACGAAGGTGAGCGGGTGCGCCCGCACGTTGAGGCCGAGCACCTCGAGCTCGACGGCCACCTTCTCGCGGTCGCTCCACGACGGCACGAACGGCAGCGCCCCGAACTGCTCGTCGGTAGCGAGCTGCAACGCTTCGCCCTCGCGCGCCGCCAGCACCCCCGTTTCGCCGCACCACCCCGCCGCGCCGCCCGCAGCCCGCGGCCTTGCGGGCGTTTCGTCTGCGAGCCGCCCGTCTGCGGCCTTGCGATCAGAGCCATCCGACGTCGCAGTCCGCGGCCTGTCGTGCGTTCGCCCAGCGCCCGCCCCGCCCGCGATGCGCCCGCTCACGACCTGCGCGTGCACGAGCGGCACCTGCACGAGCAACTCTTCGCGGCGCGCCCCCAGCCCGTCGAACGCCCCCACTCGCACGAGGTTGATGACGATCTCGACGCTCACCCGCGTGCGCCGGCAGAAGTCGGGCAGCGAGCGGTAGGGCCCGCCACGCTCCGGCACCCGCTCGGCGACTATGGCCGCGCCGGCCGCGTGGCTCATCTCTTTGACGTAGCGCAGGCCGACCCGCAAAGCGTGGCCGTCGGCTTCGACGGTAAAGCCGTACGCGCTTTCGTTGACGTTGACCGGTCGCACCTCGAGTCCCCAGCGCCGGGCGTCGTTCAGCACCACTCGCGGCGAGTAGAAGCCCATGGGTTGGTTGTTCATAAGGCCGCAGAAGAACTCGGCCGGGTAGTGCGCCTTGAGCCATGCGCTGGCGTTGCAGACCACGGCAAAACAGGCGGCGTGCGCCTTGTTGAAGCCGTAGGCGGCAAAGCCGCGCAGCTGGCGAAAGACCTCGTCGGCGGTGGCGCGCTCGATACCGCGCGCGACCGCCTTTGCCACGAAGTCGCGCCCGATCTGGTCCATCTCTTGCATGGAGCGTTCGTGGGTCATGGCGCGGCGCAGCAGGTCGCCGTCGGCGAGCGAGAAGCCGGCGATCGCCGCGGCCACCTCGATCACCTGCTCCTGGTAGAGGATGACGCCGTAGGTGCGCTTGAGCGCCGGCCACATGTCGGGGTGGGGCACGAGTGCCTTCTCGCGCCCGTGACGGCGGCGGATGAACGGCCCGATCATCTCGGCCTGCAGGGGCCCCGGCCGAAACAGCGAGATGGCGGCGATCACGTCTTCGAAGTCGTGTTCGCGCAGCCGCAGGGCGAGATTGCGCTGGCCCGAGCTTTCGAGCTGGAACACGCCGATGGTGCGCGCCTCGCTGATCAGCCTGTAGACCGCCGGGTCGTCGCGCGGCACCTGCCAGGCCGAGACGTGCTCGCCGGTGCGCGCCGCGATGAGCTGCACTGCTTCGGCGATGGCGCTGTGCATGCGCAGCCCGAGGATGTCCATTTTGACCAGGCCGAGCGTTTCGACGTCGTCTTTGTTGAACTGCGCCACGATCACGCCCTTGGCCGCCCACTGCAGCGGCACGCGGTCGGTGATGGGGTCGCGCGACAAGATGAAGCCGCCGAGGTGTGTGCCCAGGATGTAGGGAAAGCCCGAGAGGCGCTCGGCGTAGTCGACGAGGCGTTTGTAGTGCGGGCTGCGGAACTCGTGGTTGGCCAGCTCAGGGCGCTCGGCGAGCATCTGCGAGAGGCCGGCGGCGCTGCCCCAGGGCACCTTTTTGGAGAGGGCGTCGATCTCGTCGGGGCGAAAGTCGAAGGCGCGCGCCACTATGCGCACCGCCGAGGGTGCGCGCACCGTGTTGACGTTGGCGACCATCGCCACCCGCTCGTGGCCGAAGCGCTCGTAGATGTACTCGATGACCTCGTCGCGGCGCGCCGACTCGAAGTCGATGTCGACGTCGGGCATTTCGCGGCGGGCGGGGTTGAGGAAGCGCTCGAAGAGCAGTTCGTTGGCGATAGGGTCGGCGTCGGTGATGTGCAGCACGTAGCTCACGATGCTGTTGCCGGCCGAGCCGCGCCCCGAGTAGTAGAT
>CAZFJE010000114.1:2619-10521 GCA_964519555.1 uncultured Thermoleophilia bacterium
GCAGCACGTAGCTCACGATGCTGTTGCCGGCCGAGCCGCGCCCCGAGTAGTAGATGCCGCGCTCGCGGGTGAACTGCACGATGTCGCGCACGGCCAGGAAGTACTCGGCAAAGCCGAGCTCTTCGATGACCTTGAGCTCGCGCTGCAGGCGTTCGAGCACCTCGGGGGTGACCGGGCTGTAGCGCTCGGCGGCGCCCGTGAAGCAGTGCTTGACGAGCAGCGAGTAGGCGGTCTCGCCGGGCGGCAGGGGGTAGGCGGGAAAGAGCAGCCGGCCCAGGCCCAGGTCGAGGTTGCAGCGCGCGGCGATGCGGCCAGCGTTGCGGTAGGCCTGCGGGTAGCGGGCAAACAGGCGCCACATCTGCTCGGGAGTCTTGAGGGAGAGCTCGCTGTTGCGCCGCCCGAGCGGGTTGGGCAGCGGCTGGTTGGCGGCTTCGGCGGCGAGGATGTCGTGCAGCGACGCGTCGGCGGCGGTCGTGTAGTGGACGTCGTTGGTGGCGACCGTGGGCAGGCGCAGCTCGCGGGCCAGCAGGTCGAGCTGCTGCACGTAGCGGGCGGAGTCGGGGAGCTGTTCGTCGATCAGCTCGATGTAGAAGTCGTTGCGGCCGAAGAGCCGCGCCCAGGCGGCCGCGGCCGCCTGGGCGCCCGCCTCGTCGCCCGCCGAAAGGCGCGCGCCGACCTCGCCGCGCCGGCAGCCCGACAGGGCGATCAGGTGGTCGTGGTTGGCGGCGATCGTGGCGGCACGCGCCTGCGGCGCCTCGCCGCGGTGTTCGAGGTGGGCGGCGCTGATGATACGGCAGAGTTGTGACCAGCCCTGGTAGTCGCGGGCCAGCAGGACGAGGTGGTAGCCCGTCGCGGCGAACTGGCCGCGCGGCGGCGAGGGGGAGAGGTCGGTCGTGGAGACGCGCGGCACGCGGGCGGCGGCGGTGTCGTCGGCGGGCCCGGCGCCGCCGGCGACTGCGGCTTGCGCCGCAGCGCCGGCGGCGGCCGTTGCCGCGGCGGCTGTCGCCTCGTGGGTCGCAGCGGCTGTCGCCACGCCGGCTGTCGCCACGGCGCCGGCTGCGGCGGGGTCGGCGATCGGGCTCGCGCTTCGCGAAGCAGAGTACGGCACCCGCGGCTCGCGCCGCGGGTAGGACTCACGCTCAGAGTTCGCCCTCACCGCCGACCCCGCCTTCGCCGGCTCTGGCACCGCTCGAGCTGCGGCGTCGTCGCCGGCGGCTGCGGCTGGCGCCGCAGCGCCGGCTGCCGGGGGCGCAATGTCGCACGCCGCGCCTCGCGCCGTGGCCGCGGGCGCGCTGGGCGCCGCGCACGCCGCTTCGTCTGGCGCTTCACGATCGGGGGTGGGGAAGCCAGGGGTAGGGAAGCCAGGGGTAGGGAAGTCGGGGGTGAGGGGATCGGGGGCGTCGAGCACGGATTCGACGCTGATCTCGACGCCGACGATGGGCTTGATGCCGGCGGCCTTGCAGGCCTGGTAGAAGCGCACGGCGCCGTAGAGGCCGTCGTGGTCGGTGACCGCCAGGGCCGGCATGCCGGAGGTGCGGGCGGCGTCGACGAGCTCGTCGATGCGCCCAGCGCCGTCGCCGAGTGAGAAATTGGTGTGAACGTGCAGGTGGACGAAACTCATGCGGGCACCAAACGAGCCGGCGATGGGGAAGAGGCGAGCGAAGACGCCGTGGGGCGCGCCGCCTGAGGGTCGGGCGCCGTCGGAAGCTGCGTGCGACGACGCGGACGCGGGCTAAGCCGGCCGCCTGTTCTGCGCTCGACTTTCCCCCGGACGGCCCAAGTATAAACGAACATATGTTCGTGTCAAGACGGTAAGACACAGTGCCGGAACGGCTGCGGGGGAGACGGCCGGGGCGCCCATGGCCTACACTGCCAACAGGCGCCCTGGGCGCCGCGCGGGCTGAAAAGCGCCGCACGGCGGCGGGCGCTACCATGCGTCAACGACGGCTACCGGGCGAGGTACTTTCGTTTGATCCCTGACGATCCATACGCGGCCGACGCGGCCGACGCCGCCGCCGCCGCCGCCGATGGCAGGCTGATCGCCGGGCGCTACCGCGTGGTGCGGCGCCTGGGAGGCGGCGGCATGGCCGAGGTCTTCCTGGCGCGCGACACCACCCTGGACCGCCTGGTGGCGGTCAAGGTCCTGCGCGAGCGCTTCGCCGACGACCAGGAGTTCGTGGCGCGCTTTCACCGCGAGGCGCGAGCCGCCGCCGCCCTGAACCACCCCAATGTGATCGCCATCCACGACCGCGGCGGCTCGGCGGGATCCTCGTACATCGTGATGGAGTACGTGCCGGGCGAGACGCTCAAGGAGCGCATACGGCGAGAAGGCCGGCTCTCGCCGGCCGCGGCGCGCACCGTCGAGTGCGACCTGCTGGACGCCCTGCAGGCAGCCCACGACCGCGGCATCGTGCACCGCGACGTGACCGCCCAGAATGTGCTGCTCACCAGCGACGGCCGCGTGAAGGTGGCCGACTTCGGCATCGCGCACTTCGGCTCGTCGGCGCTCACCTCGACGGGCGTCGTGATGGGCACCTCGCGCTACCTCTCGCCCGAGCAGGCCCGCGGCGAGCCCACCGACAAGCGTTCCGACGTGTATTCGGCGGGCGTCGTGCTGTTCGAGATGCTGACCGGCCGCCTGCCCTTCGAGGGCGACAACGACCTGGCCATCGCCCTGCGCCACGCCAGCGAGCCGGCCCCGGCGCCGAGCTCCCTTGAACCCGGGCTGTCGCCGCAGTTCGACGAGATCGTCGGTCGCGCGCTGCGCAAAGACCCCGGTGAGCGCTTCCAGACGGCCCACGAGTTCACCGCGGCGCTGAACGCCCTCGAGCTGGGTGCCGGCCGCCATGCGCCGCTGCCTGCCGCGACCGCGGCCGCCGCAGATGGCACTGCCGCGACTCGGGTCGTCGCGGCGAGCGTTGTGGCGAGTGGCGTCGCGGCGAGCGGCCTTGCCGCCGAGGCCGGCGCCGCCGGCGCGCTCGGCGAGACTGCGGCCACCAGGATGGTCGCCGCGCAGGCCGTCACCAGGGCCGCCCCCGCCGCCCCCGCCGCCGCGGCTGAGACGGCCGTCACTCGCGTGGTCGCGCCCGCCGGGCGCGCCCGGCGGGCCTCGCGCAAGCGCCGCCGCCTGTGGACGGTGCTGATCGTCCTCATCGCGATCGCGGCCGCGCTCGCGGGCTACGTTGTCTACCGCGCCTCGGCCGACCGCCCTGTCGCCATGCCCTACGTGGTGGGCATGACCGAGGCGCACGCGGCTGGGCCGCTGCGCGCCAAGGGCTTCGTTGTGCACACGTCCGGCGGCTACTCGGACGCTTACGCGCGGGGCGTCGTCATGGCGCAGCGCCCTGTGCCGGGCTCGTCGCTGAAGAAGGGCCAGAAGATCCGCCTGGTCGTGAGCCGCGGCCTGCTGCATCCGGCGGTCGTGAGCGTCGTAGGCCAGAGTTCGGCCGCCGCGGCCGCCGCCCTGCGGGCGCAGAGCTTCGTGCCCACGCGCCTGTCGCAGCACTCGAGCAGCGTGCCCAAGGGAAAGGTCATCCGTCAGAGCCCGGCGCCGGGCACCGCGACCCTGCGCGGCAGCGTCGTGAGCTACTGGGTGAGCAGCGGCCCGCCGAAGGTCCCCGTGCCCTACGTGGTCGGCGTCTCCGAGGGCAACGCCACCGACGCGCTCAAGACGGCGGGGTTCGCGGTGCAGGTCAAGAACACGCTCGGCCTGGGCGCGTTCCCGGGCAACGTGGTCAAACAGGTCCCCGCCGCCAATGCCCTGCTGCCGCGCGGCGCCCAAGTGACGATCTGGGTGGCGATCTTCTAGCGGGGCCTCGCGACGACGCCTGCGCTTCCGCCGCCTTTCCGGAGTGGCGAGCGGAGCCGACTCGGCAACCCTTGGATCCTTGCAGCCGCCCGGTGGCGCGCCGGGCGCAGTCCCGTGCGCGGCGCAGCCGCGCACCGACGCCTCGCCTGTCCGTTCCGCCGGCCCGTCCCGCGCTGCCCCGGCCTCAAGCTCGGCTCGGGCGGGCGGTGAGGCGGGGGTGGCGGCGGAGGGGGCATTTCCGAGCGTGAGCCCTACCCCGCGGCGCAGCCGCGGGGTCCCCTGGTCTCTGATTCGCGAGGCATGCCCCCGAGCCGCCGCCCCCGCCGAGCCGCCCCGCCGCAGCCGGGCTCGAAGGCCCCGGCTGCACGTGGCCAGGGCGGCTGGATGAGCGGCGGGAAGCGGTGGCGCTAGTCGCTCTCGGCCAACAGCCCGTAAACGCGCTTGCGCGCCTCGGCGAGGATCTCGAGAGTCTTGTCGATCTGCTCTTGCGAGCCTGCCATGCCGACTTGCTTGACGGCCGCCAGGAGCTGCATCGTGGCGCCGCGCAGCTTGAAGCGCGAGCCCGCGGGGCCGGTCTCTGAGGTCGCCCACGGCGAGCCCTGGCTGGTGATGGTCTCGGCTTCGACCTTGCCCTCGTCGGTCAGCGAGAACACGCGGCGGCCGTCGACCTCTGCGCTCTTCACGAGGCCCTGGTCTTCGAGCAGCTGCAGCGTGGGGTAGATGGAGCCCGGGCTGGGCTTCCACATGCCGCCGCTGCGCGACTCGAGCTGCTGCATGACCTCGTAGCCGTGCATGGGCTGCTCGGCCAGGACGGCGAGGATGGCGGCCTTGACGTTGCCGCGGCGGGCGCGGCCGTGCGGGCCGAAGCCGTGCGGGCCGAAGCCGTGTGGTCCGCAGTGGCCGCGTCCGCCGTGCGGGCCGTGGCCGCGGTGCGGGCCTTCGCCTTCTCCCTCTTCTTCGTGGAACCGACGCTCGGACGAGTGGCCGTAGGACCAGCGCCCGGCGCCTTCGCTCGGGCCGAAGCCCGAGCGGGGATCTTGGAACGACATCCGTGCCTCCATTGTATCGATAACGCTGTTACGCGATATATCGTGACACATCTTTTCACGATGTCAAGCAAGGCAAACATGGAGGGACGGGGGCGGCGTGTCAGGAGGTGAAGGGCGTGTTGGGGCGGGTGGCAGACCGCGGGAGCGACAGACGAGGGCGCAAGCCGCGACCGCGCCGGGCGGGATGCCTCGCGAGCGGGAGCGACAGACCAGGGCGCTAGCCGCAGGCCGCGCGAGCGTCAGACGTGAGAGCGCGACGCCTTAGCGCGGGGCGACCGTCACCTCGCCCAGGTCTTTGACGACCACGTCGGCGCCGTGGTCCTTGAGGGCCTGAGCGTGGTCGGAGCGGTCGACGCCGATGACGAGACCAAAGCCGCCGCGCCGGCCGGCTTCGACCCCGGCCTCGGCGTCTTCGACCACCACGGCCTGGGGCGGCGTGAAGCCCAGGCGGCGCGCCGCCTCGACGAACACCGCCGGATCGGGCTTGCCTGGCAGGCCGAGCTGCTCGGCCACGGTGCCGTCGACCTGCGCCGCGAAGAGACCCGCGACCCCGGCCGCGGCGAGGATGGCGCTCGCGTTCTTGCTGGCCGAGATGATGGCCGTGCCGAGCCCGGCGTTCTGCAAGGCGTGGATGAGGGCGACCGTGGTGGCGAACGGCTTGACCCCTTCGCGTTCGACCACGCGCACGAAATAGTCGTTCTTGCGGTTGCCCAGGCCGCAGACCGTCTCGGCGTCGGGCGGGTCGGAGGGGCTGCCCCATGGCAGCGTGACGCCGCGCGAGGCCAGAAAGTCGCGCACGCCGTCGTAGCGTGCCTTGCCGTCGACGTACGACAGGTAGTCGCTCTCGGGGTCGAAGGGCCGGAACGGCTCGCCGCTCGCGGCCGCGCGCTCTTTGAGGAAGGCGTCGAAGAGCGCCTTCCAGGCGGCGGCGTGCACGGTGGCCGTCTGGGTGACGACGCCGTCCATGTCGAACACGACGGCGGAAAAGCGCGCCGCCTCGATGGTCACGTGGGACTGGGTGGACAGAACAGCCTCCTGAGCGGTCGTGGAGCCCGTAGTCTTGCCGGTTCGGGGCCTTGCGAAAACCAACGGCTTCAGCGAGCATCGCCCCGGTCCATCCTCTGGCAGAAGACCCTTGACGACAAGGGAAGGGAGGCAGCATGGATGCAACCAGTCACCTCATGCAGGCGCCGCCATCACCGCCGACCGAGCGGCTGGTCGAGCGGCTGGCCGAGAAGATCGGCTCGTCGGCACGGGCCGCGGCCGTGTTCGGCGAGGCCGTGGGGCGCGACGGCGTCACCGTGATCCCCGTCGCCAAGGCGCGCTGGGGCTTCGGCGGCGGCGACGGCGGCCCGGGCGGTGGCCGCCGCCCGGGTCGCGTCAGGCGCGGCGACGACGGCGGTCGGGCGGCTGCAGCTCCGGCGCCTCAGGAGCGCGCTGAAAGCCGTCCGATCGAGGGTCGCGACGCGGCGGGATGGGGCGGTGGCGGTGGCGGCGGCGTGCAGATCACGCCGGTAGGGTTCATCGAGATGACCCCTACCGGCGCGCGCTTCCGGCGCATCGTCGACCAGAACGCCGTCATCGCGCTTGGGGCGATGGCGCTGGTCGCCGCCGGCATCGCGTGGCGCGTCGCGGCGCGCCTGGATCGTTAGGCCGGGCTTCACCCCGAGCGGCGCGGCGCCTCAGACGCGCGCCAGCATGTCGACCAGACGCCGCGGCGAGCGCCGTCGCGCCGGCGCTCGCCGGCGGCTTGTTCTACAGCGCCCTTTCGAGAAACCAGCGACGCTGGGCGCGATCGAGGTAGAGGTCGAAGACCCGGCCGTCGGCGACGACGCGCAGGTAGCGGCGGTCGACGCGTACGTCGTCGCTCCACCAGCCGGTGTCGATAGACCAGCGCTGCAACACGCGTTCGACCCGGAAGCGATGCTCGCGCCACACGAAGGCCCTGGGGGCGTGGGCCAGCGGGCGCCAGACGACGGTGATGGGGACGGGCAGACCTTGAGCCATGCGGCGCTTTCTCGTGATCTCTGAGCCGGCGCGCAGCCGGGCGGGGACGCAGCGTAGAACGAACAGATGTTCGTGTCAAGGGCCCCTGTCGTTTACGTGTGGTTAGCGCTGCGCCCGCTGGGGACTACGGCTGTCTCGGGGAGCTGATGGGTCCTTGGTCGACGGGCAGCGCGTTCTGGCCGGCGGGCGCGGCCACGCCGGTCGTGGGGTCGGCCACGGTGGTCGTGCCCACGCAGAGCGGCAGGCGGCGCACGAGCTCGGCGGCGGCCGTCTTGCGCAGCTCGGCGGGCCCTTCGGGGGTCGGCAGCTTGACGACGTTGACCGCTTCGCGGTGGTGGCGCAGCCAGCTCGACACCAGCAGGATCTCGTCGATGGTGTCGACGGGCAGCGGCGGCGCCGGAGGCGTCGCCTCGTAGAGGGCGTGGACGAGCTCCAGCGAGGCTTCGAGCGAGAGGTCGCCGGGCCGCACCGAGCGTTCGTCGACGATGCTGCCGCCGGCGACACTGTAGATCGTCGCCCGGCCGGCCTGGCGCGCGGGGTAGATCAGCAGGGCCCACGTGTGGCAGGCGTTATGCAGCTTGGCGACCGTGCGCAGCGCCTGGTCGAGCGTCTCGCGCCACGACTGCAGCCGCGCCGCCTGCTCGAAGGCGAGCTCGGCGATGAGCGCGCTCTGCCGGCCTTCGAGCTCGCGATCGAGCTCGCGGCCGTTGCCGTTCAGCACCCGGCTGACCCTGGCGACGACGTCGTGGTACTCGCCGTTCATGGCGCCCCGACAGGGCGCGAGGCAGGCGCCGATGTCGAGCCGCAGGCAGGCGTGCTCGCCGTCGGCGTCGGCGTTGCGCAGGCGCACGCAGGTGCGCAGCGGATAGACCGCGTTTAACAGGTCGACCAGGCGTCGCGCGAAGCTCGCTCGCCGGAACGGGCCGGCGTAGAGGGCGCCGTCGTCGCGCCTGTTGGGCGTGGCGTAGAGGCGCGGGAATTGCTCGGTGGTGAGCTTGATGTAGTGGTAGCTCGACACGCGCGTGCCGTGCTGGTTGT
>CAZFJE010000115.1:0-10501 GCA_964519555.1 uncultured Thermoleophilia bacterium
CGAGCTGCTCGTTGGGAATGACGATGCGGCTGTTGTCGTCGGCGCGGATGTACGAGTACGTGAGGCGCACCTCTTCGACCGTGCCCTGCCACTCGTCGATGGCCACGTAGTCTCCTATGCGCACCGGCTGCGCCAGGGCGACGATGATGCCCGAGACCAGGTTGGCCAGCACCGAGCGCGCCGCAAAGCCGACGATCAGCGCGGTGATGCCGGCCGAGGCCAGCAGGCCGCGGGCCAGCGAGCCGACTTCGGGAAGCTTGGTGAGCGCCCACAGGACGCCCACGAAGATGATGGCTGCCACGATCAGCCGGCGCGCCATGCGCAGGCGGGTCTCGTCGGCGGCGGGCAGCTTGCGTGAGATGGCCTGGGTGAGCCCGCCGCCGTGGTCTTGCAGCACGCGGTCGGCGATGGCGGCCACGACGAAGGTCAGCACGAGATAGACGAGGGCGCGGATGACGTCGCCCGTGCTGGCGCCGACGGCAAGCAGCGGCACGGCCGTGTCTACGGGGTCGCGCCGGGCGAGGGCGCGGTCGAGGTGCCGGGCGAGGGCGACGTCGAGTCGGCCGGTTCGCTTGAGGCGGCGCCTTGCGGCAGGTCGTGACGCACGTCGTACAGCGCCTTGGCGCTCTTGTAGTCGAACAAGGCCACCACGGTGTCGGCGCCGTTGAGGGTGTCGATGTGGCCGGTGACCTGCCAGACGAAGCGGTAGGGCGGCGTGATCGTGGTGGTCACGGTGCGGCTGCCGAGCTGGTGCGTGAAGGTGTAGGGGCGATCCTCGGGCAGGAACAGCAGGCGCGCCTGGTGCGGGTCGATGGCCGACCCCTTGAACCGCGAGTCGGCGGCGCGCAGGGCGTTGCCCGACGTCTTCAGGCGCGAGTCGCCGGGCACGGTGAGCGCGGTGGCCATGAACGACCAGCTCCGCCAGGGGTGGGTGAGAAAGCGGGTGTTCTGGGGCGCGGCCGTGTAGCGGAAGGCGACAAGCGAGGGCAGGTAGAAGGCGACCAGCACGACCGCTGTGATGAGACCGATCCAGAATCGCTTGTTGCGGTTGCGGAAGATGGGCGGGCGCACGATCTGGGGGATCTCGGGCTGCCCTGCGGGGGGCGACGGAGGGCCGGCCGGGGCGCTGGGCCCGGCCTCAGCCTCTGAGCGCACGCTCGTGGAGGTCGGGGTAGATGGCGCTGGCGGCGAAGAGCTCGCGCGCCGAGGCCTGCATCTGCTCGTAGTAGGCGTCGTCGCGCAGCGGGTTCAGGTGAATGAGGATGAGCTCGTCGACGCCGGCCTGCGACGCCAGAGCGGCCGCCTGCCGGGCCGAGCTGTGGGCATGGTAGGCGGTGCGCACAAGCTCTTCGGCGCCGGAGTCGTCTTCTTCGACGCCGTCGATCCAGGCTTCGTGCAGCAGCACCTCGGCGCCGCGCGCGAAGACGGCCGTCTCGGGGTCGGCCGTCGTGTCGGTGGCCAGCACGAAGTGGTCGTCGAGCCGGTAGGCGACGGTGGTGTCGGGGTGGTTCTGGGCGCGCAGCCGCAGCTCGTGGCCGGCGACCTCGTTCACGCCCTCGTGCAGCGTGGTGAGCACGACGCCGGGCACGTCGCTCCAGGCGCTCGGGTTGTAGGGCTTGCGGATGAGGTCGGGCACGCCCCGTTGCGGATCGACGCCGTTCAGGGCGGCGTCGGGCACGTGCACCATGACCGTGCGGCCGCCGAACACGGCGGGCAGGTAAGCCAGGCCGCAGACGTGGTCGAGGTGGTAATGCGTGAGGAACAGGTGGATCTCGCGGGCGCCCGCGAGCAGGTCGGACGCCGGCTGACGCAGCAGCCGGCCCAGGCCGGTGCCGGCGTCGAAGACGAAGAGCAGCGGCCCGTCGTCGAAGGCGAGACAGGTGGTCTCGCGCGTGGGTGTGGGGATCCAGCCCTGGGTGCCGAGCAGTGTCAGGCGCATGCCGGGCGGCCTTGTGTTCTGGTCATGGCTCCGTTCATCGGTTATATGCTACCCCCTACCGGCACTCCTTGGAGAGTGGGCGTTCATGCAATCCGTACTGATGGCAGCCGCCCAGGCGGTCACGCTCGATAGTCCGTACGACTCCGTGTTCGTGCCGCTGGTCGACGACTTGGTCGACGCGCTCGCCGGCGACGATCCCGACACCTTCTTCACGGCCGTCGAAGGCCGCGCCCGCCTGCTCGCCGGCGAACCCTCGCTGCGCATGGCCGACGTCTTCCGGGGCCTGCAGCTCGGCCTCGACGCGTTCCGCCGCGCGCTGGGCGGCGCGCAGCCCGGCGCGACCTCAGTCGTCGCGCTCGCCACGCAGCGCCTGGAGCGCCTTGAGCGCGAGAGCCTCCTGCGCGCCGGCGTCGGGTTTGCCGAGGGTCTCGAAGAGGCGACCGAGCAGCTGCGCCGGGCGGTCGTCGCGCTGGCCGCGACCGACCCCGCGACCGGCCTCACCAGCGCCGCCGAAGTCGGGCGCCGGCTGGCCGTCGAGCTCGAACGCTGTCGCCGCACCGAAGTAGGTCTCGGCGCGTGCCTCGTGGCCATCGTGACCGACGCCGACGAGCACCGCGGCTCACCGGCCGATCTCAGCGATCTCGCCAGCAGCGCGGCGCGCTCGCTGTCTGCCGGGCTGCGACGTTACGACGTGGTCGGCAGTCTGAGCGACCGCGAGTTCGTGGCGGTGCTGCCCGACGTGAGCCGTCGCGGCGTGCAGGCCGTGCTCGAGCGCCTGCGACGCAGCCTCGCGGGCGAGTGCTCGCCGCGCCACAAGCTCGTGTTTCGCTTTGTGGCGACCTACCTCGATGTGGTCGACGTGGGCGCGGCCGACCTCCTGGCGCTGCTCGGCAGGGGCATGGACGAAGCGCGCCGCGGCGCCGAGACGGTCGTCTGGGTCTAGGGCTGCGGCGCGGGCCGGGCGTCGGGCTCGGTGAGCAGCGCGACGGCCTTGCGCACGACTTGGCGTTCGTTGGGGTAGGTCATGCGATCGAGGGCGCGCTCGACGCCGAACCAGGCCGCCTCGGCGACCTCGTGGTCGTGGCGCGACGTGTCACCCGACACGAAGCGCACCAGAAAGAAATGGACGACCTTGTGGATGCGCACCTGATCTTCGCGCGACAGGAACCAGTACTCGATGCTCTCGAGGTCGCTGTCGATCACGCCCTCGATGCCGGTCTCCTCGCGGATCTCGCGCAGGGCGGCCGCCTCGTGGGTCTCGCCCGGTTCGACCCAGCCTTTGGGCAGGGCCCAGACGTTGCGCCCGGTCGGGCGGATCAGGCAAAGCTCGAGCGTGCCGCCCGGACGTGCCACCACGCCGCCCGCCGACAACTGCTGCCTGACTTCCATGCGCTCCCCCCCTCAAGGCTCGCCGCGCAGCGGCAACGCCGCGCGCCTGCGGCTAGTATATCCTTGGGAGCTTGACTCGAGGTCGCGCTCGAAGCGACGGAGGTGAGCGTTGTTCGCGGCGATCGGCAGGTTCGCGTACCGTTTTCGTTGGCCGGTCATCGCGCTCTGGCTGGTGGCCTTCGTGCTCGGCTTGGCGGTCGTCCCCCGGCTGCATCACGAGCTCAAGGGCGGCGGCTTCTCTAATCCCGGCGCGCCCGCCCAGCAGGCGCTCGACCTCATGCAGCGCCGCTTGCACACCGGTCTCGCCGAGATCGCCATCGTCTTCACCAGCCCCACGCTCGACGCGCGCGATCCGCGCTTTCAGCAGGCCGAGGCGCGGGCGCTTGCCGGGGTCACGCCGGCCACCGTGCCCGGTCTGCAGGCGGTGCGCACCTACGCCTCGAGCGGCGACAGGACGCTGCTGTCGACCGACGGCAAGGCGTCGCTCGCCGCCCTCGTCTTCAGCAGCCAGATCGAGCAGGCCCAGCAGCAGGTCGACCGCATCCAGGCGAAGCTGCAGCCTGGCCCCCTGCGGGCCTACATCACCGGCGACCCGGCCGTCTTTCAGGCGCTCGAGACGGTCTCGGCGAGCGACCTGCGCACGGCCGAGACCTACGCCCTGCCGTTCGCCCTGCTCGTGCTCATCATCGTGTTCGGCAGCGTCGTGGCGGCCGCCCTGCCGGTCATCGGCGGCGGCCTGGCGGTGACCGTCACGCTGGGCGTGCTCTACCTGCTGGCGCAGCGCTTCAGCCTGTCGATCTTCACCATGAACGTGGCCTCGCTGCTGGGCCTGGCGGTGGGCATCGACTACGCGCTGTTCATCGTCGGTCGCTTTCGCGAGGAGCTCGCCAACGGCGCCGACGTGGCCCGGGCGATCGAGACGACCGTGGCGCACGCCGGGCGCGCCATCTTCTTCAGCGGCATCGCCGTGATGGTCGGCCTGTCGGGCCTGCTCATGTTCTCCTACATGTCGCTGCGCTCGATCGGCATAGGCGGGGCCATCGTGGTCGCGTTCTCAGTGCTGTCGGCGCTGACCCTGCTGCCCGCCGTGCTCGGTGTGCTCGGCACACGGGTCGACGCTCTGCGCCTGTTCGGGCGTCGCGGCGGCGAAAGCCGCTTCTGGCGGGCCTGGTCGAACTGGGTCATGGACCATCCGGTGGTCGTGCTCGTCGGTACAGTCATCGTGATCGTGGTGTTCGCCGGACCGATCGTGCGCATCAAGACCAACGTGCCCACCGCCACCTCGCTGCCTACGAGCCAGCAGGCGCGCCAGGGCTACGACATCCTGCAGGCGCGCTTCGACCGCGGCGCGCTGAACCCGATCGAGGTGCTGGTCACCTGGAACGGCGCGGGCGCGGCGGCGCAGCCGACCGCGCCGCAGAACCTGGCAGCGCTGCACGGCTACGGCCGGCGCCTGGCGGCGCTGCCCGGCGTGTCCGGGGTCACGAGCATCGTCAACCAACCCGGGCTGGCCTCGACGTCGGCCCTGGCGACGTTCTGGGCCGGCGTCTCGCGCGCCGCGCCCGCAGGCGCCGCGCCCAGCGCGGTGCGGACCGCGGCCGCCAGAGCCCTGCTGGCTTCGACCACCGCGCCCAACACCATCCTGTTCCAGGTCGCCCCCCACGGCGACCCGAGCGGCAGCTCGGCGCAGGCCCTTTCGCAGACCGTCAGGCACCTCGCCCTGCCGCCCGGCTACACGGCGCACGTCGCGGGTCTGTCGGCCGGCACCCACGACTTCCTCTCGGCGCTCTATGGGCGCTTTCCCTGGGTCATCCTCTTCGTGGTCTGCGTGACCTACGTCGTGCTGCTGCTCCTGCTGCGCAGCGCCTGGCTGCCGCTCAAGGCGGTACTCGTCAACTCGCTGTCGATCATGGCGAGCTTCGGGGCCCTGGTCTTCATCTTCCAGCAGGGCCACCTGGCGGGCCTGCTCAACTTCGTGCCCGAGGGCTACGTCGACGCCACGCTGCCGGTGATCATGTTCTGCACCCTGTTCGGCGTCTCCATGGACTACGAGGTGTTCCTTCTCACGCGCATGCGCGAGGCTTGGCTTGCCACCCACGACAACCGGCTGGCAGTGGGCTTCGGCCTGGAGCGCACGGGCCGCATTATCACGAGCGCGGCGCTCATCATCGTCATCGTCGCGGGCTCGTTCGCCACGACCAGCATCCTCATCACCAAGGCGATAGGCGTCGGTCTCGCGGTGGCGATCGCGCTCGATGCGACCATCATCCGCATCCTGCTCGTACCCGCCACCATGCGCCTCGTGGGGTCTATCAACTGGTGGCTGCCCTCAACACTGGAGCGCGTCCTGCCGAAGATGGGGGAAGGGTAGCGGCGCCGCCAGCGGCGCCGAGCGGGAAGGAGGGTCAGCGTAGCAAGTTCACGCCCGGGAATGTTCGAAGCCCTGCGCGAGCGGGACTTCCGCCTGCTCTTCACCGGTCAGGCGATCTCACTGATAGGCAGCTCGATCACCACGATCGCGCTGGCCTTTGCCGTGCTCGAGATCAGCCACGACTCGTACACCGACGTGGGCTTCGTCATGGCGGCCGGCCTTGTGCCGGTGGTGGCCTTCCTGCTGATCGGCGGTGTGTGGGCCGATCGCCTGCCGCGACAGTGGGTGATGCTCGTCTCCGACGTCGTGCGCTTCCTGTGCCAGGCGGTCATGGCCTGGCTGCTCGTCAGCGGGCGGGCGACCATCGTGGAGCTCGTCGTGCTGCAGTTCCTGCGCGGCACCGCCGAGGCGTTCTTCCGCCCCGCGCAGTCCGGGCTCGTACCGCAGACCGTGAGCGCCGGACGCCTGCAGCAGGCAAACGCCCTGCGGGGTCTGACCGAAAGCCTGGGCGTGACCGTGGGCGCCGCCCTGGGCGGCGTGCTCGTGGCCACCGTGGGCTCGGGCTGGGCGATCGGCATCGACAGCCTGTCGTACCTGGCGAGCGCCGCCTTTCTGTGGGAGCTGCGCAATCTCGCCCCGGTGCGCGCGTTCGCCGCGCCGCCTTCACACCACTCGGTCGACGAGGGCCCCTGGATCGTCGCCGGCGAGGGCCGGGCGGCCGCGGCGCCCGACGGCCAGGGCGGCACCGACAACAGTTTCCTGCGCGATCTCTACGAAGGCTGGCACGAGTTTCGCTCGCGCACCTGGCTGTGGGTCATGGTCTGCGAGGCCATGGTCTTCCACCTCGTGATCATCGCGCCCCTCATGGTGCTCGGGCCGGCGATCGCCCGCCAGTCGCTGGGCGGCGCCGCGGCCTGGGGGGGCATCCTGGCTGCGCTCGGCGTCGGACAGGTGGTCGGCGGCGCCATCGGCCTGCGCCTGCAGCCGGCGCGGCCGCTGCTGCTGTGCGGCTGGCTCACGCTCCTCGAGGTGCCGCTGTTCGCCTTCTTCGCCCTGGGCTACGGCACGATGGCGCTGATCGCGGCCGCCGCCCTGTGCGGAGTCTCGGCGGCGCTCGTCAACGTGCTCTGGGAGACCACGCTGCAGGAGCAGATCCCGGCCGAGGCGCTCTCCCGCGTCTCGGCCTTCGACCTCATGGGCTCGCTGGCCTTCTACCCGCTCGGCATGGCGGTCGCCGGCCCCATCGCCGCCGTCATCGGCATCGCGGGCTCATTCGCCGTGGCCGGTGGTGCCACGGTCGTCTCGGCGGTCGTGCAGATCGTCCTGCCCGACATCAGGGGCGTGCGCCGCCGGCCGTCGTCGCGCGTCCGCGAGCGGCAAGGCGACGACGTCGATGCCCTCGGCGCCGAGGGCGGGCTCGCCTCGCCGGGCGCCGACGCGGCCGCGTCGCCGCCGGCCGTCATCTAGACGGGCCGGCCGGTCTCCTCCCACTCGCGGTAGAGCCCTGAATAGCGACCGCCGGCGCGCACGAGCTCGTCGTGGCTGCCGCGCTCGACGATGCGGCCCCCTTCGATCACCAGGATCTGATCGGCGTAGCGCACCGTGCTCAGGCGGTGCGCGACGACTACCGACGTGCGCCCGCTGAAGAGCACGTCCATGGCGCGCGAGATGCGCTGCTCGCTCTCGGCGTCGACGCTCGAGGTGGCCTCGTCCAGGATCAGCACACGGGGGTCGGCGAGCAGCGCCCGGGCGAACGAGATGAGCTGGCGCTGTCCGGTCGACAGCGCGCTGCCGCCCTCTTGCACGTCGGTCTCGTAGCCCTCGGGCAGGCTCTCGACGAAGTCGTGGACGCCCACGATGCGCGCGATGCGCCGCACCTCGTCGAGGCTCGCGCTCGGGCGCCCGAAGCGGATGTTGTCGAGGATCGAGCCGGTGAACAGAAAGGCCTCCTGGGGCACCACGGCGAGCTGCTCGCGCAGCGAGCGGGTGGTCACCTTGCGCAGGTCATGGCCGTCGATCAGCACGGCGCCTTCGCGGGGGTCGTAGAAGCGCGCCAGCAGCTTGATGATCGTCGACTTGCCGGCACCGGTGGTGCCGACCAGGGCCACGGTGCCGCCGGCCGCGACCTCGAAGTCGATGTCGTGCAGCACGTCGTCGTCGCCGTACGAGAAGCTCACGTGAGCGAACTCGACCCGGCCGCGCACGTCGGGCAGCGGCCGCGCGTCGGGCGCGTCGCTTAAGTCGGGCTCGGTATCGAGCACGGCGTAGATCTTCTGCACCGCCGCCATCGACGACTGGAAAGTGTTGTAGAGCTGCGAGAGCTGCTGGATCGGGTCGAAGAAGCTCGACAGGTAACCGATGAAGGCGACCAGCACGCCGACCTGGATGGCGCCGCCCGTGACCAGCGTGCCGCCGTACCAGAGCACGACCACTATGCCCACCGCCGACATGAGCTCGACGAAGGGGAAGTAGAGGCCGCTCTGCACCACGGTCTGCATGTTGGCGTCGCGGTAGGCGGCGTTCACGGTGACCTGCGTCGTGGTGTCGCGCGCCTCGGCGCGGAAGGCCTTGAGCACGCGCATGCCCGAGATCGATTCCTGTAGGTGGGCCGACACGTCGCCGATGCGGTTGCGCACCAGCGCATACGAGCGCGCCGAGCGCGTGCGGAATCGCAGCGTGCCGACCAGCAGGATCGGCATGATCGACAGGGTGGCCAGAGCAAGGCGCCAATCGAGCACGAAGAGCAGCACCGCCGCGCCGATGATCGTCAGGCCGTTGGTGACGAGCGAGGTGACGCCGTCGGTGACGAGCTGGTCGAGGGCGTCGATGTCGTTGGTCATGCGCGAGACGATCCAGCCGGTGCGCTGCCGGCTGAAGAAGTCGAGCGAGAGCTTCTGGATGTGGGCGAAGACGTTGCGCCGCAGGTCTAAGATGACGCGCTCGCCGACCCAGCTCACGAGGTAGGTCTGTACGTAGCTGGCGCCCAGGCTGAGCAGGTTGACGGCAAGGAAGGCGACGATCACCAGGTCGACCACGTGCAGGTCCTTCTTGAGCAGACCCGAGTCGATGGCGATCTTCACCAGGTAGGGCACCGCGAGGCCGGTCACGGTGACTACGATCATAGCGACGATGGAGAGCGCGGCCCGGAAGCGATACGGGTAGACGAGGCGCGCCAGGCGGGCGAGCTTGAGCTCGCGCGCCAGGTGCACGAAGGCGCGCCACCCGCGGAACTCGTGCAGGTCGGCGCCGCTGCCGTGGGGCCCCGATTGGCGGGCGGTCCAAGCCATCGGCTAGACCACCTCGCCGGGGCGCGGCGTCGGGCGGGCGCGGCGGCGGTCGGCGGGGGCGGGCCGGCGCGGCTCCGCCGGCCCGCCCCCGCCGGGCAGTTCGGCCGCGTCCAGGGTGGTGCCTTCGACCTGCGCCGCGCCGAACATGCGCCGGTAGAGCGTGTCGGCGGCGATCAGCTCGCGGTGCGCGCCGCGCTCGACGATACGCCCGTCGGCCATCACCACGATCTCTTCGGCCAGCGAGATGGTCGAGGGACGGTGGGCGATGATGAAGGTGGTGCGGCCCTTCATGACCTCGACGAGGGCGCGCCTGATCTTGAACTCGGTCTCGGAGTCGACGCTCGAGGTGGCGTCGTCGAGAATGAGGATCTGAGGGTCGACGACCAGCGCCCGGGCGATGGCGATGCGCTGGCGCTGGCCGCCCGACAGGGTCAGGCCGCGCTCGCCGACGACGGTCGCGTAGCCCTCGGGCAGGGCGTCGATGAAGCCGGCCGCCTGGGCGCGTTCGGCGGCCTCGCGCACCCGGGCGTCGCTTGCGTCGGGGCGGCCGAAGCGGATGTTGTCGGCGATCGTGGTCGAGAACAGGAACGGGTCCTGAGTGACGACGCCGATGTGTCCCCGCAGGTCGGCCAGGCGCACGTCGTGCACGTCGTGGCCGTCGATGAGCACGCGCCCGGCGGCGGCGTCGTAGAAGCGCGGCACCAGGTTGGTGAGTGTAGTCTTGCCGCAGCCGGTGTGGCCCACCAGGGCGATGGTGTGGCCGGCCGGCACGTCCAGGTCGATGTCGGTCAGGACCTGCCGGTCGCCGTAGGCGAACGAGACGCCCTCAAAGCGCACCTCGCCGCGCACGGCGGCGAGCGGCGTGGGGTGGTCGGCCTCGCCCATCTCGATGGGTGCGTCGAGGATCTCGTAGACGCGATGGCCCGACGCGATGGCGCGTTGCGCCAGGCCGGTCAGCCAGCCGATCACCTGGGCCGGGTAGATGAGCAGCAGCAGGTAGCTGTAGAAGGCCACCAGGCTGCCCAGGCTGAGGTTGCCGCTGATGACCTCGCGGCCGCCCACGTAGAGCAGCACCACGATGGCCAGGTTGGGCAGAAAGCCGATCAGCGGTATGTAGAGCGCCCGTATGCGGGCGGCGCTCACTTCGGCCTCGAAGACCCGCGTGCTGCGGTCAGAGAACTTGGCGAGCTCGTCGTCTTCGCGGGCGAAGATGCGCACGATGCGCGAGCCGGTCACGTTCTCTTCGGCGGTCTCGGTGACGTCGGCGATCTTCTGCTGCACGTCGCGCAGGATGGGCTGCAGGCGGCGGCTGAAGCGCAGCGTCACGATCAGCAGCAGCGGCAGGAACGCCAGGCTGACCAGGGCGAGCTGCCAGTTGAGCACGAACATGAGCACGGTGACGGCGATCATCGAAAAGACGTTGGTGGTGAAGAAGATCAGGCCGTAGCCCAGGAACATGCGCACGTTCTGGATGTCGGCCATGGCGCGCGACATGAGCTGGCCGGTGGGCCAGCG
>CAZFJE010000116.1:0-10328 GCA_964519555.1 uncultured Thermoleophilia bacterium
GCCAGCCCAGGCCGATCAGGATCAGCGGGATGATGGCGAACATCGCCACCCAGTACACGACCGTCGTGACGACGACGCCCAGCCACACCCGGCGGCCGGCGTGGTGGTACTCGGCGAAGGCCTCGCGAACGGCGTGGATCGTCTTGTGGAAGCGCTCGGGGAGCTGCTTTATGCCGATGGGCCGGCGCACCCACAGCGAGACGCCCAGCCAGGCGATCGCCATGAGCACGACGGCCACCAGCACGAACCAGCGCTGCAGCGGGGTGATCGGCGAGCCGGTGGCGGGGATCAGCGCCGTCAGGGCGACGAGCAGCAGCACCGAGGTGTGCACCACACCCTTCACCAGGATGACCGAGGTCGCCTCGCTCAGGCTCAGCCCCTGACGGCGCAGCGAGAAGGCCTGGTAGGGGATCTCGACACCCCCGAACGACGTGGTGCCGCCGACGAAGTTGGCGCGCAGCGAGAGCAGCACCAGGGGCCGCAGGCGCACCGTCGGCTCGTGCACGCGCGTGAGCAACACAAGCGTCGCGGTGTCGGCCGCCAGGTAGAGCAGCACGCACAGCACGGCGTAGGCGAAGAACTCGGGCTCGTGAGTCTGGGTGCGCACCACGCCGAAGCTGTGGCTCAGATGCATGCTGAACAGGCGGCTGATGAGCACCGTGACCATGACGCTGAGGGCAAATCCCAGGAGGATGCGCGGCTTGGTGAGGAACCTGCGCAGCTTCTCGGGCGGCGCGACGAGCGGCTCTTCGAGCAGCTCGATCGCGGGCTGTTCGGACATCGGTTCTTCGGGCGCCCATGCCGTAGCGACAGGGGCGCAACCCGGCCCGTCGGAGCCGTCAGACACGAGAGCTCGCGACCGCCCGACGCAGCAGCTCGTGGTAGCGCGCGGCAGCGACTTCGGGAGCATGGCGCGAGACAGCGAGCTCGCGGCCCCGGGCGCCCATGTCGCGACGCTCGGCGGAGCTCATAGTGAGGAGCCGCGCCAGCGCGCCGGTGAGCTCTTCGGGGCTGTGGGCGTCGACCACGAAGCCCGTCTCACCCTCGACCACAGCCTCAGGAGATCCTCCCGACCGACCCGCGATCACGGGCAAGCCGGTCAGCGCGGCCTCGGCGAAGACGATGCCGAAGCCCTCGACCTCGAGGCCGCCGAAGCGGGTGCGTGAAGGGCCGGCGAACACGTCGGCGGCCTGCAGCCACAGGCGCAGTTGAGCGGCCGAGACCTCGCCGGGCAGCACGACGCGGTCGGCAAGCCCGGCGGCGGCCGCCCGCTCGCGCAGCTCGTCTGCCAGGCGGCCGCCGCCCACCAGGGCAAGGCGCACGTCGGCGAAGCGGCCGTCGAGAGCGGCGAGGGAGGCGATCAGCATGTCCTGTCCCTTGCGCGGCACGAGGCGCCCCACGCAGACCACGAGCCGTTCGTCGCCCAGCCCGAGCGCCGCGCGTGCCGCGGTCACGTCGGCCGGCTGAGTGAGCGGGTAGCGCTCCAGGTCGAGCGCCGGACGCAAGACCTCGGCGTGCGCGCGGCCGCCCGAAAGGCGTACCGCCTGGTCGGCGGTGTAGCGGCTCACGCCGAACAGCATCGACGATTCGGCAAGCACCCAGCGCAGCAGGCGAGCCACGCCCGGCACCGCGCCCGGCACGGTGATCTCGGCGGCGCCGAGGAAGATGACGTAGGGCAGATCGGCCGTGCGGCGCAGCCAGGGCCCCAGCAGTCCGGCCGGCAAGGGGTGGCCGAGCTGCAACAGCTCGAGGCCGTGCTCGCTGGTGAGCCGCTCACAAAGGCGCTCGACCGAGGTCGTGGGCACCACCGTCGAATGCGACGTGCGGTACACCGTGTAGGGGTGGGTCTCGTCGAAGGCGGCCGCGTCGTCGTGCGCGGGGGCGACGATCACGACCTCGCCGGGGTCGAGCGTCTGGATCATGTTCCAGTAATAGGTCTGGGCGCCGCCGACGCGTGGCGGAAAGTCGTTGGTGACAAAGAGAGTGCGGGGGACTGCCCCCCCGACCTGCCGTTCCTCGCTCATGGCGGCCATTCTACCGGTAGCGTGAACGGCCCGCAGCGCACGCGCCGTCTCGAACGGCGGGCGGCAGGGCTACTGCAGCCCCTTTTCGACGATGACCTGGAGCACCTCGAGCTCGTCCTTTTCGAACCAGTAGAGGTCGCAGGGGCTGCAGTAGTCGACCTCGACCGCCTGGTCGTAACTGAAGTGGCGGTGCATCATCGTACGGCCACAGCGCGGACACTCCACCCGTGCCACAGGCTGGGCGGCGCGCCGGCGGGCGAAGTCGCGACGCAGCTCGTCGCCGTGTGCGATGACCGCGTCGGCCAAAGCCTGCTCGTGTTCGTCGAAGCGCATCTCGCGCCTGGTGAGGATGCGCTGTACCTGCGGTGCCGTGGCAAGGCGGCCACCGCACGCCCGGCAGACGAGCACGCCGGTGCCTTCGTAGTCGGCCCGTTCGAGCCCCGCCCCGCAACCCGGGCAGGTGGGCGCCGGGCCTGCGACCTGACCGGCATGGGCCGACGAGCCGGCCTGCGCCCTGGCCGTGGCGGTGGCGACCGGCGGCGGCGCCAGCGGCGCGGCGCCGGGCGTAGCTACTGGCGCGGCGACGAGCGTGGCGAACGAGGCCGCCCCCGCCAGCGGCGCGGCCGCCGGCATGGCGGCCATGAACGACCCGGCGACGAGCTGGGTCAGCCGCTCGGCGCCGGGCGCGTCGCCCACCGCGCCGGGCGCGGTGGTGAGGTGTTCGCGCTGTTCGAAGGCCGTCTCGGCGGCCACCGCTTGTGCCTTGAATTGCTGCGCGTCGACGTGCGCGAGCTTGAGCAGCGCGGCGATACGATCGGCGACGGGAGGGTGCGTGGCCGTAGCCCGCGAGAGCCACGACGTGTTGTCCTGGTCGGTCGGCGTGATGCACAGCGCCGAGAGCCCGTCGGGCAGGTAGCCGCCGCCGCTCGAGTGGCTGACCATCATCTTGAGAGCCTGAGCGAGGCTTAGCGGATCGCGCGTGTAGCGCGCCGCGGCCAGGTCGGCGATCCACTCGCGCTGGCGCGAGATCGCGCCGTCGATCACGGTCGCGCAGAGCTGCATCAGCCAGACCAGCAACCAGAGCAGGCCGCCGGCGACGATGGGGCCGGCGGAGCGCGAGTCCTCACCGGCTTCCTGCAGGCCGCCGCCCAGCGACGTGAACACGCCGAACAGGAGACACGCGCTCGTGACCGTGACGTAATCGCCTGACAGCACATGGCCGAACTCGTGGGCGACGACCGCCTCGAGCTGCGCCCGCGAGAGTCGCGACAAGGCGCCCTCGGTGACCCCGATGCAGGCTCCGCCGTGCAGGTCGCTGAAGGCGAAGGCGTTCATTGCCTGCGTGGGCACGGTGAGGCAACGGATGGCGGGACTCCCCGTGGCGATGCGCATCTCTTCGACGATGTCGGCGAGGCGCTGGTGAAAGCGGTCGTCGGGGTCGAGCGCCCGGGCGTGCATGACGCGGATGAGGTGGTCGCGGGCACCGGCGCGCGTGAGGAACCAGTAGAGCACGGCCACGGCGGCGGACCCCAGCAGGATCAGCAGCGCGCCGGGCAGGCTGAGGGCGAACGACGGCGGTCCCGGCAAGGGACCGCCAGAGGCGTTGAGAGCGTCGACGACGGCCTCCGCGAGCAGCGCGACGACCCAGATGCACGCGTAGACCATGAGCAGGAGCAGGCCGAACAGCGCCCACACCCGCCAGCGGGCCTCGCTCTCGATCTCGAACATGGTCTTCGTTGCGGTCGGCATTCCCACGCCCCAGTTGTCGGCAGCCCCGCGCGACGCCTTGAAGACCGCGCGGCGCGACAGAGGGCGGTCGAGAACCTTCCGAGAAACTTGTGGCGCGCCATGTTTACACTATTCATGGCATGGTAATAGTGTCCTTGCGACTTTGGGCCAGGCCTCCCCAACCGCGGTACGCCCGAGTCGCACGGTACCCCCCCAGGTACCACCCATGGCTCCTTTCACAAGCCCCAGACCCCCCTCTGGGGCTGCCTTTTTTCAGACGGGGCCGGCCCGCGACGGGCTGGCCCCGCCAGAGCCTCAAGACGTAACGCCACCGGCGCTCCCCACTCCCGTGACCTAGCGCTCCCGCCCACTCGCGTGGCTCGCGCACCGCGACCCAGCGCTCGCGCACCGCGACCTAGCGCTCGCGCAACCGCCCCGCCGCCAGGAAGTTCCCCATGAGCTGACCGCACAGCATGGCGGAGCGCAGCAGTTCGCGTTTGCTTGCTTCGAGCAAAGGCTTCACGCCGCCAGGATAGGCGCGCTCGACCACCGCGGCATCGCGCTCGAACCAGTCGGCCAGCAGCGGCTTGTCGACCTCGGGGTGGAACATGAGGCCCCAGGCGACCTCGCCGAAGCGAAAGATCTGCGGCTCGGTGCGGCCCCCGGCGTCGCCCTCGGCCAGCAGCAGCGCCGCGTCGGGCAACCGGCAGGCGTAGTCGCGCCACGAAAACACGAGCGGCCGCGGGTGCAGGCCGCGCACGAGCGCGTCGCGCGCGGCGAACTCGATCGGGTTCCAGCCCAGGAACAGGCTTTCGCGGCGGTAGACCTCGCCGCCGCCGGCCAGGGCGAGCTGCTGGGCGCCAAGGCAGACCCCGAGCGTGGGCACCTCGCGCGCGATCGCCTGGGCGAGGAGCTCGCGCTCGTCGGCCAGGAACGGATGGGTCGTATCGTCGTCGACGTTGAGGTCGCCGCCGAGAGCGACCAGCGCCGCCAGGCCGCCGAGCTCGCCGGCGGCGGGCAGCGGGTCGCCCAGGTCGAGGCGGCGCACGTCGAGCTCGAACCGGGCGTCGCGCAGGTACTCGCCGATGAGCGCGGGCGTGTCGTGGTCGTCGTGCTGCAGGAAACAGACGGTAGGCATGGCTCGTGTACGATACCTCAAAGAGGCGGGCAGAAGCTCGCCCGGCGCCCGAGCCACAGTGGCCGGACGTCGACCGACAGTCCGCCCAAGGAGCGCCGATGACCCGCTTCGCGCAGCGCCCACCGAGGCCGCGATGAGCCCCGCGGTGGTCGGTCCTGGCACCCCGACGGTCGAGATCGTGGCGGCCGGCAACGAGGTGTTGCTCGGCGACGTGCTCGACACCAACTCCAACCTGCTCTGCCGTCTCGTGACGGCCCTGGGCGGCGCCGTCACCCGCGCGGTGCTGGTGCGCGACGACCTCGACGCCATCGCCGCCGAGGTGCGCGGCGCACTGGGCCGCTCCCCCGCCCTGGTCTTCACGGTCGGCGGCCTGGGGCCCACGGCCGACGACATGACCCTCGCCGGCGTGGCCCGCGGCCTAGGGGTGCCGCTCGAGCTGCACCCCGAGGCCGAGTGTCTCGTGCGCGAAGCCTACGTACGCTTCGCCGCCGCCGGCCTCGTGCCGTTCGCCGAATTGAACGAGCCGCGCCGCAAGATGGCGCGCCTGCCGCGCGGCGCCGAGCCGGTGTCCAACCCCGTGGGCGGCGCGCCGGGCGTCGTGCTGCGGCGCGACGGCACGACGTTCGTCAGCCTGCCGGGCGTGCCCGAAGAGCTCGCGGCGATCGTCGAAGCGTCACTCGGCGACGTCTTTTCTGGCATCTTCCGCGTCGCCCACTACGAGGAGCGCACGCTGGTCGTCGACCTGCAGGACGAGTCGGCGATCGCCGACATCCTGGGCGCCGTCGAGCAGGCGCACCCCGAGGTCTACGTGAAGTCGCGAGCCAAGAAGATGGGACCGGCGGTGACCCTGCGCATCACCCTCTCGGCGCGCGGCGACGACCCTGCGGCCGTCGAGGGGCTGCTGCGCCCGCCGGCCGACGAGCTGCTCGCGAAGATCGCGGCGGCGGGGTACGGCGTGCGGGCTGAAGAGAGCTGACGCACCAGCGACGCAGCGGTCCACGCGCGCCGGCTGCTACCCGAAGCGGGGTGCGAACAGACCGCGGGCGCTGCGGGCGCGCCGGCTGCGGCGGCCGCGGGCGCTCGGGGGCATGCCTCGCGAAGCAGAGACTGAGGGACCCCGCGGCTGCGCCGCGGGGTGGGGCTCACGCTCGGAAATGCCCCCTCCGCCCCCACGCCCGCCTTCGCCGACGGCCAACTACCGGGCCGCGACGGGCGACGCCGACCGCCGACCGAACGGACTGCCACCCGCGCGCGGCACATTGTGCGCTCGAGACCAGCCCTCATCTCATGGCCCGTGCGCCCCAACGGCCAGCGAGCGATCGACGTGAGAGTCGGCGGCGGCACGCCCCCACCTGCGGCGGGCCGCAGCGGGCAACGCCGACCGGCGCGGGAGCGGGGGTCTGGCAGGGTGCCTTGTGAGAGCCGGAAAGCCGCGAGGCCGATGCGGTGGCGATATCCGAAAGCGCCGGCCGGGCGCGGCGGCGACAGTGATCCCCGACTCACGACGCGAACGAGCCCGCGGACGGCCACTTCCGTGGCGTCCGCGGGCTCACCGCGTCGTCTCTTCTCGCCGAGCGCTTCCTAGGCGGCCTTGCTCTGACGGTACTCTACGATCTCGGGCTCGCCGACGAAGGTCACGCGCGGCTGGCCGATGACGCCGCCGCGTTGCATCGCTTCGGGCAGCGACGGATCGGAGACAAAGGCCTCGCCCTGTTCCCGCGACTCAAAGTGGTTCACGATCATCACTTCGTTGGGGTTGTCCAGGCTGCGGTAGATCTCGTGGCTTGTGGCGCCGTGCTGTTTGCGCACGGTGCCGTGCTCGTCGAAGACGGGCTTCCAGGTGTCGTAGTCGCGTACCTCGTGCTGCACGATGACGGAGATCATGGTCACCTCTTGAATGTCTGGGCGCCCTCCAACCAGCAAAAGAAGCGCACCGTTATCAGCAATAGAGTCTCATGACCCACACAACCTGGTGGCTAATCCGTTGGCGGCGTCGCCGTGGCATGGCGGCGGCGACCAACGGAAGGTCGCCTTCACCGGCTCAACGGCCCGGTGCGGCGGGGCTGGCCGGTCAGACGAGTCGGTCCGGCCGCACCGTTGCGGGAGCTGGTATCCTGCAAGGCATGACCATCACGCAGGCAACGCGTCCCTGGTGGGACCGGATCACACCCCGCGCCGGCGTGCGCGTGCAGATGTTCTCGGCGGCGGTGCTGTGGCTGGTGGCGGTGGGCGTGCTGCTCATTCGCGGAGTGCTGTTCATCGAGCGGCCGGGGCCGGGCTTTCACTTCGACTACTGGATCGTGCCCATCGCGCTCGCGGCGGTCGCCATAGGCAGCGTGAAGGCGCGCTTCATCCTCATCAGGTACGCGGGCAAGGCCGTGGCGCGCATCCGCCGCCGCGGTCACGCCTGCTACTTCGGCTTCTTCGCTCCCCTGTCGTGGCTGTTCGTCGTCGTCATGATGGGCGGCGGCATGATGCTGCGCCGCACGGCCCTCGTCGACTACTCGTGGGGCCGCGTGTGCCTGGCCACGCTCTACATCGCGGTGGGCACCGCCCTCGCGCTCGCCGACCGCGTCTTCTGGGGCGCCGCCCTGCGGTCCGAGCCGGCGCCCAAGGTGACGTCGGTCACAGAGTAGGACGACACGCACGAGCTCGCAGAGCCTCGTGCCGCCCTCGACAAGCCGGCGCTTGTGGTGCGCTCGCGAGTGGCCCGGCCGCCGCGTCTTGCGGCCCCCTCAAGCTCTGCCGACGACGACCTCACGCGGCTCGGAGAGCCGCGTGGTCCGTGGGGTCTTTCGCGAGCTCGAAGAGCCTCGCGCCGCCCTCGCGCCGCGGTTGGGCCGAGCCGGCGAAGGCGGGCGCGAGGGCGGAGGGGGAATTTCCGAGCGTGAGCCCCACCCCGCGGCGCAGCCGCGGGGTCCCTTAGTCTCTGCTTCGCGAGGCATGCCCCCGAGCGCCCGCGCCCGCCGCAGCCGGCTCGGGGCGCCGCGCTTCGAGGTGCGCCCGCGCCGCGCTTTCGAGCTCGGCCCTCTCCCCTACACCGCCGCTTTGACCAGCTGCGCCACGAACTCGTCTTCGGGCAGCGCACCCTCAAAACTTCCGGCGTCGTCGATCACCACTTTCGGTACGGCCATCACGTCATAGCGCTCCGCCAGGTCGGGGAAGTCGTTGACCACGATAACGTCGGCGGTGATGCGGTCGCTCGCCATGGCGAGCTGGTGGGCGGTGCGCGCCGCCCCCGGGCAGTGCGGGCAGGTGGGCGTGACGAAGACCTGCAGGTGGATGTCACGGGTGAGCGCGTCGAGGGCGGCGTGCGTGTCGCCGCTCAAGTCGTTCCGCGCGGCGCTCACGTCGATCAGGTCCTCGAGCAGGGTGGCGAACTCATACCCTGAGGGCAGGCCGAAGAGCCGTACCGGGCCGCGCGCGCCGGGCCCGGCGATCACGGTGGCGGGCACCTTGTCGATGCCGTACTCGCGCGCCAGCTCGGGCTCGGCGACGATGTCGTGGACCTCGAGCACGAGGTGGTCGCTCATGCCCGTAAGCTCGCCGAGCAGGGCTTCGGTGTCGGCGCAGCTGTCGCAGGGCACGACGCCCGGCACGACCAGCTGGCTCGCGTGCCTGGTGAAGTGGATGAGCGTCACATCGGCCTTGAGCTCGCGGTCGAGCAGCTCGGAGAGCCGCGCGGATTCGTCGTCGGAGAGCAGTGGCATGAAGCGCCTCGTTTTCGTCTTTGGGTGATACGTCTACCCCGGGGGCGCGGCCCGCGTGGGCGCGCCCGCCGGGTCTTGCTCGTACCTACCCCGCAGGCGACGGCTCCACGCGCGGCGCGCTGGGCTCGAGGTCTTCGTCGATGAAGTGTGTGGTGACCGTGCCGGCGCGAAACAGCGGGTGCTCGAGCACGCGCAGGTGGAACGGGATCGTGGTGGCGACGCCCTCGACGCGGAACTGGGCGAGGGCCCAGCGAGCGCGGGCCAGAGCCTCGTCGCGGTCGCGGCCCCAGATCACGAGCTTGCCGAGGAGGCTGTCGTAGAAGGGCGGCACCGTGTAGCCCGGATAGACGTGGGAGTCGAAGCGCACCCAGGGCCCGCCGGGCGGCGACCAGCCCGTGACCGTGCCCGGCGAGGGCAGAAAGTCGCGCTCCGGGTCTTCGGCGTTTATGCGGAACTCGATAGCGTGGCCCGCGATCGTGACGTCGCTCTGGCGCAGCGCGAGGCCTTCGCCGGCGGCGATGCGGATACCGGTCTTGACGATGTCGATGCCGGTGACCATCTCGGTCACGCAA
Source organism: uncultured Thermoleophilia bacterium (assembly GCA_964519555.1). GTDB lineage: Bacteria > Actinomycetota > Thermoleophilia > UBA2241 > UBA2241 > Bog-752. The sequence continues at coordinate 9,173 of CAZFJE010000116.1, forward strand.
TGCTCGACCTGCACGCGTGTGTTCATCTCCATGAAGTAGAAGTGGCCCGCGGGGTCGAGCAGGAACTCGACCGTGCCGGCGCCCTTGTAGCGGGCGGCGCGCGCCGCTTCGACGGCGGCTTCGCCCATGCGGTCGCGCAGCTCGAGCGAGACGGCCGGCGAGGGCGCCTCTTCGATCAGCTTCTGGTGGCGGCGCTGGATGGAGCAGTCGCGCTCGCCCAGGTGGATGGCGTGACCCTCGCCGTCGGAGAGGATCTGGATCTCGACGTGGCGCGGCTTGGGGATGTACTTCTCGACGTAGACGGCGCCGTCGCCAAAGGCGGCCTGGGCCTCGGCGCCGGCCTGGCGCACGGCGGCGGCAAGGGCATCCGCATCGTGCACGATGCGGATGCCCTTGCCGCCGCCCCCCGCCGACGCCTTGACCATGACCGGCAGGCCCACAGCCCGTGCGACTTCAGCGGCCGCGGCGGCGTCGGCCACCACTCCCGAGGAGCCCGGCGTGACCGGCACGCCGGCGGCCGTCATGGTGGCGCGCGCCATGGCCTTGTCGCCCATGAGCTCGATCGATTCAGGCCCCGGCCCGATGAAGGTGAGGTCGTTGTCGGCGCACAGGCGCGAGAAGGCCGCGCTTTCGGCCAGAAAGCCGTACCCGGGGTGGATGGCGTCGGCGCCGTGCGTGACGGCGGCCATGATGAGGTTCTGCATGACGAGGTAGCTCTGGGCGGCGGGCGGCGGACCCACGCAGACCGCTTCGTCGGCATAGGCCACGTGGAGCGACGACTCGTCGGCCGACGAGTAGACCGCGACGGTCTCCACACCCAGCTCGCGGCAGGCGCGGATGACGCGAAGGGCGATCTCCCCGCGGTTGGCGATGAGGACCTTCTGGAACACTGGCCGACTCCTGTGGGGCTCAGGGACACCGGGCCTGGGGGCGCCTGCCCGGCAAGCCGCGGAAGTATAGCAGAGGCCCGGTCGGCGTTGCGCCGCCTGACAACGGTTTGTCGGCGCTGGCCCTGTCGAGGCTCGCCGCGCTGCCGATACGAAGGGAGACCCCACAGCGAACAAGGTCGACACCACCTGACGACACTGGATCGGGCTCCATGCCCGGATATCGCTTCCCTCTCCCTGCCGGGCCGGTCTCCTTCGACTGTACCCAC
>CAZFJE010000117.1:0-10277 GCA_964519555.1 uncultured Thermoleophilia bacterium
CTGCACGCGCTTGCGGTAGTTCTCGAACTCGGCCTTGAGGCGCTGCAGATGGTCGAGGTACTGGTCGCGCTCGGCCAGGGCCGCGCGCAGCTCGTCGTTTGCCGCCGCGTGCAGCTCGGTGACCGGCTGCGCGCCGCCCTCGGGCTCGACGGAGACGATGCGATCGCCAGACGACGCCGCCGGCTTGACGTCGGCCGCGTCGGACGGCTGGTCGGCCGCGCCCTTGCGAGCGTCGCCGGTCTCGTGGTCGCCGCGCTTGCCCTGGCTGCGCCGGTCCTTTTTGTCGTTGGGTGTCGTCATCTTCTGGTCGCCCTCTGTCGTGATCGCCTGATCGTTTCGGTCGCACGGTGTCGTCGTCGGCCCCGTTGTCGTTCCGGCGGCTCGGCGCCGCGGCTGGGCGGCGGCCGCGCCGCCCAGCCGTGTCTTGCCCGATGCCCGGCACTCGCCGGGCGGTGGACCCTGCCGCCTGCCCGTCAGTCCTTGGCGGCCACCGCCTCGACGGTGGCCGCCGGCTTGACCTCGATGCGCCGCGGACGTGCGGTTTCGGACTTGGGTACGGTGACCTGCAGGACACCGTCTTCGTAGGTGGCCTTGATCTCGTCGGCCTTCACGCCCTGCGGCAGGGCGAGGCTGCGCTGGAACGAGCCGTAGCGACGCTCCACACGGTAGTAACGCTGCTCGTCGACCTTGTCTTCGAAGCTGCGCTCGCCCTTGACCGTGAGCACGTTGTCGTCGACTTCGATCTGCATGTCTTCGACCTTCATGCCGGGCAGCTCTGCCTTGAGCACGACGGCCTCTTTGGTGTCGAACACGTCGACCGCCGGTACCCAGCTTTCGGGACGTCCCGACCACAGCGAGTCGGCGAGCCGGTTCACCTGGCCCTGCGGATTTGTCATCTCGCGGAACGGGTCCCATCTGATGATCGCCATGTGTCGTTGCTCCTTTCCGGTCGCTCCCCGCCGGGCCCCAGAGGCCCGGCGGCGCGCGACCTTCGGCCTGCTCGCTACAAGCGCCTTACTTTGTCTGGTCGTCGTCGATGACCTCGTAGTCGCCCTCTTCGACGTTCTCGTCGCCGGCGGGCTCGCCTTCGGGGGCGCCGTCGCCCGACGGCGCGCTCTGCTGCTGCGCCTGCTGGTAGATGGTCTCGGCGAGCTTGTGCGAGGCCTGCATGAGGGCGTCGGTCTTGGCCTTGATGTCGTCGGTGTTGTCGGTGTCGAGGGCCTTGCGCACCTCGGCGGCCGCCGCTTCGATCTCGTCGCGAGTGGCCTGGTCGATCTTGTCGCCCATGTCGCGCAGCGACTTCTCGGTCGAGTACACAAGGTTCTCGGCGTTGTTCTTGACCTCGGCCACCTCGCGCAGCCGGCGGTCTTCGTCGGCGTGCGACTCGGCGTCTTTCATCATGCCTTCGATGTCCTGCTCGCTGAGGCCGCTGGACGCCGTGATGGTGATCTTCTGCTCGTTGCCGGTGCCCAGGTCTTTGGCGCTCACGTGCACGATGCCGTTGGCGTCGATGTCGAAGGCGACCTCGACCTGCGGTATGCCGCGCGGCGCCGGCGGAATACCGACGAGCTGGAACTTGCCGAGCGTCTTGTTGTAGCGCGCCATGTCGCGCTCGCCCTGGAGCACGTGGATCTCGACGCTGGTCTGGTTGTCTTCGGCAGTCGAGAAGATCTCGCTCTTCTTGGTCGGGATGGTCGTGTTGCGCTCGATCAGGCGGGTGAACACGCCGCCCTTGGTCTCGATGCCCAGCGACAGCGGGGTGACGTCGAGCAGCAGCACGTCTTTGACCTCGCCGGCCAGTACGCCGCCCTGGATACCGGCGCCCACGGCCACGACCTCGTCGGGGTTGACGCCCTTGTGGGGGTCTTTGCCGATCAGGTCGCGCACCTTGTCTTGCACTGCCGGCACGCGCGTCATGCCGCCCACCAGGATGACGTGGTCGATCTTGTCGGGCGAGAGGCCGGCGTCGGACAGGGCCTGCTTGACCGGCCCCACCACACGGTCGACGAGCGTCGCCGTGAGCTCGTTGAACTTGGCCCTCGTGAGGTTCAGGTCGAGGTGCTTCGGACCGTTCTCGTCGGCGCTGATGAACGGCAGGTTCACGTTGCTGCCCATCGTGGTCGAGAGCTCGATCTTGGCCTTCTCGGCGGCCTCATAGAGGCGCTGCAGGGCCATCTTGTCTTTGCTCAAGTCGATGCCGTTCTCGCGCTTGAACTCGGCGACCATCCAGTCGACGATGGCCTTGTCGAAGTTGTCGCCGCCCAGGTGGGTGTCGCCGTTGGTCGACTTGACCTCGAAGACGCCATCGCCCAGGTCGAGGATCGAGACGTCGAAGGTGCCGCCGCCCAGGTCGAACACGAGGATCGTCTGGTCGTGCTCTTTGTCGAGCCCGTAGGCCAGCGCGGCCGCGGTGGGCTCGTTGATGATGCGCTTGATCTCGATGCCGGCGATCTTGCCGGCGTCTTTGGTGGCCTGGCGCTGCGAGTCGTTGAAGTAGGCCGGCACGGTCACGACCGCCTCGCTGACCTTCTCGCCCAGGTACTCCTCGGCGTCGCGGCGCAGCTTCTGCAGGATCATCGCCGAGATCTCGGGCGGCGAGTAGAGCTTGCCCTGGATGTCGACGGCGGCGTCGCCGTTCGGGCCTGCGACGACTTTGTACGGCACGATCTTCATCTCTTCGGAGACGTCGCCGTACTTGCGGCCCATGAAGCGCTTGATCGAGAACACTGTGTTCTCGGGGTTAGTGACCGCCTGACGCCGGGCGACCGTGCCCACGAGGCGCTCCCCACTCTTGGAGAAGGCCACGACCGACGGGGTCGTGCGACCACCCTCGGAGTTCGGGATGACCGTGGGCTCACCACCCTCGAGGACGCTCACACAACTGAACGTCGTCCCCAGGTCGATACCGATTACTTTGGCCATACGTCTGCCTCCTTGGTGTTCTTCATTCCTAGTTAGTCGACCACCATAATAAAATCTGAGTCTGTCTGTGTCAAGTCATTGCCCGAAGGGACTCGGCTCAAACCAAAAGACGACGACTCACGCGGGCCGCCTTCGGGGGCCTTGTCGGGCCGTTTCGAGCCACGGCTATAATCAGCGCATGAGCGATGATCTGCGCAGGGTCGACGACGCCGGGGCCGCTCCGCCACGGCAGCCCCCGACGGGCACGATCGTCGTGCGCCGCTGGGTGCAGCTCGCGGTGCTGCCCGTGCTGCTCATCGTCGGCTGGTTCATGCTCGGCAAGATCAGCGAGGCGGTCTTCATCTTCATCGTCGCCACCCTGCTGGCTCTCGTGCTCAACCCGTTCGTGCGCGGCTTGCAGCGCATAAGAGCGCCGCGACCGCTGGCGGTGGCCATCGTCTACCTGGTGGCCATCGGCATACTGGGCGGCGCGATCGCCCTCATCATCCCGCCGCTGGTCCATCAGATCCGCGCGCTGCTCGACGCGCTGCCGGGCATGGCCCAGCAGGTCGGCGCCGGCGTGCACGGCCTGCAGAGCCTCGCCGACCGCTTCCACCTGCGCATCGACGTCTCCAAAGAGCTGCAGACCGGCGCCAAGTCGGTGGCGAGCTACCTGCTGGGCGCCTCGCGCAGCCTGCTGGGCATCGGCGTCTCGGTGGCCCGCACGGTCACGATCAGCGTCATCATCGCCGTGATCTCGCTCTACATGCTGCTCGACGCCAAGCGCATCGGGCGCTTCATCGTCGAGCACTTCCCCACGAGCTCACAGGACGACGGCCTCGACTACGTCGCACTCACCCAGAGCGCCGTCGTGAAGTATCTGCAGGCCCAGCTGCTGCTCTCGGCCGCGATCGGCACCGGCACTGGCCTCACCATGTGGGTGCTGGGCATGACCGGCGTGTTCCCGTCGGGGTCCAAGTACGCCATCGCCTTCGGCGCCTGGGCCGGCCTCACCGAGGTCATCCCCTACCTCGGGCCCGTGCTCGGCGCCATCCCGCCGGTGATCGTCGCCTTGCTGCACGCGCCGCTCACCGCCGTGTGGGTGATCATCGCCTACGTCGGTATCCAGGAGGTCGAGGGCCACATCGCCGCGCCGCTCATCATGGGCACGCGCTTCCGGGTGCACCCGCTGGTCGTCATCTTCGCCGTGCTGATCGGCAACCAGCTCCACGGCATCGTCGGCATGTTCATCGCCGTGCCGCTCATTCCGCTCGCCCGCGAGACCTGGGTGTTCTTCCGCGCGCGCGTGCGGTTCGAAGGCTGGCAGAACACCGTGCTCGACCTCACCGGCGGCGGACGCCCCGGCCCGAGCACCGGCGAGCGCCCCGGCGACGCTGCCGCGCCGGTCGCCGGGCTCGGCCCGGCTGCCCTGCCCGACGCAGCGGCCCCGGCCGGCGCGGCCGGCGCAGCGGCCCCGCCCGACGCCTGAACGCCCCGCTGCGGCGCCGGTTTCCTTCACGCGCAGACCCCTCTATTGCCGAAACGGCTGCCGAACCGGCAAATATGTTGCCGCAACCTACGCATCTGGGAATGCTAGGCATAGACTGAGGGCTCCAGCCTCTTTGGCTTGTGATGCTCCGTTCATGGGGGGAGCAGCCGGGTGGTCGGGGCACAGCTCCGGCGCGCCAGTCTGTTATGACTGCGAGGTGATATTCGGCCCGACGAGGGCGCATTTGTGACTTCCTTGATTCTCCGGTCGTTCGGCGTACCTGTTTGCGCCGACCGCCACGGCGGGTTCACCGCACGGTGGCCCGTCATTCCGGATTCCTAAACGACGCAAGGAGTGAACAAAGAATGGCCTCATCTGCACCGGTCCAGATCGATCGCAGGCTCATCGCCGAGCTCACCGACAAAGAGGAACAGCGCCTCGAGGCGTCGACACCCAAGTCGTTCGAGCTCTACAAACGAGCCGTCCACTCGATGCCCATGGGCGTCGCTTCCACCTATCACGCCCGTGACCCGTACCCCGTCTACTTCACGCATGGCAAGGGCTCCCGGATCTTCTCGGTCGACGGCCAGGAGCTGCGCGACTTCCATAACGGCTACGGCTGTATGGTCCAGGGCCACGCCCACCCGATCATCGTCGAGACCATCCAGAAGCGTGCCCCCCTGGGCACCCAGTTCGGCCTGCCCACCGAAGACGGCATCATCATGGCCGAGCACCTCGCCTCCGCCTTCAAGCTGCCCAAGTGGCGCTTTGTGAACTCTGGCTCCGAGGCCACCATGGACGCCATCCGCGTCGCCCGCGGCTTCACCGGACGCGAGCCCATCGTCAAGATGTTCGGCTCGTATCACGGCCATCACGACTACGTCATGGTCTCGATCGGCGCCGTCGACTACGGCACGATCGGCACGCCCGACAACTACGCCTCGCTGCCCTACGGCGCCGGCATTCCGCAGTCGTCGATCGACCTCACCATCCCGGTCGCCTTCAACGACGCCGCGAACATGACCCAGCGCATCGAGCGCCTGGTCGCCGAAGGCCGTACCCCGGCCGCTCTCATCATGGAGCCCGCCATGATGAACATGGGCGTCATCCTGCCCGAACCCGGCTTCCTCGAGGCCGTGCGCGCAGTCACCAAGAAGCACGGCATCGTGCTCATCTTCGACGAGGTCAAGACGGGCATCTGCACCGCCCGCGGCGGCGCGGTCGAGCGCTGGGGCGTCGTGCCCGACATGATCTGCCTGGGCAAGGCCATCGCCGGCGGCACGCCGTGCGGCGCGATCGGCGGCACCGACGAGATCATGAACGTCATTCACGAAGGCACCGTCTTCCAGGTCGGTACCTACTCGGGCAACCCGCTCTCCATGGCCGCCGCGCGGGCGAGCTTTGAGCAGGTCATGACCGACGACGCCTACGCCCACTTGAACTACCTGAACGACCGCCTCGTGGCCGAGTGCGACGCGATCTGCAAGAAGTACGACTTTCCCGGCTACACGGTCGGCATCTCTTCCAAGGGCTGCGTCAACTTCGCCTCCGGCAAGATCACCGACTACGAGTCGTTCATCCGCTATCAGGACCACGAGCTCGTCGCCCTCGCCTGGCTGTACAACTTCAACCGCGGCGTGATCATCGCCCCCGGTCGCGAAGAGGAGTGGACGCTGTCCATCCAGCATTCAGACGACGACATCGACCTCTACGTGAACGCCTTCGAAGACCTCGTGCGCGACGTGGTCGCCTGACCGCTTCAGCACCGTGAACGCACCGCGCGCCGCCCCGCGGCGACGCGCGGTGCGTGACGCAAAAAGCACCGCCCCGCCGGCTCATTCGCGCCGGGGGGCGGTGCTGTTTGCCTTCCGCCACGACCTCTCGTTGGGCCGCGGCGCCTACCAGGACCAGTCGTCGGCCGCGGCCTCGCTCTTCCAGCCGCGGCCGTCGTCGGGGTCGGCGGCCTCGCTCGTCCGGCCGCTGCCGCCGCCCAGCGCATCGTCGACGGCCGGCGCATCGCCGGATGCCGGCGCGTCGCCCGAGGCCGGCGCGTCGCCGGGGGCCGGCACGGGGTGCGGATCGTGCAGGTGGTCGAAGGCCCAGTCGATGCCGCTGCCGTCGTCGCCGAGCTCGGGCTTGGGCGCACCGCCCATGCGCACGACCTCGTCGCGCACGCTGTCGCGGTGGCTGCGCAGTCGCGCGTCGTCGGGCGGTCGGACCGCACGCTCACCGCTTGTGAGCAGGACCTTGGCCTGGCAGAACTTGCCCAGGATCGAGATGACGGTGACCTCTTCGAGGTGGCTGGCGACGGCGACCTCGCTCACTGTGCGTTCGTCGTCGATCAGCGTGAGCACGTGGAACTCGTCGCGCCCCATGGGAACGGGGTGGCGCGGCAGCGTCTCGTAGTCGCGGTTGCGCACCAGCACCGTGTTGGCGGCGCCCACCAGCTCGAAGGCGGCGACGTAGTCGGCGCCTACTGCCGAGACCTCGATCAGCACGCTCTGCGTGTCGATCGTGATGTAGTCGACCGGCTCGGCGGTGTCGTCGATCACGAACATGAAGGTGCCGCCCTGCGTGGTCGTCTTGACCGCGAGGAAGGTGTTGGCCACCTGGCGCGACAGCACTTCGCGCAAGTCGTCTTCGGCGACGAAGCCGCGCCCCACGAGGATGGTGCCGAGCGGTCGGGGGTCGCTTTCCTGCTCGCGCAGCGCCTGGTCGAGCTGCTCTTCTGTGACCAGTGATCGCTTGATGAGCAGGCTGCCCAGGACCGTGTCGGCGTAGACGCGCGTGGAGTCGCGCGTCTCGGCGATCCGGCCCTGCACAAAGTGGACGTCGATCTGACGCTCGGCGCACTCGATGTGGAGGGTGCCCGAGCGTCGGACCCTGCCCAGCATCTGCAGGACCTCGACGACGCTGAACGTGTCAAGGGTGCCGTGCATGAATACCGGCAAGTGTATACTCGCCCCTGATGAGAGTCGACCTGCACGTGCACACCTACCCCGCGTCGAGGTGCTCGTCGATCGCTTACCGCGACTTCATCGCCCACTGCCGCACGCAACGCGTGGCGGCGATCGCCCTTACCAACCACGGCGACGTCGCCGACAACCGGCGCCTCGAAGGCCCGCTCGCCGAGGTGGGTACCGTGCTGGTCCACGGCGTCGAGATCTCGACGCCGAGCGGCGACTTCATCGTCTACTCGCCCGACCTCGACTACCTGGCCGAGTTCGGCGCCGAGCAGGAAGTGCCCCAGGCCGGCACCATCGCCGCCAACGCCGCCGTCGTGTGGGTGCACCCGGCCGCCGGCGGAGGGCGCAGCGGTTCGCTGTATCGGGCGTCTCTGGGCGACGAGCTCGCCCCGCTGATCGATGCGATCGAGGTATGGAACGGCAACTGGACGCAGCGCCGCTTTGTGGGCACCGCCGCACGCCTCTGCCGCCGGCTGGGACTACCCGCGACCGCCGGCAGCGACGCCCACCGCGTGCAGCGGCTCGGAGTGCGCGCCACCGAGATCGGCGGCGAGGTGCGGTCGACCGCCGACGTGGTCGCCGCCATCAAGGCCGGCACGATCGGGCCCGCAAAGCCGGGCGCCGCACGCGGCGCAGGCCGCCTGTTCGAGTCGCTCAGACGCTCACCGACGAAAGGACTCTGACGTGATCTCACTCTCGCTCGAGACCCACGACCGGGTGACGCTGGTCGACGTGACGGCGCTCGTGGAACAGGCGCTGGCCACGAGCGGCCTGCGCGAAGGCGCGGTCGTGGTGTTCTGTCCGCACACGACGGCCGGCATGACGATCAACGAAAACGCCGACCCGAGCGTGCGGCGCGACATGGCGATGGCCCTTGAGCGCCTGGTGCCCGTAGACCTGCCGTTCACGCACCTCGAGGGCAACTCGGACGCCCACGTGAAGGCGTCGATGATTGGCAGCAGCGTGACCGTGCCGGTCGAGGCCGGCCGCCTGGCGCTCGGCACCTGGCAGGGCATCTATTTCGCCGAGTTCGACGGCCCCCGCCGGCGCCGCTTTCTGGTGCAGCCGCTGAGCGGACCGCGCGCCTAGGTAGGCCGCGCGCCCGGACTAGCGACCCAGCGCGCGCTCGAGGTGGAGCTCGAGCGGCCGGGTGTCGAGCCGGCCGCCGCCGTTCTTGAGCAGGAGCTGGTCGGCCGAGTAGCGCTGCCCAGTCGACCACAGTCCCTTGAGCCAGGCGCCGGCCGCGGGGTCGGAGAACCACTCCATGCCGTAGTTGTCTTGCAGCAGCATGCGCAGCGCACCCTCGAGCATCCAGGCGCGCAGGTAGTTGGAGGCATAGAATCCGTCGTCGATGTCGACCAGGTAGTTGGCCTGCGGCACCTCGAACTGCACGGCTTCGCTGAGCAGCGCGCCGTAGCGGCCCGCCATGGCGTCGAGCGAGCCGGTCTGCACGTGGAACTCGGTCTCGTAGGCGAGCTTGCCGGCGTAGCGCCGCAAGAAGTAGAGCTCGACCAGGTTGGCAAACGTGAGGTAGTCGTGCGAGTCGGCGAAGTCGAGGTAGGTGTCGAGCCAGCGCGGGTTGAGCGTGAGGTGGTCGAAGACGAAGGCGAACCCCTCGGTGACGGCGTTGTCGCCCAGAAAGCGGAACTCGAACGGCAGGGCGGGGTCGGTGTGGGCGAAGTGCTCAGTGTGACCGCCCTCGTGGAGGAGCGCCTGGTAGTCGTCTTGACCACCCTTGGGCATGACCACCAGGTAGATCTCGTCGGGTATGCGCACCGGGGCGCAGAAGGCGCGCGGCGTCTTTAGCTCGCGGACCTCGGCGTCGACGTGCACGTTGCTCTGGTTGGCGAGCGACACGCCCATGCCGCGCAGCGTGCGCTCGAAGGTGGGCAGCAGGTTGTCGCTGGCGAAGATGTGGTCGTATTCGGGGGCGCGCACGAGATAGGGCAGGTCGGACTGTTCGAGCTCGGTGCGCGACAGGCCGAGCTTGGCGCGGGCGACTTTGTCGAGGGTGCGCTGATAGAGCCCCTCGGTGGCCTGCAGGAACATCTGGGTGGCGCCGCGCAGCATGCCGAAGTCGACGGCGCGGACTTCGGAGAACAGCTCGGAGTAGGTGGGGTAGCCGAGGTCGCCGACGAGCTCGTGCAGCCGCCGCCAGCGCTGGTCGTAGAGCGGGTTGAGGACCGCCGCCGTGAAGTCGAGACGGGCGTTGTGTATGCGGCGCCGGCGGTCGCGGTCTGGTTCGTTGGCCTGCACGACGCTTGAGTAGCGCAGGCCGATCTGCTCGCCGTCTACGTCGATCTTGGCGCGCGATTCGGTGTTGGCGATGTCGTCGGAGATCTCTTTGGTCTCGTTGCCCAGAAAGCCTTCGATGCCGAGGTTGAGCAGGAACGAGAGCTGCCGGCGGTCGTCGTCGGCGGTGGCGGCGTCGTACAGGCGGCGCAGCGTACGCACCGAGTCGATGGTGAACAGGTCGGGGTAGCGGTCGTAGACCGCCGTGAAATCGCAGTCGGGCTTGAGGCCCGCGAAGTGGTGATAGGCCTCGAGGTCGAGCGCGCCGGTGAACTCTTCGGCACGGCGGCGGTAGTCGGCGAGATCGAACGTTGCCACGCGCGTGTCTCCTGAAGGAAGGGGTGAGGACGCCCCGGACGGACGACCCTGCCCGCTTGACGTATGTGCCCGTGCCGGCACTCTACCAGACCGTCCCTACGAAATCGCGAGGAGGGCGCGACCTCGTGGTAGACAATTGCGCGACGGCGCGGCGAGGCGCCCGCTGCGGTCCGCCGACGCACCGCAGCGGCGCCTGGGGTACACTGGCCGCCATGCCTCCGAAGACCGGCGATACCCTTGACCTTGCCATCGACACCCTGGCCTACGGCGGCCAGGGCATCGGCCGCGTCGACGGCTTCGTCGTGTTCGTG
>CAZFJE010000118.1:0-10250 GCA_964519555.1 uncultured Thermoleophilia bacterium
GACGCCATCGAGGCCGTGGCCGCCGCCAAGACCCTGCTGGGCGTGGCCTAAAGGCCGACCGAGCTCTGCCCACTCGTGGGCAGACCGTGGCAACGCTTGAGGGCGGGCGGCGCGCAAGGCGCGCCGCCCGCCCCTTTTGGCGATGGGCCGCGGGTATACTAGTCCGGCAGTGCTGCCCGACCCCGACACCTATCTCGACCAAGTCGAGGAACGCTTCGCGACGTCGACCGATTTCACGATCGGTCTCGAAGAGGAGTACCAGATCCTCGACTCCGGCAGCCTCGCCCTCACGGGCGCCTACGAGCTGCTGCGCGACAGCGCGCCGCCCGGGCTGCGCGAGCAGATCCTCGGCGAGCTGATCTCGAGCGAGATCGAGATCGCCACACCAAAATGCGAAGACTTCAACGAGGCCGCGCGCGACGTCAGGGCGCGGCGCCTCGCTCTGTTTGCTCACGCGCGCGAGCAGGGCTACCTGCTGGGCGCGACCGGCACGCACGCCTTCTCGTCGTGGCAGGACCAGCGCATCATCGACACGCCGCACTACCGCGGTGTCGAAGACAAGCTGCAGTACGTCGCCTGGCGCAACAACACCTGGAGCCAGCACATCCACATCGGCATCCGCGACATCGACCGCGCGATCGCCGTGTGCGACGCCATGCGCGCCTTCCTGCCTCACCTGCTCGCCCTGTCGGCCAACTCGCCCTGCATCGACGGCGTCTGGACGCGTCTGCACTCGGCGCGCACGCAGACCTTCGTGCGCATGTTCCCGCGCTGCGGCATCCCCGACATCTTCGGCACCTGGGCCGAGCAGCGGCGCTACTTCGAGCTGCTCTTCGCCACCGACTCCATCCAGGAGTTCACCCAGGTGTGGTGGAGCGTGCGTCCGCACCACTCCTACGGCACCGTCGAGGTGCGCATCTGCGACGTGCAGACCGAGCCCTGGCAGACCCTCGCCGTGCACTCGCTGGCGCTGGGCCTGGTCGCCACCCTGGCAGGCATGGTCGACGAAGGCCGGCCGCTGCCGGTGCGCGAGACGCGCTGGATCGAAGAGAACCTCTGGCGGGCCATCCGCTATGGGCTCGACGGCAAGCTGATCGACTGGGACCGCGGCGTCCAGGTGCCGGCGCCCGAGGCTCTGCGCGAGCTCGTCGAGTGGGTGCGCCCGGCCGCCGAGAAGCTGGCGCTGACCCCGTATCTGAACGACGTCGAACGCCTGCTGACCGAGGGCAACGGCGCCCAGCGCCAGGGCCGCCTGCTGGCCGCGGGACGCTCCATCCACGAAGTGCACGCCGATGCGGTCGCGCTGGCCAACGCGATCCCCGGCGATGACCGGAGGTGACGGGCTTTATGACCGACGATGAAACCGCCGCGGGCGGCGAGCGACCGCTGACCGACCAGGAACGCGCCGACCTGTACCGCGAGCAGCTCAAGGCTCTGCACGTGGTCGACCTGGTGCGCGACATGATGGTGACCCTGGTCACCGTGGGCTACGAGAAGCTGGGCCTGACCGAACAGACCAGGGAGCTGCGCGACCTGCGCGACGCGCGCGTGGCGATCGAGTCGCTGCGCCGCCTGATCGAGGTCGTCGAAGGCGAGGGCGACCCCGACATCGCCAGCCTGCGCTCGACCCTCGCCCAGATGCAGCTCAACTTCGCGCGGGCCAGCGCCGAGCCGCGCCCGGCCGAGACCGCTCGCCCGGCCGCCGAGGCCGCCTCTCAGGCGGCCGAGAGCGCCCGTCGGGCTGCGGCAGAGGAATCTGCTCAGAGGGCACCATCCGAAGCTGACTCTCGTGCTGCGGTCGAGGGTGAAGGACAGGCTCCGAAAGGCCCTGCGGAGCCCAAGCCCGCAAAGAAGCCGGCGGCCAAGAAGCCGGCGGCGAGAAAGCCCGCCGCCAAGAAGCCGGCGGCCGGCGACGCGGCGCCGAGCAGGCCCGCCGCGAAGGGCTCGGCCAAGAAGCCCGCGGCCGCCAAGAAGCCCGCCGCCAAGAAGCCGCCGACGACCTAGCCGCCGGCCCGCGAGTCGGCGAGTCGGCGAGTCGGCGTCGGGTCGGCCTCAGCGACGAGGCAGCCGCGACCCTAGCGGTGTGGCGCCTGGCGCTGTTGTGCGGTGACCGGTTCGACGAGCGAGCCGTAGAGCTCGGGCCGGCGGTCGGCCAGGCAGGCGTGACTGTCGGGGCGCCCGGCGCGCACTTCGTCGACGAGGCGCGGCCGCAGTTCGGCCATCAGCATGTCAGCCCGGTCGCCGGCGTCGGCCATGACCTGGCCCGACGGATCGACGATGCGGCTGTGGCCGGCGAACTCGGAGACCCCGTTGTCGCCGGCATGGCCGGCGGCCGCCAGATAACAGCCGTTCTCGATGGCGCGCGACACGGTGGCGACCTGCCATATGCGCAGGCGCGCCTTGCCGAAGGCTGCGGTCACGATGAGCAGCCGTGCTCCGGCCAGGGCGAGGGCACGCGAGACCTCGGGAAAGGCGATCTCGTAGCAGACGAGCACGCCGCACGGCCAGCCGGCGATCTCGCCGGTCCACAGCGTGTGTCCCGGGGTGAAGAGCTCCTTCTCGGCGCGGAACAGGTGGGTCTTGGCGTAGCGGCCGGGGCCGTGGCCGGGCCGCAGAATGGCGACCGCGTCGTAGAGCACGCCGTCGCGCAGGTCGGGCACGCCCACCACCGCGGAGACGCCGAGCGTGTCGACGGCCGCCTGCATGCGGGCGAGCGCGGCTCGTGCCTGAGCGGCGCGCTTGACCATGGCCTGGTCGACGAAATAGCCGCCCAGGAACATCTCGGGGAACACGACCAGATCGAGGCCGTTGTCGCGGGCGTCCTGCAGGCGCGCCAAGCCCGCCCGCAGCGATTGGGTCATGTCGGGCGGAGCACTCAGACTTTGCACGACGCCGATGCGCATGGCTACCCCTTCGAAGCTTCCCAGAACAGGCGCTCCTCGAGCACGTCGCCTGGGGCGACCGTGATGAACTCGTCGTCGTCGGCGGGCGCTCCCACGAGCTTTTCGAGCAGGCGCAACGAGCCGGGCAGCACCTCGAGCGGCAGGTCGTAGAACTCGCAGACGGTGCGCAGGTAGGGGTCGTAGGCGGCGAGGTCGTAGGTGCCGGTGTCGACCAGGGCCACGCGACGGTAATGGGCGAGGATGAGATGGGCGATCTCGCGCGCCTTCTCTTCGCCGTAGCGCGGGATCATGTCGAGGTACTCGTGGTACGGGTCGCGGATGTACTCGATCCAGCCGCGCGTGTAGTAGTAGGTGCCGGGGCAGCCGCTGAACTGGCGCACGTATTCGTCGCGCGAGCCCAGCAGGATGGCGATGCAGTCGTCGACCGCGGGCAGCACGAGACGGTGCGGCCCGGCGACCAGGCCGGCCGTGCCGTTGGAGCAACGCCCGTAGGCGAGCAGGATGGTGCGCGCTCCGGGGGTGGCCGCGATGCGCTCGTTCAATTCGGCGCGCAGGCGCTCGGGGTAGTTGTGGAGCTGGCCCTCGCAATACTCGACTTCGAGGTCGCCGGCCACGCGGCCCACTTCGTCGCGCAGCGTGTCGCAGGCGATGATCTTGGGCGGCAGGTCGGTGGGGGGCAGGTGATCCATGTCACTCACAGGGTAGCGCGCGCGGCGGGCGGACGCGACTCGTCAGGCCGTGGACGTCCTCTGACGCTTCATCGCGTACATGCTACGGTCGGCGGCCAGCAGGAGCTCTTCGGGCTCGCACCACCCCGAGGTGTGCAGGCCCATGCTGGCGCGCAGGGGAGAGTCGCCGGGGCTGCGCCGGTTGCGCTGGTCGATGGCGCCGTCGATCTTGGCGAGCACCTGGTGGGCGCCGCGGTCGTCGGTGTCGGGCATGAGCACCACGAACTCGTCGCCGCCGTAGCGCGCCACCGTGTCGGTCTCGCGGCAGCTGTCGGCGAGTAGTCGGGCGAGCTCGCGCAAGGCGCGGTCGCCCGCCATGTGGCCGCGCTTGTCGTTGGTCGTCTTCAGGTCGTCGACGTCGATGAACAGCAGGCTGACGAGGCCGCCGTTGCGGTGCACGCTGCGCATGGCCTGGTCGAGCGAGAGCTCGAGGTAGCTGCGGTTGAAGACGCCGGTGAGGCCGTCTGTGCGCGCCAGCACGTCTTTCTCGCGCATGAGGCGCTGGTTTTCGAGGGCCACCGTGGCCTGGCTGGCGAAGGTCGCGAGGATCGTCTTGTCGTCGTCTGAGAAACGTTGCGGCCGTTCGAAGAACACCGGGAGCGCGCCCGAGGTGCCCTTGTAAGGCTGCAGCGGCGCCGTGAGAAAGGCGCGGTGGCCGCCAGCCGCCACGATGGCGGCGTCGGACATCGGCTCGAGGTCGACGTCGTTCACGGCGACGGGCACGCCGTCGCGGATGGCTCGCCCCGACGCCGACTGGCCGACGGGCAGCACGAACACGCGGCAGAACTCGGCGCTCAGGTTGTGCACCTCGTCGGCGACCAGCGTGTCGTCTTTGAGCACGAGCAGCGCGGCCTTTGTGGCGTTCATCAGGCGCGCCGCCTCGGCGACCACGGTCGACGACACGGAGTGGGTGCCCAGGCTGCGGTTGACGGTCTCGACCGCTTCGAGCAGGCGTCGTTCGCGCTCGACGCGGTCGATCTGCTCGCGAAACAGCAGCGCGTGTTCGATGGCCGAGGCGAGCTGCGCGCCGGCGGAGCTCGCGAAGTAGATGTCGTCGGCCGAGTAGGAGCGCGTGTCGCGGGTGGCGACGGCCATCACGCCGAGCAGGCGGCCCTGCGCTTTGAGCGGCGTCGCCAGGATGGTGGCGAGGCCCTCGGCAGCGGCCAGGGGAAGCGTCTTGTTGGCGGCGACGTCGTCGACCACGACGGTCTGCTGCTCGCGGGCCACCAGGCCGACGACGCCCTCTTGCGAGCCGATCGTCGAGATGGAGCGCGCGTAGTCGGCCGAGACGCCGCGATGCAGGGCGAGCTGCAGCGACTCGTCGGAGGCCAGGGCGATCCAGCCGGCGTCGACCTGCAGGATCTCGATGGCCTTGTCGAGGCCGGTGTTGAGCACGGTGGAGAGGTCGAGCGACGAGTTGACCGCCGACACGATGGCGTTCAGGGCGACGAGCTCCTGGTTGCGGCGCTCGACTTCGTAGGCGAGCTCGCTGGGCGGCCGCGTGTTGTCGGACAGGCGGCAACCGGAGCAAGTGCGCAGCGCGACTTCGCGAGTGGGGCCCAAGACGAAGGGGTCGCGTTTGCGACAGTACCAGACATCGATGGCGTCGCCGTCAAGGTCGGCCTGGTAGGAGTCAAGGAATTTGCAGTCCATGAGCATGCCTATAGTAGCATAGGGCTTCGTCGCCCCGGGCCGTGACGCCCTGGTCCGCGCCGTGCCTTGCGGCCCGGCCGCCGGCCTGGGATCTGCCTGCAAAGAGGCGGCGTCGGCGGTCGAAGGAGGACAATCGTGAAGATTCAGAGCGTACTGGTCGCGGGGGCCGGACAGATGGGCGCCGGCGTCGTGGCCGCGGCCGCCCAGGCTGGGCTGCAGGCGACCATGATCGATATCGCCGACGAGTACATCGCGAGGGGCAAGGCGGGCATCGAAAAGCAGTTCGCGCGGGCCGTCGACAAGGGCCGCATGAGCGCCGACGAGCGCGACGCCGCCCTCGGCCGCATCACGACCGGCCTCGATCTTGCGGCCGGCACCGGCGCCGACCTGTTCATCGAGGCGGCGCCCGAGTCGCTCGACATCAAGCGCGACCTGCTCGAGCGCGCCTCGGTGCTGCTGCGCCCCGACGCCCTCATAGCCAGCAACACCTCGAGCCTGTCCGTGACCACCTTGGCCGCCTGCGTCACCCACCCCGACCGCTTCGTCGGCATCCATTTCTTCAACCCCGTGGCGGTCATGGCGCTGGTCGAGGTCGTGCGCGGCACGGCCACGTCCGACGATGTGGTGGCGACGGCGCGCGAGTTCTGCGAGGCGCTCGGCAAGACGCCGATCACCGTCAAAGACTCGCCGGGCTTCGTGGTCAATCGCATCCTCTTTCCCATGATCAACGAGGCGGCGCAGGCGCTGGCCGAAGGCGTGGCGAGCGCCGCCGACATCGATACCGGCCTCAAGCTGGGCGCCAACCTCCCGATGGGCCCGCTGGCTCTGGCCGACCTCGTCGGCCTCGACACCAGCAAGGCCATCCTCGAGACGCTCGAACGCGATCTGGGCGACTCCAAGTACCACCCCTGCGCCCTGCTCGGCGAGCTCGTCGCCCAGGGCAAGCTCGGCCGCAAGAGCGGCGCGGGCTTCTTCACCTATCGATGAGCGCCGGCACGCACCACGGGGGGCCTGAGGCCGGCGGCGAGCCTGAGGCCGGCGGGGAGCCTGAGGCCGGCGGGGAGCGTCCGGCCGCCGCCGCGCGTACGGGCTACGTGCAGGTCTACACCGGCGACGGCAAGGGCAAGACGACGGCCGGCTTTGGCCTGGCCATGCGGGCCGCCGGCCGCGGCCTGCGCGTCCTCATCCTGCAGTTCATGAAGGCCGACCCCACCTGGGGCGAGATCGTCTCGGCCGGCCGCCTCGGCATACCGGTCGAGCAGGTCGGCCTTGACCACTGGGTGCGGGTGGGCAAGCTCTCACCCGACGATCTGCGCGCCGCCGCGGCGGGCTTTGCCCGGGCCCGCGACCTGGTGGTGAGCGGCGCCTACGACCTGGTGGTGCTCGACGAGCTGGTCACCGCGCTCTACTTCGAGCTCGTCCCCGTGGCCGACGTGCTCGCCCTGCTGGCCGCCAAGCCGGCCCACACCGAACTGCTGCTCACCGGGCGGCGCGCCCCCGACGAGATCGTCGCGGCCGCCGATCTGGTCAGCGAGATGCGGCCCGTCAAGCACTATTTCGACGCAGGCGTGAACGCGCGCGAAGGCATCGAGTACTGAAGCGAAGCCGTCGACTGCTCGCGCGCGGGCATCAAGACCCGCAAGCGAGCCCGGTCGACCACCAAAACGAGACCGGTCGACTGCCGACCTGACGTAGGATAGCGCCGTGACCCACACCCTCATCTACCCGCACACCTCCCGCCACAACGACGCCGGTCACCTCGAGATCGGTGGCTGCGACGTCGTCGAGCTCGCCGAGCGCTTCGGCACGCCGCTGTTCGTTTACGACGAGCAGACGCTGCGCGACCAGTGCCGCGCCTACGTGGCGGCCTTCGCCGGCCGCGCCCGCCACTCGCGCATCGTCTACGCCAGCAAGGCGTTCTCGTGCCGCGCCATGATCGAGCTCGTCGCGCAAGAGGGTCTGGCCTTGGACGTGGCCTCGGGCGGCGAGCTCGCGGCCGCTCGCGCGGCCGCCTTTCCGCCCGCCGACATCTTCTTTCACGGCAACAACAAGACGCCCGCCGAGCTCGAGCTCGCGCTCGACTACGGCATCGGCTACGTGGTCGTCGACTCGCTGTCCGAGATCGCCACGCTCAACGCGGCCGCCGGCCGTCGCGGCGTCGTGCAGAAGGTGCTCGTGCGCCTTACGCCGGGCGTCACGCCGGCCACCCACGCAGCGGTGCAGACCGGCCAGCCCGACTCCAAGTTCGGCTTCGGCCTGACCGACGGCCAGGCCGCCGAGGCGCTCGCGCGCTGTCTGGCCGCCCCCAACCTCGAGCCGGTCGGCGTGCACGCCCACATCGGCTCGCAGATCTTCGACCTGTCTTCGTACCGCCGCGAGGTCGAGGTGCTCATGGACTCGCTCGCCCAGTGGCGTGCGGCGCTCGCGTTCGACTGCCGCCTTCTCAATCTGGGCGGCGGCCTGGGCATTCGCTACACCTCAGGCGACGAGCCCTCGTCGATCAACGAGCTCGCCACGGTGGCCACCTCGGCGCTCGACGCCGAGCTCGCCCGTCGCGACCTGACGCCACCCACCGTGCTGGTCGAGCCCGGCCGCTCGATCGTGGGCACGGCGGCCGTCACCCTCTACCGCGTGGGCACCATCAAGCCGGTGCCCGACGGGCGCACCTACGTGGCGGTCGACGGCGGCATGTCCGACAACATCCGGCCCATGCTCTACGGCTCGCGCTACGAAGCCATGATCGCCAACCGCGCCGACACGCCGGCGACCTTCGAGACGACGGTGGTCGGCAAACACTGCGAGTCGGGCGACGTGCTGGTGCGCGACGTGGCGATCGCCCCGCCCGAGCTGGGCGACGTGCTGGTCACGCCGGCCACCGGCGCCTACGGCTACGCCATGGCCAACAACTACAACGGCCAGCCGCGCCCCGGGGTGGTCATGGTGGCCGGCGGCGAGGCGCACGTCATCATCGCGCGCGAGACGTGGGATGATGTGCTGCGGTTGCAGCGGCCGCTGGCGGGCGCGCCGCTCGCGCGCGACTAGGCGCGCAACGCGGTCGCGCCTGCCTGAGCGCCGACGACGCAGTCGATCGGCGGCCCAGGCGAAGGTAGACAACGGGACTTACGAAAGGACGGCGGTGGACGAGGTCGGCATCGGACTTGTGGGGTACGGCACGGTAGGCTCCGGCGTGGGGCGGCTGTTGCACGAGGGGGCCGACGAGATCTGTCTGGCGACCGGCAAGACCGTGCGCCTGCGCACGGTCTGCGACCTGTCGCCCGAGCGCCGCGCCCAGGTGCCTGAGGGCGTGCACACCACGACCGACTTCGCCGAGCTCGTCGCCGACCCCGAGATCCAGGTGGTGATCGAGCTCATCGGCGGCATCGAGCCGGCGCGCACCATCCAGCTCGCCGCCCTCGCCGCCGGCAAGTCGGTGGTGACCGCCAACAAGCAGCTCCTCTCGCAGCACGGCGCCGAGCTGCTGCAGGCCGCCGAAGACAAGGGCGCCTTTCTGCGGTTCGAGGCAAGCGCGGTCGGCGCCGTGCCGGTGATCAAGGTGCTGCGCGAGTCGCTCGCCGCGGCGCGCATCACCGGCGTCATGGGCATCGTCAACGGCACGACCAACTACATCCTTTCGGCCATGGCGCAGAGCGGCGCCGAGTACGCCCCCACGCTGGTGCGCGCCCAGGAGCTGGGCTACGCCGAAGCCGATCCCACCGAAGACGTGACCGGCAAAGACGCGGCCGCCAAGATGGCCATCCTCTCGTCGATCGCCTTCCACAGCCGCGTCACCTTGAGCGACGTCGAACACCAGGGCATCGAGTCGATCACCGACGTCGACGTGAGCTATGGCAAGGCCCTCGGCCTGGTGCCCAAGCTGCTCGGCGTGGCCAAGCTCATCGAGGGCCGCGTCAACGTGCGCGTCTACCCCTGCTTCATACCCGGCGAGCACCCGCTGGCCGGCGTCTCGGGCGCCTACAACGCCGTGTTCCTCGAATCGGACAGCTTCGACAACATCATGCTCTTCGGCCCCGGCGCGGGCGGCACGCCGACCGCCTCGGCGGTGATCGGCGACGTCATCTCCATCGTCAACACGGCGCCCGGCGGCTACATACGCAACTGCACCTGCTACAAGGACCTCGGCTTCTACCCCGGCGCCGAGGTGGTCTCGCACTTCTACCTGCGCGTGCGGGTGGCCGACGAGCCCGGCGTGCTGGCCGCCATCGCCGGAGTGTTCGGGCAAGAGGGCGTGAGCATCCAGTCCATGCAGCAGAGCGGCGAAGAAGACGCGGCCCAGCTCGTGCTGGTGCTGCACCCGGTGCGCGAGGCCGCCTTCTTCGGCGCCCTCGCCCGTATCGAGGCGCTGCCGGTCGTGCGCAGCCGCCCGAGCGTCGTGCGCATCGAGGGCCTCGATGGCCGCTGAGCTCGCCGGCGGCCGGCGCGGCCAGGGTGTGATCGCCCACTACCGCGCCTACCTGCCGGTCACCGATGCAACGCCGGTGGTCACCCTGGGAGAGGGCGACACGCCGCTCGTGGCGGCGCCCCACCTGGGCGCGGCACTGGGCGTCGAGCTCTATCTCAAGCTCGAGGGCGTCAACCCCACCTGCTCGTTCAAGGACCGCGGCATGACGATGGCCGTGACCAAGGTCGTCGAAGAGGGCTTCAAGGCCGTCATCTGCGCCTCGACGGGCAACACCAGCGCCTCGGCGGCGGCCTACGCCGCCAAGGCCGGCATCAGGGCGATCGTCGTCATCCCCGAGGGCAAGATCGCCATGGGCAAACTCGCCCAGGCGGTCGCCTACGGCGCCCACGTGGTCTCCATACCGGGCAACTTCGACGTCGCCCTCGACGTCGTGCGCGCGGCCGCGGCCGCGCTGCCCATCGCCTTGGTCAACTCGGTCAACCCCTACCGTATCGAGGGCCAGAAGACCGGCGCCTTCGAGATCTGCGACGCCCTGGGCGGCCCGCC
>CAZFJE010000119.1:0-10180 GCA_964519555.1 uncultured Thermoleophilia bacterium
TCGCCATCCCGATGTTCCTGAGCCAGCGCAACAAGGCCAAGGACGCCGCTGTCAAGGAGGGCGTCCACAGCATCCAGGTGGGCGTCCAGAGCTACGCTGTCGATCACAGCGACACGTACCCGGCCGCCGTCGCCAACAGCGCCGCGCTGGTCGACTCGACCGGCAAGGCCTACGTCGACAACTGGCCAAAGAACCCGTTCACCACCGTGTCCATGGCCAGCAGCTCGGCCCAGGGCGACTACACCTACACCAACAACGCGGCCAGCAGCACGTTCACGCTTGTGGGCCACCTGTCCAACGGTGGTGCCTTCCAGGTACCCTGATGGGGGGCTGGCTGTTTGCCGAATGGATCGTTGGAAGGGCGGCTCTTTGAGTCGCCCTTCTGCGTCTTGGATTCGAAGCGCCGGCCGCTGCTAATGTTTGCTGAGACGATGCCGATATACACCATGCTCGATGAGTGTGAGTCCGACTGGAGCGCGCTTCATCTGATGTCACTTCTCACCAACGAAGGGCGCCGAGTGATGACCGGCGCCCTTTGCGTTTCTTTGGGCAACTGCGGTTCAACCCCCGCAGGTCAGTGGGTGGCAGTGATCGACTGAACCGCCGATGTCTAGCGCTTCTGCAGTGGGGCAACCTAACTATGAAGGCGAAAAAGCAAACCGTCCGCGAAGACGGGGCGCAAAACCACAGGCCTCTACCAAGAGGGCCGGCTGGGTTGCCGTCGCAGCAAAGGCACGACGTTAACGGACCTGTGACTGCTCAAGGGGCACCACGGGTTCTTTCTCGTGGTCTCTCTTAAGCCAATGGCTTCACAAGGTCTCAAGACGATCGGGAGGAGTTGACTTACTCACATGAAGCGTCTCTCCAGAGGTCAAAAGGGCTTCACGCTCATCGAGCTCCTGATAGTCATCATCATCATCGGTATCCTCGCGGCTATCGCCATCCCGATGTTCCTCACCCAGCGTAACAAGGCCGATGACGCCGCGGTCAAGGAGGGCATCCACAGCATCCAGATCGGCATCCAGAGCTACGCGCTCGACAACAGCGACAACTATCCCGGCGCCGTCGCCAACAGCGCCGCGCTGGTCGACTCGACGGGCCACCCCTACGTCGACAACTGGCCGAAGAACCCGTTCACGAACGTTCCTATGGCTAGCAGCTCGAGCGAGGGTGACTACACCTACACCGACAACGTGGTCAGCTCGACTTTCGCGCTCGCCGGCCACCTTTCAACGGGCTCCGACTTCACGGTTCCTTGATCGTAGTCTGATCATCTGGAGCGTCAGGCCATGGGAGGGCGGATCACATCAGGAGCCGCCTACCTGTCTTGTTTCGGGCCGGCCTGACCCCCGGTGGGAGCTGTTAGCGCTAGCCACGGCGTCGACCAACTCCGCTCGAACCTCGCTCCACGTGAAACATCGATCTCCCAAACGACCGGGTCAGCGCAGTTCTTCAACCCTGCCCGCGAGAAGAGTCTGGGGGCTTGCGAACCGTCTTCGCAGATAGAGACGGCCACGACGGTGATGGCGACGTTGCGGCCTATGGACGCCCGCCCTGGTTGTTACGCTCCAGAGACACCATCGGCCTGATTAGCAAGCGTCAGGCTTGGAACCGTCTCATGTCGGGGGACCGTGTTTCGCTGACATACAGCCACGAGTGCGCGCCAGCCTCTGTAGTGGCATTCGTCTTGCAGACCCTGCAATATCAGTCCTTCTCGAGTTGCCGACAGCCTCACGCGCTGTTTCTGACGGCGTCGCACCCACGCTGCGGCTCCTTGCGGGCGGCAGCGGACTTGCGGTCGCTGCCGGCCCGGACAATACTCACACGGCTCGCTGCGGATGTGTCCACGAGGAGGGCGACGTCTAGGGAGGTTCGATGCTGACCGGCGGTCGACCATTGAAAGTCAAGGTTTGGGGCGACCTAGCCTGTTTTACCAGACCGGAGATGAAGGTCGAACGCGTGAGCTATCCGTGCTTGACACCCTCGGCTGCGCGCGGCGTCCTGGAGGCTATCTTCTGGAAGCCGGAGTTCACTTGGCGGGTGCGGTCGATTGACGTTCTCCGCCCAGTCCGTTACATCTCGATCGTACGCAATGAGGTCACCAAGAAGTCTTCCGTTGGATCGACGGCCTCCGGCGCGGTGATTATTGTTGACGACGACCGAGCACAGCGTCACACGCTAGCTCTGCGTGATGTCGCCTATGTAATTCGCGCTGATGTGCAGCTTCGCGAACACGCAAAGGCCGAGGACCCCGCCAAGTTTCGTGACCAGTTCCGACGCCGAGTTGCCAGCGGTCGCTGCTTTCGTCAGCCGTACCTCGGGTGCCGCGAGTTTGCTGCCTTCTTTTGTGAGCCCGACGACGAATCTACGGAAGCGATCAACAAGGAGCTCGGTGCAATGCTGCTCGACATCGAGTTTCCGTACGGGGTATTCGGTCCCGGGCGGCCGATATTCTTTGAGGCTCGCCTCCAGAAGGGCCGGCTCACGGTACCGGAGCTCCCGCGGGAGTCGGGTGAGGCCAGCCTGACATGATGCTGCGCCGGCTTGTCGAGTACGCGGAACGCCTTGAGCGCCAAGGTCTGCTTCCGCCACGAATGTATGGCCCCACGCGTATCCGGTGGCTCATCGACCTATCGTCAACCGGTGACTTGCTCGGATTTCTGTGCACCGCTTCGGAGTCTGACACGGGCCCGGCTCGACGTGGAAAGGAATACTTGGCGCCACATGTCGATCGAACTAGCGCCGTGTGCGCCAAACTACTCGCGGACCGCGCGGATTACGCCTTGGGTTCGGTGGGGTCAGCTTCCGCAGAGCGCAGGGCGGTGCGGCGTATCGCCGAATCCCACAGCGCCTTCGTCGACTTGGTACGTGAGTGCGCGAAAATCACAGGCGAGCCAGCCGTGCTTGCCGTTTCCAGCTTTCTCGAGAAGGAAGACTGCGCGGATCTTTCGCTGCCGCTGGAGCTTGACATGCGGGACGTCGTCACCTTCCGTGTCGGTGGCGCGTTGCCCATAGATCTGCCGAGCGTGCGCGGGTTTTGGGCTGCGGCATGTGAGCCTGCAGTAGACAAGAAACAATTGCGTCAATGCGTGATTTGCGGTCGTCAGCGAATGCCAGCCCTGCGCCATCCAGTGGCCATCAAGGGTGTCCCGAGGGGTCAGGTGTCAGGCATGCAGATCGTTTCGGCCAACGAGGCTGCCTATGAGTCCTATGGACTTCGCGCTTCGTTGGTCGTGCCAACATGCCACGAGTGTGCTGAGCGCTACGCGCAGGCTGCCAATGCTCTGCTGCGTTCACAGGCCACGTGCGTGACTGCGGGGCCACTTGCTTACATCTTCTGGACACGCGAAGGAGCGGTTCTTCCCATTGAGAAGTTTCTCTCGGGCCCTGATCTTGCCGAAGTGCAGGAGCTGTGCAAGTCCACCCCGAGATTTCGAGCAGGACCTGCTATCGACGCTGAGCCGTTCTACTGCGCTGCCCTGACGGCCAATGGCGGCCGAATCGCCGTGCGCAACTGGCTCGAAACAACTGGCGCACAAGTTGAAGGCTCTCTGGCGCGCTACTTTCGACTACAGCGTCTAGTGGGCAGTGACGGCTCCGACCAACCGCCGTGGGATGTGTTCGTGTTGGCGGCGGCCACCGTGCGTGATGCTAGCCATATCGACCCTCAGACTGTTGATCTCCTGCTCCGCGTCGCTTTGAATGGCGGGCGTGTACCAGCAGTTCTGCTGTATCGTGCGTTACAGCGGGTGAGGACCTCACGGAAGCTCACCAGGCCGCAAGCGGCGCTCATAAAGATGAGTCTTGCCTCGCGTGTCAGCGACCATGAAGGAGCACGGATGTGCGAGCTCGATTTAGCGCGCGACGACCCCGCGTACCTCTGCGGACGGCTGCTCGCGGTACTGGAGCGAGCGCAGGTGAGCGACGTCTCCGTTAAGGCCACCGTTGCCAATCGTTTTTACAGTTCGGCCTCGGTTGCGCCACTATCGGTGTTCCCCCGTCTTGTACGCGGAGGCCAAGGCCACCTTTCTAGGCTCCATCACGCGAAGCCGGTCGTCTACGATTATATCCAACGTCAAATGGAGGAGATCCTCGCGCCGCTGCAGCAGTTCCCGTCGGTGCTCGACCTCACCGGTCAGGGCCTCTTCGCGCTCGGTTACTACCATCAGCGCGTCGCAAACTGGAGACGGAATGGAGCCTCTGAAGCCTCGTAGTTGTCGTGCTGATAAGGAGACAAGAATGTCCGACCCTTCGGTTTTCACGGACCCCTCTCGGCGTCACGACTTTATCCTGCTTTTCGACGTGCAGGACGGCAACCCCAATGGGGATCCTGACGCCGGGAATCTGCCTCGCATCGATCCTGAGACCATGCAGGGACTTGTCACTGACGTGTGCATCAAGCGCAAGGTCCGCGATTACGTGGCGTTGGCCGCTGAAGGTTCGCCAGGGTTTGCCATCTACATGCAGCGTAAGGCAATCCTGAACCAGCAGCATCAGCTGGCGTACGACGACTTGGAGCTGACTTCGAAGGGGTCCAAGCAATCGCACGAGGAAATAGACAAGGTCCGAGCCTGGATGTGTCGGACCTTCTTCGACATTCGCGCCTTTGGCGCTGTCATGACAACGGGGGTCAATTGTGGCCAAGTGCGGGGCCCCATACAACTCACTTTCGCGCGATCAATTGACCCGATCGCGTATATGGATATCTCGATTACTCGTGTCGCAGTAACCCGGGCGGAGGACGCTCGGGTCGGGGGCGATGGCGGCAAAGAGTCAGAGATGGGTCGCAAGGCGGTTGTGCCGTACGGCCTTTACTGTGGGCATGGCTTTGTTAGTGTGGCAGCCGCTAGGGATACGGGCCTTGCAACTGAGGATCTCGCACTATTCTGGAGGGCGCTTGAGGCTATGTGGGAGACCGACCGTTCGGCGAGTCGGGGTTTTATGGCCTGTCGCGGGCTCTATGTCTTCAGTCACGAGAGCGCAATTGGGAACGCTGCGGCGCATGAGCTCTTTGCCCGTCTCAAAGTGTCCAGAAAGGGAAACGTTATCGCACCTAGGAGCATCGCGGATTATGAGATTGTTCTCGAGGGGTCTGGGCTGCCAACGGGTGTTGCTCTTTCGCGACTGGCCGGCTAGCTGCATGTGGGCTAGATCGATTCGGCCTCATCCAGAGCGTTGTTTCGGGGCGTCTGATGTTTGGGTCTCTCGAGGAACTGGGCTTGACGTTAGTGCCATCTTCTTCGCCGACACATTGCGTGGGTTGTTGTCACGCGGCCGATGCGCTTTATTGCCGCTTCTTAAGGCCGGCGTTGGCCGAGGAAGGGAATTGAACTTCACGCGAGCGGGTGCCATTATTGAGGAGTACCTCTAGCGCTTGAACAAGTGACCAAGCGAGGATTGAAACAGCATGGTCGAATTGACCGTGGGTGAATGCCTCTCCGGTTGGCCAACGGGCATAGATGGGGGCCGGGATTTGCCCCTCTTCAGGTACGAAGGCGAAGGTCCGGTGCCCCGGTAGGCCAACCGGAGGGGCGGTGTGATCGTCAGAGATTCCCGCATATTGTGGGTGCGCTCAACCTCAGGTCCCCGCCAGCTCCTGCCACGTTCCCGGAACTGGCTGGATGGTGGTCGACAAGATGCTGTTGAGGTCGATGTTGTTGATGACCGTCGGGTTGTAGCAGATGCTGGAGTTGTTCGACAGCGTGAGATCTGTCCCGCTGTCGCCGCCGCCCGAGGGGCAGCCTTCGAGGACCGCGCCTACCACGTTGGGGTGCGTACCGTCGTTGCCGAGGGGCGTGCCCGAAGGCGCGTTGGCGCTGTGCGAGTAGCTGTGACCGTCGGTCGGGACGTATCCCGAGATCCAGCACTCAGCCTCGAACAGGATCATGAGACCGTAGTACGTACCCTGACTGTCCCAGCAGCAGGTGTTGTTGTAGAGGCCGTCGTTGTCGCACTGCATGAAGTAGACCATCGGGCTTGCGAGAGTGCCAAAGTTGACGTAGCCGTTCGAGTGGGTCTGCTCCGTCGTGGCCAGGACCTTGCACATGACAGTCGAGGCCTGGGAGGTCGACTCGTAGGGCCCTGAGAAGTTGACGGCGATGTCGCCGGTGCCGGCGTCACCATCGATCCAGACGTCGCCGAGATTCAGCGAGGTCGGGCCGCTGCTACCGTCGTAGTCGGTATTGTCAGCGCTGTCGCCGTCGACCATGAGGATCTTGGCGAACATCGGGCCGGCCACGGTGGAGCTCGCCATGACCGTGCCGCTCGCGGTCGTGGTCGTCGGCGAGGTCGTGGCTATCGTGACGACAGGCGCAGTCTTCGTCGTACCACCCTTCCAGTTGACCGTATGGGCACAGTAGAGCGGCCCGAACTGGTCGGTGATCGCCGCAGTGGCGCCGCTTACCATCAGGCCGCCGGTCGGACCGCTGGCTGAGCCACTCACGTAGGTGGATGTGGCGTTGAAGGTCACGTTGCCCGACAACGCGAGGGCACCGTTGACGTACAGCTTCTGGAAGTTGTAGGTGGTGCCGGCCGTGCTGAGCGTGAGGGCGGCGCTGGTGTTGTTGTACTCCAGATCACAGGATGCGGTGTACGTCTTTGTCGAGGAGTTGTACGTCATGGCGCCCTGCAACGCCGATAGGCTGGTATAAGTGTGCGTCGATCCGGGGCTCAGGTCGAACAGCGACGAGACGTTGTTCTGACAGGTCTGGGCTTCGGTCATCAGCGCGGCCTGGTGAGCCTGGTCGAAGTAGTCGCTGAGCATGCCCACGCCGCCGCTCGTTTTGGTGAACGTGTGGCCGGGAGTCGAGACCGAACCGTTGACCTGCAGGCCGACCGACTGTGTGTTGGTGCCATCTGCCGGGGCCGCGAGCGTAGTGCTGCTGTTGGCGGTGAAGTTCCCTCCACACTCGACTGTCGTCGCGTAGGGTGATCCTGTGGTGTCGGGGGTGCCGTCGGCGTTCACGTAGTAGATGTTGCTCGTGCCGCTCAGCGTCATGTTGGTATCGGTCCACGCCGCCGAAAAGGGGATCACCGACAGAGATTTCTTTGACTGCACGAGCTCGCGCACGGTCGTCGTGCGGCCCTGGTAGGTGGTGGTGGTCTGCACCCAGACCTCGCCGTCGCCGTTGGAGTCCCAGTTGACGCCGTAGTTGATCGGCGTCAGGTTGTCGTAAATCTGGTAGGTCACGGTCGGCGCGCCCGACAGGGTACTGTAGTCGGCGCTCATCTCGGTCGCGTTCGTGAACGGCGTTGTCAGCCAGCTGTTGTCGTTCTCGACTGCCACGACAGCGCTGTTGAGCGCCGCCTCGGCGTATGACTCCGAGGTCTTGCTGGACCGCTCCCTGGCCGTGTTCCACTGCTGATTTGTCAGCATCAGCACCAGGGCCGCGGCAAGGATCGCCAAGGCGGCCGTGATGCCGATGAGCAAGATCAGCGCGAATCCTTCCTCTCTTTTGCGACCCGGCATCGCTGCTCCCTCAGTTCATGCTCGCGTTACGCGGACGTATCGTCGAAACAAGGTCGACGTACGTCGGCTTGCTGAGCAGATTTGTGTCAAGAACAACCTCGATGTTCACCGCGACACACTTGGCCGCGTTGGCACTGGTGAGACTGCTGGCCGTGCTGTACGTACCGTTGGTGTCAAAGACGTAACTGAAAATCGGTCGATTGATGCCCGTCGCACTGTTCACGACGTTGGTGGCCAGCGTCATGACCTGATCGCTGGCATCGAACGAGCCGTTGCCGCTCGTGTCGTGTATCAGCATCAGCTTCTTCTCAGGCGATGTTCCGGAGGTGTCGAGGTAGATCGACGTCAGCACCGATTGGGCCTGGCCGGTAGCGCCACTTTGCGTGGCGGCCTTTGGGTTGTTGTACGGCGTGTAGAACGTGCAGTCGTAGCTGTCGTTCACGTAAGGGCTGGCGAGGGTGACGCAAAAGGGGCTCGTTGTGCTGGAGGCGCAGGGCTGGGCGTCGCGAAGCTCGCTCGAGATGCGGTCGAGCGCGTCTCGCCCCGCGGATGCGGCCAGGTTCTTCTGCTCTGAGAAGTCTGCGGAGCGCTGCAAGGAGATCCAGGTCCCCACCAGCATGGTGCTCACGATCCCCATGATGAACATCGCGACGATGAGCTCGACGAGCGTGAAGCCGGCCTGGCGCCGCTCGTGCCGGCTGGGCGAAATCGACATGCCGCGCGGGCTCATGACCCGCCGGGGTCCGTGTCGAACTTGACCCAGCCGTTGCTCAGCATATGGAAGTTGGGAGTGTAGAGCGCCCCGGACCAGTCGACGCTGTTGCAGTAGACGGTGTACATGTAGTTCATGCCGCCGGGCAGGTTGGTCCAGGTGCAGGTCGTGGCCGAGGAGCTGGGAATCTGTTTGAGCGGCGCGGCGGTCGTCGTGACGTTAGGCGTCGGGACGGTGTTTACATACACGACGTAGACGCCCGCCGAGCTCACCTCGGTATAGTTCTTGAATGCGACCGTCAGCGAGAAAGGACCATTTCCACCCGTCGGGCCAGACGTCGACGACGTCGTGATGGGATTGGGGTTCTGAATGACCGTGCTGACGCTGGTCGTGAAGCCGTCGTTGGGCCTGGAGACCGACACCGTGACGGTCTTGTAGGGAGCGGTCGAGGCATCTGTCGAAACCGTCGTACTGATGTTGTACGGCTGGCCGCCGGCGGGAGGAGTGTAGGTTGTCGTGATCAGCGAGGGGTTCCAGGAGCTCGAGTTCAGGTTGCTGTTTGTGATGTTGGCGTAGCTCGACGGGCTCGCGGCCAGCGTGCGGATCTTCTCCAATTGCGCCTGAGCGATGTTGGTGGCGATGACGCGGCGGGAGTTGGTCGACGTGCCTTTAAGCACGCTCACGAACATCGGCGTCATGGCCAAGAAGATAATCCCGGCAAGGAGCACGGTCACCAGTAACTCCACCATACTGAAGCCGCGCGTGGAATTCCTGAGCTTTCTTGTGGTGTGTCTCAAGTCCTCACATCCCTCCGGTCGTGCGGGTGCGTGGGCTGGCGCTCCTTCAAGAAGTTCACTTGCTGCACCAAATTCGAATACGTGTTGAGCAATTGTTCCTACCTCGCTACCTTCTTCGGCTCGGCGCCAGAGTTCTTGAGACTTGTGCTTCAGAAGTGTTGTCTTAGCTGAGCGGGCCTCGCGGACCGCCTCGTCACCGGGGAAGTTGCGGCTCGCAGTCAGGAATCCAGCTCTCTTGCCCATGCCCAGTAGGTGCGCCGTCGGTAGATTCTGTGACAGGTTCTCGTGTCCGCGGGTCGACAGGCGCCGGTATATTCGTTGTCGAGGGAGACTACATGCCGAGGTATCTGCAAGGCCGGCTTTGAGGCTCTCGAGACCTCGTTGAGGCCAGAGAAGGACCTCCGCGGGCTTACCTCGTCGCGCCTCGGGAGTCTGTGCTTCCAGCAACTCGGTCGGGCGTGGCGGCCGCGGGATGGAGTTAGGTCTGGCGCTCTGCAAACGCCGCGATGAGCTCCGCCGCTTCAGCATCGACTTGGGGCAGCACGTGTGAGTAGATGTCCAAGGTGAAGGCGACGGTAGCGTGGCCCAGCCGCCGCGAGACGATGGCCGCGTTGATGCCCTTAGCCAAGGCGAGGCTTGCGTAGGTGTGGCGCAGCCCGTGCAGCGGGATCGGCGGCAGCGCTGCAGCCCGCACCAGGCGAGCAAACAAGGCACTGATGCGTCCGGGATGCAGCTGCGCGCCGCTTGGGGCGGTGAACACCCGCCCGCTGTCGATCCAGTCGTCACCGAGCTCCTGCTGCTCGGCGAGCTGAGCAGCGGCCTGCTCTCTTAGCACCGCGACGGTCTCCGCATCCAGCGCAATCAGCCGCCGCCCTCGCTTGGTCTTGGGCTCTGTCTCGATGAGTTTGCCGCCGATCGGCACCAGGGCGCGCGTGATGGCTACACGGCCTCCCTCGATGTCCAAGTCACGCCAGGTGAGGCCCAATGCCTCACCGCGTCGGCAGCCGGTCATCGCCAGAAAACGCCACAGGGGGAAGAGGCGCTGATCAGCCACGCTGTCTAAGAAGGCGTGTAACTGCTCCTCGGACCAGACGGCGAGCTCCGTATGCTGCGCCGAGGAGCGCGGCGGGTCCGCCGCCTGCGCCACATTGCTCTGCAGGTAGCCCCACCGCACCGCGTCATGCAGGGCACGGTGCAGCACGG
>CAZFJE010000120.1:0-10043 GCA_964519555.1 uncultured Thermoleophilia bacterium
AGGATGTCGCGCCCCTCGATGGGGTGGTCCAAGTCTTTGAGGATACGCACGACCCCCGACGAGTCGGTCGACGAGCCGTAGCTGGTGACGGCCATGAAGTCGATCGAGCAGGGGACGGTGAGGGTGCGAGCCAGGTCGGCCAGAAAGAAGACCGCGCCCTTGAGCACGCCTACGAGCACGAGGTCTTTGCCCTCATAGTCGCTCGAGATCTGCACGCCGAGCTCGGCGATCTTCGCGCGCAGCTCGTCGCGGCCTACCAGGGTGTCGCCGATCGGGTCGATCACGTCGCCTCCGTTGCCTGTTCGAAGATGTGCAGAGTATACGGTGTCTCCGCCGTCACCCGGAACCATTCGGAGCTGCGCCCCGGGCAGACCCAGGCCGGCCGGCCGTCGAGGTCGGCCACCACGGCGAGCGGACGGCGGGCGCGCGGCACGCGCGCGGCGCCGAAGAGATCGCTCAGCAGCACGTCGGCGGCCATGCCGAACGGGCGCAACCGGTCGCCGCGCCGCGGGTGGCGCAGCACGATCTCGCAGTCCGGGCGGTCGACGGACAGCCAGGCCTCGGTGGTCGTGCGCTCGAAGGCGGGACCGACGATCAGGTCGGCGTGGTAGCGCCGTCCGCAGAAGACCACCGACGAGCCCGGCGCAAGGACGACCGGCGCGCAGGTGTGCCCCGGCCGCCGGCGGCGCACCGTGAGCCGGTCGTACTCGCGCACCGCCTCGAGCGTGGCGCTCAGGGTGACGGCCTGCGAGCCGGCGCTGCCGGCCGCGAGACGCTCCAGGAGCTGTGTGGCGCGCCGCCCGAGCAGCGCCTCGTCGCCCAGCGCGGCGGCGGCGAGTCGCCGCAGACAGAGCGCCCGCAGCGCGGGCGCCTCGGCGGCCAGGGCCGCCAGGTCGAGCACCCAGAGCGGCTCGCCGCCGGGTCCGGCGCCGGCTTTGCCTCTGCTGTCGCCTGTGCCCTCGCCGCCGGCGTCGGCGCGGGACTCGACGTCGGCGTCGCCACTGAGCCAAGCGGGCGGCAGCGCGACGCGGGCCCACGCCTGGTCGACGGCGGCCGCCACGATGGCGTGCTCGTCGTCGGCCAGGGCCGCCGCGTCGGCGAGGGTCTCGGCGACCCGCGGGTTGATGGTCGAAAGCACAGGCAGCACCTCGTGGCGCACGAGGTTGCGACGGTAGTCGACCGTGTCGTTGCTCTCGTCGTGGCCGTAGGCGATGCCGCGCTCGGCGCAGTAGGCGCGCAGCTCGGCCGCCCCCAGACACAGCAGCGGCCGGGCAAGGCCCTGCTCGCGCGGCCGCATGGCGCGCAGCGACGAGGGCGCGGCGTACTTGATCAGGCGGTAGAGCACGGTCTCGGCCTGGTCGTCGCGGTTGTGCGCGGTGACGATCAGGTCGGCGTCGCCGCGCGCCACGATGGCGCGCGCGGCGTCGTAGCGGATCGCGCGGGCGCGCTCCTGAAAGCCCGCCGCGGCCGGCTTGCGCGTGAGGCGCACGACGTGCAGCGGCAGGCCGAGCGCGCCGCGCGCCGCGGCGACGATCTCGCGGTCGCGCGTCGAGGCGGCGCCGCGCGTGGCGTAGTCGACGTGCAGGGCGGCCAGGTCGAGCCCCAGGCCAAGGCGCCGATCGACGGCGCGCACGATGTCGAGCAGGGCCATCGAGTCGGCGCCGCCCGACAGCATGAGCAGCAGCCGTTCGCCGGGGCGTAGCAGGGCGCCGGCGGCGACGAAGTCGGCGGCCCGTCGGCGCAGGGTCGTCGTCAGACGGCCGCGCGGCCGGGCGCCGCGCGGAGCGTCGCTCACCATCGCCGGCGCCGCCTGTCGGTCGTCGCCATGGCCGCTAGAACGACACGACCCGGTCGCTGCGCACGACGAGATCGGCGAGGTCGTGGATGGTGCCGAGCTGCGCACCGTCGACGACGTCGGCGGCGGTGATGCCGCGCGTCTGGCAGCACGTGCCGCAGAGGGTGACCACGGCGCCCTTGCCGAGCAGCTCGACCAGTGAGGCCTCGAGCGAGGCGTGCGCGCCGCGCGGGTCCTGGCCGCGGCGCGCCGTGTGCACCCCGTCGCCCAGGAAGAAGAGCTCGACCCACTGTTCCTTGACGAGCAGCGCGCCGGCCAGCCGCAGGGCGTTGTAGGGCAGCTCGCTGCCGTACGGGCTCCCGTTGACGATCAGCGTCGTCACCATGCCTGTCTCCTTTGCGCCTAGCCGGACGTGAACGCGTGAGAACATAGTACGTCAGGGCCAAAAAATAGGGCGCCCGAACGGGCGCCCCGGAAGGCTTGGTAGCGGGGGCAGGATTCGAACCTGCGACCTTCGGGTTATGAGCCCGACGAGCTACCGGACTGCTCCACCCCGCGACGTGAACCTGCTTACTTGTTCCCAAGCAGGGCTGGCAGTATACCGCCGCCTCGTGCCCCTGTAAAGGCTCGCACCCGCTCGCCGCGCCTGCCCAGGCGCCGCGCCGGTCAAGGCCGGCCACGACCGGCCGATACAGACCCTGACGACGTTCATGAGCATCCCGACCGACACCAGCGCACCGCGTCCCAGCCGCATCCGGCGACTACTGCGCGCCGGCCTGCTCGCCGCCGCCCTCGTGGCCGGCCTCGCGTGCCTGTCCACCGGCAGCGCCGCGGCAAACCCCAAGGCGATCGTCGCTACCCGCCAGCCGACCAGCCTCTCGGGGCTGCAGCAGGCCGCCGACAAGGTCCAACAGCAGGTCTCCGCCCTCGACGACCGCCTCGAGGTCGTCGTCGAGCAGTGGGACGGCGCCCAGTCGCAGCTCGCCGCGATCGAAGTAAGGCTCAGCCGAGTCCGGCTGCAGCTCACCCAGAGTCAGAGCGACCTTGCCGGCCAGCAGGCCGTGCTGGGCGCGCACCTCGCCTGGATGTACAAGCTCGGCAACTACGGCGTGCTCGACGAAGTGCTGGGCGGCGGCAGCATCACGAGCGACGGGGCGCGCGTCGAGCTCTACAAGCGCGTCAACCAGCAGGACCGCGCGTTGCGCACCGCCTTTCTCGCCACCGTCAAACAGGTGGCCGCCCTGCAGGCGTCGCTCTCGAGCGAACGCGACCAGGCGATGGTCGTGCAGCAGCGCGTCGATGCAGCGCGCGCCACGATCACCGACCAGCTCGCCCAGCGCCAGGCGATCCTCGACGGGCTCAACGGTCGCATCAAGCGCATCGTCGACCAGCAAGATCGGCTGGCCGCGGCCGCGGCCGGTCACCTGGGCCGCGTCGCGCTCGCGCAGATCGGTACGATCCACGGCACGCAGGCCCAGGTCGGCGTGGTCCGCGACGCCTTGAAGTTCCTGGGCGTGCCCTACGTGTGGGGCGGCGCCACCCCAAGCGGCTTCGACTGTTCGGGCCTCGTGCTCTACGTCTACGCCAGATACGGCGTCGCGTTCCCGCACTTCGCCGCCTACCAGGCCACCATGGGCACGCCGGTCCCCGAATCGCAGCTCCAGCCAGCCGATCTCGTGTTCTTCGGCAACCCCATCCACCACGTCGTGATCTACGCCGGCGACGGACTCGTGGTGCAAGCACCCCACACCGGCGACGTCGTCAAGGTCAGCCGCCTCTCCGACTTCGAGGCGCCCTCCGCCTGCCGGCGCTACCTGTTGCACCTGCCCTGACAGGGAACGCCCTCTAACGCAAACGGCGCGCCGGGGGTAGACTGCGGCTTATGAACGGCACCATCCTGCTCATCATCCTCGCCGTCGTGGTCGTCGCCGCGCTGATCGCGCTGGTGCCGCTCGCCGTGCGCGGGTACCGTCTGTACCGCTCGGCGCGCCGCGCGCAGGCCGAGCTCGTGCCGATAGCCGACGGACTCGCCCAGCGAGCCGACCTGGCCGCCCAGAAAGCCGCTGCCCTGGGCGACAGGGGCATGGAGCTGACCGAGCGTCTCGAAGAGCTGCAGCGCTCGGTCTCCCGCGCCGCCGTGCTCATGCAGGCCGTGCGCGAAGCCGCCGCCCCCTGGGATCGCCTGCGCCGCTACGTAAAGTAGGGCACGCGGCCCAAGCCCACGGCGCGCGGCACCCAAGCCCACGGCGCGCCGGCCCACCGGGCGTACGCCCGAGTCCATGCCCAGCGCCCCACCGCAGTCACCGCTCCCCGCCGCTGATCCCGCCGGATCCCGGTCACGGTCGCAACGCAAGACGGGCAAGATGCGCGCCGCCCGGCGCTCGCGGCACCCTCGCGACTTCCGGGAACCCACCAGGCGCAGGGCGACGCGCATCGTCCAAGCAACAAAAAGAACGAGGGGCCGGGCCTTGCGGCCCGACCCCTCGCGACTAGGTCGATCGCTAGCGTTTGGCTTACGCCTTGAGGGCGTCGGCCAGCGGCGTGTAGGTGAGGCCATGAGCCTCGGCGACGGACGGGATGGTGAGCTTGCCACGGTAGACGTTGACGCCAAGCGCCAGCGCTGCGTCTTCGGCAACGGCCTTCTCGAAGCCCTTGTTGGCGAGCGCGAGGCCGAACGGCAGCGTCGCGCCGGCGAGGGCCATCGTGGAGGTGCGAGCCACGGCGCCGGGCATGTTGGCGACGCAGTAGTGGATCACGCCGTCGACCACGTAGGTGGGCTCGGTGTGCGTGGTGGGCTTGGAGGTCTCGAAGCAGCCGCCCTGGTCGATGGCGACGTCGACGAGGACCGAACCCGGCATCATGTTCTTGAGCATGCTCTTCTTGATCAGATGCGGGGCCTGCGCGCCGCCCGGCAGCAGCACGGCACCGACGACGAGGTCGGCGTCGGCGATCTCGGCCTCGATGGCCGCTTCGGTGCTGAGAACGGTCTCGATGTGACCGGCGAAGACGTCGTCGAGGTAGGTCAGACGCTCAGCGCTCTTGTCGACGACGACCGTGCGGGCGCCGATACCAACGGCTACCTTCGCGGCGTTGGCGCCGACGGTGCCGCCGCCGATGATGACGACCTTGGCCTGCGGTACGCCGGTGACGCCGCCGAGGAGCACGCCGCGGCCGCCGTTGTTCTTCTGCATGTGGGTGGCGCCGGCCTGGATGGCCAGCTTACCGGCGACTTCGCTCATCGGGAAGAGGAGCGGATGGGCGCCGTTCGGGTATTCGACGGTCTCGAAGGCGATGCCGCGGATGTCGGCGCCGAGCATGGCGTCGGTGAGCTCACGGGCATACGCGGCGGCCATGTGGAGGTAGGTGTAAAGGATCTGGCCAGGCTTGAACTTCTTGTACTCGACCTGGATGGGCTCCTTGACCTTGTAGATCAGGTCGGCGCGCGCGAACACGTCGTCGACGGGAGCGAGTTCGGCGCCCGCAGCCTTGTACTCAGCGTCGCTGAAGCCTGAACCGACGCCCGCGCCGGCCTCGACCACGACGGTGTGACCCGCGCGTACGAAGTCCTTGGCGCCGTTCGGCGTCATCGCGACACGGTATTCCTCGTTCTTGATCTCTTTCGGCACGCCGACGATCATCGTCGTCCTCCTTGTTGACCGCAGTTCACCCAGCAGCCCCCGGTACGAAGCGCGTTGCCGGCGCGCGTCATGACCGTGGACGGTGGCAGTCTAGCAGAAAAATCGAACGTCTTCTTCCATAGTCGAAAGAAAGCGAACGTGCGATTGCCGATTCGTGAAAAACCGGTAAGGACCCTGCAGACGCGGCTTCGATCGGCAGCGATCGCGAGGGCCGCTCTTCATTTCAGGCGTCGGCCCCGTTGGCCCGGGTCCAGGCCTGTGTCATGGCCGGCGGCAGGAGCAGCCATTTGTTGGCCGCCTTCATGACGACGAACATCTCGCTCGACTGGATGCCGCCCAGCTTCTGCAGCGAGGCGTTCAGGAACTCGTAGAGGCCGTTCATGCCGTCGGTGGTGACGACCTCGGCGATGATGTCGTAGCGCCCCGTGACCACCGCCGCCCAGCTCACTTCGTCGAGCGCCGCCAGGCGCTCCACCATCTCGTCCAGGTTATAGCGGTCGAGGCTGAGGCCGACGATGGCGATCGTGAGCTCGGGCGTCTCGGACGAGGCGACCAGCGCCGCGACGCGCAGCACGCCCGCCCCGATCAGCTGGCGCAGACGGCCGCGCACGGTCGGCGTGGAGATGCCCAGGCGGGCGGCCATGTCGGAGGCCGCCAGACGGCCGTTGCCGAACAGCGTGGCGATCAGCGCCTTGTCGAGCGCGTCGAGTCCGCGTTTCATGGTTCCCCCACCTCGCTACGGCCGCCACGAGCGACCGTTCCCCGTATGTGTATCATACTGGACCTGAAGAGCGGCGACGGAAGGCCGGGGTGAGCACCATGCCCGAGCGGACAGGCAGCAGCGAAGCGCGCAGAC
The DNA here is from genome assembly GCA_964519555.1 of uncultured Thermoleophilia bacterium. Lineage (GTDB taxonomy): Bacteria > Actinomycetota > Thermoleophilia > UBA2241 > UBA2241 > Bog-752. The sequence goes on from CAZFJE010000120.1 coordinate 6,290, forward strand.
ACGGGGGCGCCCTGGCCTACACGTCGCGCGCGAGCGGCGTGACGCCATGAGACTCGAAGGCGCGAAGTGCCTGGTGGTCGGCGGCGCGCGCCGCGCGGGCCGCGTCGTGGCGCTCGACCTGGCCGCCCACGGCGCCGACGTCGCGGTGAGCACGCGGTCGGCGACCGACGAAGCCGCTCAGACCTGCGCCGCCATCCGCGGCTTCGGGCGGCGCGGCCTGACCGTGTCGGGCGACGCCGCCGTGCCGGCCGAGGCCGCGCGACTCGTGAGCGCCGCCGCCGAGGCTCTGGACGGCCTCGACGTGCTCGTCTATGCCGCGAGCGGTCCGTTCCGCCCCGCCCTTCCCCAGCACGCCGACCCGGCCGAGTGGCAGGCATCGTTCGACGTGATCGTGCGCGGTTTCTTCGCGGCCGCCTGCGCGGCGCGCGAGGTCTTCGTCGACGGACTCGCGCCCGCGCCGCGCGCCGCGGCGGCGGCGAGTCTTGCTCCAGACGTCGACGCCGGACCGCCGGCAGACGCGGCCGCGCCGGTCCGCGGCGTGATCGTGGCGCTGACCGACGTGCTGGGCACCATCCCGTCGGCCGCCTTTGCCGGGCATGGGGCCGCCAAGGCAGCGCAGATCATGCTGGTGGCCTCGCTGGCCAAGGCCTGGGCGCCGGACGGCGTGCGCGTGTGCGGCGTGGCCCCCGGACCCATCGACCTGACCGACGACCCGCGCCGCGAGGCGACGATGAGGGCCGCGGCGAAGTCTGCCACCGGGCATCTGGTCGACGCCGCCGAGATCGCGCGGGCGGTGCGCTTTATGATCGCCTGCGACGCCCTGACCGGCGTGAACCTGCCGGTCGACGGCGGCGAGCTGCTCGGCAGGTCGGCGCTCTAAGCGGGGCGCGGCACGCGCGGGCGCTTGCCCGACTGGGCCGTGAGCTCGCGGGCCTTGAGCGCCAGCCAGAACTCCATGCGGTCCTGCGAGCTGCCCAGGTCGCGCCCGGTGATGTCTTCGACGCGCTTCATGCGGTAGCGCAGTGTGTGGCGGTGCACGTAGAGGCGCTCGGCGGCTTCGCCCCAGTGGCCGTTGGCCTCGAGGAAGCACGCCAGGCTCTTGACCAGGTCGCTGGCGTTGGCCTCGTCGTATTCGTGCAGCTTGCCAAGCACGCTGTCGTAGAAGACCTCGAGCGACACCGTGTCCTGCAGGCCGAGCAGCAGGCCGTACGAGCCCAGGTCGTCGAAGCTCGCGATGACGCTCGTGTTGCCCTTGAGCTTGCGGATCTGGATGGCGTAGAGCGCCTCGTAGTAGCTCTGCCGCAGGTCGACGAGCTGGCGGTGGGGCCGGCCTATGCCGACCGAGACCGTGACCTCGGAGATCATGCCCCCGATCGTGCCCTGCAGCTCGGCGGCCAGCGCCAGCATGTCGTGCGGGGTGCGCTGCCCGAGCTGGACCAGCACGATCACCGCGTCGCTGTGCGACGCTGAGATGAACAGCAGGTCGCGCTGCGCGAGGAACTCGTCGACCGCCCAGTGCAGGCGTTCCTTGACGTCCTGCACCGCCTGCTCTTTGTCGCGGGCGCCGTCGGCGAAGGCCTTGAAGCCGTCGATGTCGACCAGCATGATGAGCTGCTCGGCGCCCGGCTCGAGGCCGAAGAAGGCCAGGCGGCGGGCGATCTCCTCTTCGTAGAGGTCGCTCGCGATGAGCTCGTCGAAGAAGTCGCCGGCCAGGCGTTTTTCGGTCTCGGCGACCGCCTTCTTCTTGACCAGCTCGAGCGCCGTGACCGTGACCACGTGGTGCAGGATGATGCGGTCGTAGTCGGAGAACTCGCCGCCGTCTTTGATGACCGCAAGAAACGCGCCGATGCGGTGCGAGGCCACGACCGGGTAGACCTGCACGCTGCCGCCGGCGCCGTGCGGCGCCTCGGCGGCGAAGTCCTGACGCGAGGCGCGTTTGTCGGAGATCTGCTTCCAGAGGTCGGCGATCAGCTCGGCGGGAATGCGGCGCCGGTGCGCCGCTTCGCACAGCACGAGCCCGTGAAAGTCGAACAGCACGGCCGAACAGCCGACCAGCGCCGAGAGCGTCGAGATGATGAACTGCAGGCCCTTCTCTTCGAGCACGATCTTGGTGAGCTTCTCGTGCACGGCCAGCGAGCGCTGCAGGAGCGAGTACTGCTCGTTGACGATCTTTGAGGCGACGGCTTCGGTGATGGCGATGAACGGGATGTTGTAGGGCACCTCGAACAGCGGGAAGTCGTGCTGTTCGGCGAGCGCGATCATGGACTCGGGCACCTTTTTGAAGCCGAAGCCCACGCCAAAGCCGAGGCCCGAGAGGTTGGCGTCGATCAGTCGGCGCAGCATGGCGAGCTGCTCGGCCTCGCGGTCGACCAGCGCAAGGCCCGTGGTGAGCAGCAGCTCGCCGCCCTTGAGCCAATGCGTGGGGTCGGACATCTCGGCGATGTGCACCCAGCGCACGGGGTTGCTGATCGCCTTCTTGCCTGCGCAAAGCCTGAGGTTGAGACCGGGGATCTCGAGGATGTCCTGAACGGTGATCATCTGTCCGTCGTCCTCCCGCACGGATGCCGTCGCCGTACATGGTGCGTTCTTACTCTACCTTCTGTCCAACCGCAAGGCGAGAGTGCAGTGCAGATTGTCCAAGGCGGCGCACCGCGGGCGGTCCGGCGTCGTGCCGGGAGCGAGCCGGCGCAGGCGTACAGCCGGCGTTCGTACAGACCGCCGCTCCGAGCAGCTCGGCAACGCGCTCGCGGGCGCGGCCGGCGAGGCCGCGCCGCAGTCTACTGCAACTCGCGCGGTCAAAGGGGGCCAAAGAGTCGCGCGGCACGTGGCCAAAACGGCGCTGGGGGCGGGCCGTCGCCCACAGGGCGACGGCCCGCCCCCAGCGCACCGGAGACGTACCGGGCAGCACGACCCCCGAAGGGCCGGCTACCTGAAGAGATCTGCTATTCGAGCAGCCCCGCGCGGTGGGCCTTGAGGTAGTTGCCGCAGAAGCTGTCTTCGTTGCGCAACGCTTCGACGGCCTTGATGGTGGCCATCATCTGCTTGTTGCGTACGTCGAGCACGGCGCCGTCGATGCCGATGCCGGCGCACATGGAGACGAAGGTGCGGTTGAGCAGCGGACGGTTGGGCAGCCCGAAGCTGACGTTGCTGAGGCCACCGGTCGAGCGCACGCCCGGCAGGTTGGCCTTGATGAGCGCCAGGGTGCCCATGGTCACGAGGGCGGCCGTGGAGTCGGCGGAGACGGTCATGACCAGCGGGTCGAACCACATGTCCTCGGCGGGCAGGCCGGCTGCGGCGAGCTTGTCGTGGAGCATCTTGGCGACGGCGAAGCGGTCTTCGGCCGTGCAGGGGATGCCTTCGTCGTTCAGGCAGAGAGCGACGACCGGGCACTTGTACTTCTCGACCAGCGGCAGCACGGTGTCGATGCGGCTCTGCTCGCCGCTGATGGAGTTGATGTGGGGGATCTTGCCGCCGTCTTTGATGGCCGCTTCGACGCCGGCCTGCAGCGCGGCGGGGCTGGCGGAATCGATCATGAGCTGGTTGTCGGTGACGCTGCGTACCGTGGCGATGAGCCAGAGAAGGTCTTCGACCTCGTTGCCGCCGGCCACGCCGCCGTTGACGTCGAGGATGTTCGCGCCGGCTGCGACCTGATCGGTCGCGAGTGTCTTGATGAACTCGGCGTCACGCGCCTGAATGGCTTCGCCGACCTGCTTGCGAGTCCCGTTGATCGATTCGCCTACCAACAGCATGACCA
>CAZFJE010000121.1:0-9981 GCA_964519555.1 uncultured Thermoleophilia bacterium
TAGAGAAACCAGCCGACCTCGACGATCGCCCAGCACAGGCAGAGCAGCGCGGCGATGAGCACGGGGTACAGGAGCAGCTTCGAGATGTCGTAGATCGTCTGCTCGATACCGTGAGCCAGTGTTGTCGCCAGCACTATGTGCACGCTCGTCACTCCCTGCCGCCGGCCGGCGGTCGTTCGCCGGAAGGTTTCCAGAACCGCTGCCAGACAGATGTATCGCGCGGCAGGATCTCACCCCTGGTGGCGCCGCCCATGACGCCGATGAGGCGCCGGCGCACGAGCCACGATCCAAAGAAGCCGAGCGGCACGAGCGCCGCCAGGGTCGTGCCCACCGCGGCCGCCGTGTTCACGCCGCCACCGCCCGAGCCGTGCGAACCGGTCACCTGCCCGCTGATCGAGGTGCTCGGCGACGGTGTGGTCAGCGTGCCCGGCAACGAGCTCGACGGCGTGGGCGTGAGCGTGGCTCCGGGCAGCACGCTCTGGCTCGGCGAGATCGTCGCCGCCGGGGTGGGCGTGGTCGTGTGGGTCACGGCGCCCGTGCCGCTGGAGCCGCTGCTGCTTGAGCCGCCCTTCGTGGTGGTCGAGCCGCTGGTGGAGCTGCCCGGGTGCGTGCCGCCGCCGGTGCTGGTACTCCCGGTGGGCACCGCGACCGTGAAGCTGCGTTGCAGGCGCACGGCGTTGCCGGCGTGGTCGCGTACGACGATGACGTAGGTGTGGCTGCCGTCGGTGAGGTTGGTGAGAGAAAGGTGCAGGCCCGACGCCGTGACGTGAGCCGCCCCCGTCTTGGGCTTGCCGTCGACGGTCAGGCGCACGGCCGCGGTGCTGATGCCGGTGCCGTTTTTGTTGTCGTGGTAGGCCGCCCGCACGAGCACCGTACTGCTGGCGTACCTGGCGCCGGCCTTGGGCAGGACCGTGCCGGTGAACGACGGAGCAAAGCGCGTGAGCGCGTTGGCGCCGTGGTGCACGGGCAGGGTCTTGCCGCTCAGCGCGATGCTCGCCTGCAGGGTGGCGTTCATGACGTCGCCCATGTCGCTGGCGAACTCGTTGTAGGAACCGTTCACCCGGTGCAGGCTGGCGAGGAACGTGAAGGGGGTGTGGCCGTTGATGGCGAGGTCGGCCGACAGTCCGGCGGCACGCCGGCCTTCGATCGCCCACGCGGTCGAGGGCGTGTTGGCGTCGCCGTTGGTCGTGTCGCGAAAGCCGCCGCCCGACGTCTGCATGCCGGCGATGAAGTGCGCGGCGTCCTGCACCACGGCATTGCCCGTGCCGACCTTGCCGGCGATGAGCGCCTGCACGACGAGCGAGGTGATCGTGGTGCTCGACTGCGCGGTGGGCTGCGTGCCGAAGCCGCCGTCGGCGTTGGGGCCGCCGCCGCTGCCGCCGCTGTTGGCCGATTCCTGCAGCCAGGTCAGCGCGCTGCTCACCGAAGGAGAACCGCTCTGGTGGGCGGCGACCAGACCGAGCACGGCCCAGGCGGTCGTCTCGGTGGCCGACGTCGGGTTGCCCGACGGCGAGAAGTAGCCGCTGGTCGGCGACTGGTAGGACTCGAGCTTGGCGACCAGGTCGATCTGGCCGCTGCCGGCGTTCGACAACAGATCTGTGCGGTCGGCGGCCAGGTAGGCGAGGATGGCGAGCGCGTAGTACTCGGGCGCGTTGCCGCTGTTGGTGGCGGCCGTCACGAGGTTGATGCCCTGCAGGAAGCTCACGGGGCTGCGCTTGTCGACCTGCCAGCGGGACGGGTCGTTGGCGCCGGCGGCGATGGCCAGCATGGCCCAGGGGGTGTCGGAGGCGTTGCCGCTGGAGCTGCTGTACGAAAAGCCGCCGTCGGCGCGCTGGCGCGTGTGCAGGTAGTCGAGAGCTTTGGTGACGCTGGCAGGGACCGCGGCGCCGGCCACGGCGGGCACGAGCAGCATGCCGACTACGGCGCACAGCAGCAGGACCCCCCGGTATGTCTTGGTCACGGTGCCTCCCAGACCCGCCGGCTTGACAAGGCGCGGGTCGGGTCGCCAAGCCGTCGTTATTGTATCAGTCTCCCGTCGCGCCAATGGTGCGGCCGGCGATCCGGCGCGCCGGATCGGATACCAGTCGGGTACGCCGGCCCGGACACCAGTCGGGTAGGCCGGCCCGTACGGCGCGCCGGCCCCCGCTTCAGCTCAGAGACGTTCGGCGGCGCCTGTTTGGTTCGTCGGGCGGCGCGCCCGGCCGCGGGCTATTCGCCTATCGGGACGCTTCGCTGCTTCAGTCGCGGGTGGGGTGCGTCCGATACGCAGGGTCGAGACACTCGGTAACACGGCAGCGCGGTGCGATATGACAGGCGCCGGGAAGATGTATCCTTTGTAGCGCCATGTCCTCGCTGCTTTCGATCGTCGTGCCCGTCTTTAACGAGGCCGGCAGTCTCGAACCCCTGTACGAGGAGATCGCCGTCGCGCTCGGTCCGCTGGGCGCGTTCGAGGTCGTGTTCGTCGATGACGGCTCGACCGACGGCTCGATCTCCGTCATGGAGCGGCTCGCGGCCGGCCACGATAACGTGCGCATAGTCAGGTTGCGGCGCAACTTCGGTAAGGCCGCGGCGCTGACGCACGGCTTCGCCGAGGCGTGCGGCGATGTGGTCGTGACCATGGACGGCGACCGCCAGGACGACCCCGCCGAAGTCCCCAAGCTGCTGGCCAAGTTAGACGAAGGCTACGACCTGGTGTCGGGCTGGAAGCAAAGCCGCCAGGACCCGATCAGCAAGACGGTGCCCTCGAAGCTTTTCAACTGGACGGTGCGCAAGTCGACGGGCGTCTCGCTGCACGACTTCAACTGCGGCCTCAAGGCCTATCGCAGCGAAGTGACCGAGCACGTCAAGGTCTACGGCGAGCTGCACCGCTACATGCCGGTGTTGGCGAGCGACCTGGGCTTTCGCGTCGCCGAGGTCAAGGTCTCGCACCGGCGGCGCACGAGTGGCACCTCGAAGTACGGCTGGCGGCGCTACGCGCGCGGTTACCTCGACCTGCTCACGGTCCTGTTCCTGGGGCGCTACCGGCAGCGTCCGCAGCACCTGTTCGGCGGCATCGGCACGTTCATGGTCGTCGTCGGCGTGCTCGTCGATCTCTACCTCACGATCGACAAGTTCTTCGGCCACCCCATCGGCCAGCGGCCGCTGCTGCTGCTCGGCACGCTGCTCATCATCGTGGGCATCCAGCTGCTGTCGCTCGGCCTCGTGGGCGAGCTCATCACCCAGGCGCGCGCCCGCGACACGCGCGACGACTACGAGGTGCAGCGTGTGATCGACGGCGCGGGCGCGCGGGCGGCGCTCGACGAGTCGAGCGCCGCCCGCGCGCCCGCGCCCGCCGGCCGCCCGGTGGCGGCCGAACAGGCGCCGCGTCAGACGCCGGCGCGGCCCTCGTCGTGAGGGGCACCTCGCCCGACGCAGGCCCTCGCCCGACGCACCCTCTGCCCCGCCTCTGCCCCGGCCCGACCGCGCCGGCAGGCACGTGACTCTGCGCATCGCCTATCTGGGCACCTACGACCCGGGCTACTCGCGCAACCGGGTACTGATCGACGGGCTGCGCGCGGCGGGCGCCGAGGTGTTCGAGTACGCGGCGCCGCTCGACGCTTCGCTCACGGCCGTCCAGATGACCACGACGGCGGGCGCGGGCAAGCTCGCTGGCGAGCTTGCCCGCGCCCACCTCTCGCTGCTGCTCCGGCATCGCCCCGGGCTCTCGTACGACGTCGTGGTGGTGGGCTACCCCGGTCATCTGCTCGTGCCGTTCGCCTGGGCGGTCGCGCGTTACCACAGCGCCGCCCTCGTGTTCGACCCGCTCGTCTCGCTGTTCGACACCTTCGCCGGCGACCGCGAGCTGCTGACCGGCGACAGCACCGCCGGACATCTGGCCAATCTCGTCGACCGGGTCTCGTTCGCGCTGCCCGACGTCGTGCTGGCTGACACGCAGGCGCACGCCGACTACTACGCCGGCGTGCTCGGTGTGCCCCCGGCGAAGCTCGCCGTGGTGCCCGTCGGCGCCCTGCCCCTGCCCGGCGCGACCGGGGCCGCCCGCGAGGCCACGGCGGCGGCGCCGCTGCGCGTCGCGCAGTACGGGCGCTGGAGCCCGCTGCACGGCCTGCCTGCCGTGCTCGATGCCGCTGACGAGCTGCGCGACGAGCCCTTCCGCTTTGAGCTGATCGGAGACGGCCAGCTCGCCTCGTGGCTCGCCGACGAGGTCCGGGCGCGGCATCTCGACGCCGTCGAGCTGACCGACGCCCTGCCGGTCTGGCGCCTGCGCTCGCGAGTGATCGCCGCCGACGTCTGTCTGGGGGTGTTCGGCACCTCGGGCAAGGCTGCCCGGGTCGTGCCCAACAAGGTCTACGACGCGCTGGCGGCCGGCCGTCCCCTGGTCACCGAGGACTCCCGCGCCGCCCGCGAGCTGCTCACCGACGGTCGCGACGCGCTGCTCGTGCCGGCCGGCGACGGCGCCGCCCTGGCGGCCGCCCTGCGCCGCCTGGGCGACTACGACGAGCGCGCCCGTCTGGGCGCCGCCGCGCTCGACCTGTACCGCCGGCGCTGCACCCCCGAAGCCGTGGCCGCGACCCTGCTGGCGGCGCTCGAAGCATGCCTGTGACCGCACGGCCGGCGCCCACCAGGCGGCGCACGTCGCCACTCTTTCGCGTGGTCCAGGTCGCATTCGTGGCGGCCGTCGTCGTGTTCCTCGGACGCTACCTGCGGCGCGCCTGGCCGGCGGTACACGCGTACGACTGGCAGCTGCGGCCCGGCCTGCTCGTCGCGTCGGCCGCGCTCGTGCTCGTCTACTACCTGCTGAGCGCCCTGGTGTGGTGGCTGATCCTGCGCCGATCGGGCCTGACCGCGCCGCCGACCCGCACGGTGGCCACCTGGGCCAAGTCCATCCTGGGGCGCTACGTGCCGGGCAACGTCTTCATGTTCGTGAGCCGCGGCTGGATGAGCCATCGCCAGGGTCTCGACATAGACCGCGTGAGCGCCGGCATGGTCTACGAGCAGGTGCTGAACGTGGCCGGCGCGCTGCTGGTGACGGCCGCGCTGTTCCCGTTCTGGCACTACGAGCGCGAGATCACGGCCTGGTCTCTGCTGGCCGTCCCCCTGATCGTGATCGGCGTGCACCCGCGCGTGTTCGCGCCGCTCACGGCCCGGCTGCTGCGGCTGCTGCACCGCCCGCCGCTCACCCAGGTGCTGCCGTTCCGCGCGGTGCTGGGCCTGCTGGCCGCGTTCGCCGGGCTGTGGCTGGTGGCCGGCCTCGCCGTGTGGATGCTGGCGGCGGCGGTCACGAACGTGACCGCCGCCGCCTACCCCCAGATCACCGCCGGATTTGCCGTGGCCTTCGTGGTGGGCATGGTGGTGTTCTTCGTGCCGAGCGGTCTCGGCGTGCGCGAGGGCGTGCTGGCGGCTGCGACGGCGAGCGTCTTCGCCAGTGGCGGCGTGGCGCTCGCCTGGGCGCTGCTCGCGAGACTGTGGCAGACTGCCCTGGAGTTGGCCTTCGTGGCCGTCGCCGCGCTGACCGACCGCCTGCAACGGCGCGCCGCCGAGCGCGGCGCGGCACAGGTCGCAGTGGGACAGCCACCAGGCGCGCAGGCGCCGCGGCGAGACGGAGACGACGCATGACCCTCAAGCCGGCCAGGCCATGAGCGCACGACGCACAGCGACCAGAAAGCGGCGCCCGCGGGCGGCGGCCCGGCCCGCGCCCGCCGCGCCGCCGCCCACCCCGGCCGCGCTCGCCCGGCGTTACTTCATCTACGTCGTGATCGCCATGATCGTGGCGGCGGCGATCTTCAGCATCCTCGCCATCCAGCGCTACCGTAACTACTACGGCGGGCGCTTCGACCTGGGCAACATGACCCAGGCCGTCTACAACACGGCGCATGGTCATTTCCTGCGCACGACCTCGGTCGACGGCACGCAGATCTCGCGCCTGGGCGCGCACGTCGACCCGATCCTCGCCGTCTTTGCCCTACCCTGGTTCGTGTGGCCGAGTCCCATGATGCTGCTCGTCGGTCAGGCGGTCATCGTGGCGCTGGCGGCCTGGCCCGCGTATCGCCTTGGACTGCGCATCCTGGGCGACGCTCGGGCGGCCTTCTTCTGCGCGGTCGCCCTGCTGATCTACCCGCCGCTGCAGTATGCGGTGCTGAACGAGTTCCACCCCGTGACCCTGGCCATCACGTTCCTGCTGTTCGCCTTCGTCTTCATCGACGAAGGGCACTGGTGGCGCGCGGCGCCGTTCGTCGTGCTGGCCGCCCTGTGCAAAGAGGAGATCCCTCTGGTCATCGCGGTCATGGGCGCCTACTTCGCGCTGCGCAAGCGGAGCCTGCGCCCGCTGCTGCTCACGGCTGTGGCCGCCGTCTACTTCGTGATCGCGGTGAAGGTCGTGCTGCCCCACTACAGCCCCGGCGGCAGCCCGTTCGTGGACCGCTACGCCGATCTGGGTTCGAGTGTCGGGGGCGTGGGCGCGAACGTCTTCCTCAAACCGGGCGTCACGCTGGGGCACCTCTTTGCTCAGTCGAACCTGCGCTACCTGTTGGCGCTGCTCTGGCCGTTCGGGTTCAGCTCGCTGCTGAGTCCGCTCACGACCCTGATCGCGGCCCCCGAGTTCGCCCTGAACGCGCTGGCCGGCAACGGCTTTCAGCGATCCTATGAGTTCCACTATGTAGCCGGCGAAGTGCCGTTCCTGTTCGCCGGCGCGGTGCTGGGCATCGCCCGGGCGCGCGCCGTGCTCAGCGGCCGTAGCCGCCGCGTGCGGCGCGTGCCGGCGCCGCTTGCACGCGTGTCGATCGGCGCCTTGGCCACTGTGGTGCTGAGCGCGGCGGTGCTCGGCAACTTCGTCCTGGGCCCACTGCCTTTCTCGCTGCCCGGCGCGCACTACTCGGGCAAGAACTACGCCGTGAGCGGCCACGCCCGGGTGCTCGACCTGGCCCTCAAGATGGTCCCGGACGGCGCCACGGTGAGCGCCGAGAACGACGTTGGCTCCCACCTCTCAGCACGCCCCGTCATCTACACCTTCCCGCTCATCGACAACGCCCAATGGGTCGTGGTCGACGACAAGGACCCCTACGTCTACGATCACCCCGATCCCGTCGGTCACTCGCAGGCGCTCGGCGCCCTCGTGCTGAATCAGAGCTACCGTTCGGTCTTCGCCCGCGACGGCGTGTATGTGTTCAAGCGCATCGGCCCCGCCCCGGCCAAGGCTACGGGCGCCGCTGCACCTGTCGCCACGCCGCGCCCCGCGGCGAGCACCGCCACGCCCGCCGGCACGCCGTCGGCCACCCCCTAGGGCGGCGACGCCGGTGGCCGAGATGAGCGGACCGAGCGGCGCGCCGGGCACCACGAGCGTCCGGTCCCGGCGCGCGCGCCGCCGGGAGTGGCGCGCCGTCGACCCGGGGCTCGTGGCGCTGGCCGTGCTCCCGGTGGTCGCCGCCGCCGCCCTCCTCGGCTTTCTGCACATCGTCGGGCTGACCGGCGTCGACACGGCGGCACATGTGTACAAGACGAGCCTCGTGGCCCACGGCCAGTCGCTCGTGTGGGACGACTACTGGTACGGCGGGTCCTACGGCGTCGTGAGCTACGGCGTCGTCTATTACCTGGTGGCGCGGGTCGTGGGAGCGCAGGCGATCGTCGTGCTCTGCGCGGGCTTGCTGCCGCTGCTCTTTCACCTCTATGTGCGCCGCGCCTGGCAGGTGACGAGCCTGCTGCCGGCGAGCGCCCTCGCCGTCGTCAGCGTGCTCTACCTGACGAACGGTCAGGATCCCTTCCTGCTGGCCATGGCGCTCACCATAGCGGGCCTTGTCCTGCTGGCTGGCGACCACCCGCTGTGGGCGGCCGTGCCGGTGGGCGTGGCGGCCTTCACCAACCCTGCGGCGGTCGTGGCCGGCGCGGTGTTCGTGGTGGCCGACGCGCTCGGTCACCCGGCGGCGCGGCGCCGCACGGCGCTGTTCGCCGCGGCGCTCGTGCCCTTCGCCGTGGCGTGGTCTGCCGTGCTGCTCGCTTTTCGCGGCCACGTGTCGTACCTGGCGCAGCCGGCCGTGCTGCTGCGCTGGACGGCCGTGGCCGCCGTGGGGGTCGTGCTCGCGCGCTGGTCGCGCGACCCCGACAGGCGTGCCAGGCAGGTCCTGTTCGCCGTGGCCGCGGCGCTTTGCCTGGCGGCGCTCGTCGTGCCGAACGAGCTCGGCAACAACGCCTCCCGCTTTCTGGCTCTGTTCGGCCTGCCGGCCCTGCTCATGATCCGCCGCGTGCGGCTGCCGCGGGCGGCCACGGCAGCGCTGCTCGCCGCCGTGGCCGTGGTGACGCTCGCGGCGCCCGTCGGCGACCTGCTACGCACCGGTGACGCCGCCCAGACGACGCGCTCGTTCTTTGCGCCGGCTCTTTTCTACGCCCGACAGACTTACGATCCCGACTACCGCTACAACGTCGTGGCTCTGCGGCTGCACTGGGAGGCCGACTACTTCCCACAGGCCGGCCTGCCCATCACGCGGGGCTGGTTTCGCCAGAGCGACTGGCAGCACAACGCGCTGCTCTACCGGGCGCCGACGCCGGCCCAGTACGTCGCCTGGCTGCGCGACATGGGAGTGCGCGACGTCTTCGTGCCACACGCCGCGCTCGACTTCAGCAGCTCAGGCGAGCCGGCGCTGATCGCGCGCTCGGGGGCCTTCGTGCGCATCGCCGCCCTGCCGGGCTGGACGGTGTATCGTCTGCGCCGGTCGTCGCCGCTCGTGGTCGCCGCGGACGCGCCGACCACGCCCGCGTCCGCTGCCGCCGTGGGCGCGGCGGTCACGGCGGTCGCGCGCACCAAGGTCGTCGTGAGCGTGCGCCGCCCGGGCCGCTACCTCGTGAAGTTCACCTGGACGCCCTACTGGCGCTTGAGCGCGCCGCCCGGCGTGCCCGCCGGAGCGGCGTCGCTTTCGGCCGCGCCCGGCGACTGGATCGCTCTGCGGGCGCCGCAGCCGGGACGCTACGTGCTGCGCGTGCGGCCCAGCCTGCACGCCGCGCTCGCGCGCATCTTCTAGCGCCCTAGGCGACCCAGCTGAACATGGCGAACTTCGCCGTGAGCGCGATGAGGACCACGATCGAGACGGCGCAGAAGACGGTGTGCGCGCGTGGGTGATCGTCGCTGAAGATCGCCATGGCCATGAAGACGGGGAAGGCCGCCAACACGAAGCGCGGCATCGACATGAGCGGCATCGAGGTGGCCGGGAACAGCAGCGGGTAGCCGATCGTGACGATGGCGTAGGCCGAGAGGGCGAACGGCAGGCGGCGCAGGCCGTACCACACGGCGAGGCCGGCGACCACGAGCGACGCCAGGTTGATGATGTTGGCCACGGCCAGCGGCACCGCCGCGCCGGGTTGCGCCGCCGGCCAGTAGAGGTGGCTCGTCTGTCCCGAGATGATCTGCCGGGCGCCTTCGAACGCCGCCTGGAGCGACTTCCACAGGGCGAACGTCGGGATCGCCATATAGCGGCGCCATTGGTCCTGCACCTGGGCGAACAGCAGCGGCTTGCCGAAGCGCAGGCTGAGGTAGGCCATCCAGACCATGAGCCCTTCGGGGATCATGAGCAGGGAAGCCACCGACGAATCGGTGCGGCGCAGCTTCCAGTCGCGCTGCTCGTAATAGCACAGCGCCATGGGCACGATCAGCAGAAAGCCGGCGCTGCGCGTGAGCGCGGCGGCGAGGCCGGCAAAGCCGGCGATCTTCCAGCGACCCTCGGTCGACCACAGCACGCAGGCCGCCGAGAGCATGAGGAACATGGACTCGCTGTAGACCGCCTGCCAGTAGAAGGCCGTCGGGAAGATAGAGAGGTACAGGCAGGTGCGGTAGGCCACGCGCGCGCCGAAGCGGGCCGCGACCAGGCGGTAGAGAAAGTAGATCGCGGCGAAGTAGCAGGCGAGCGACACCACGACGCCCGCGACCACGAGGTTGTTGTCGAAGACGATCCCCACCCAGCGCACCATCAGCGGGTAGAGCGGGAAGAAGGCGACGCTGCC
>CAZFJE010000122.1:0-9944 GCA_964519555.1 uncultured Thermoleophilia bacterium
ATGAACCGGCTCACCTCGGACGGGGCTGGTCGAGCTCGCGGGCGAAAAACACGCTCGCCGCCTTTAAGATCTCATTGGAACGGCGCAGGTCGCGCACCTCGCGACGCAGGGTGGCAAGCTCTTCGCGCTCGGCGCTCGTTAAGCGATCGGTGCGGCTGCCATCGTTTGCCTCGTCCTGGCGCACCCAGACCCGCAGGGTCTCGTGGTGGATGCCAAGGTCGCGGGCCACCGCGGCGATGGGGCGCTGCGACTCGCGGGCGACACGTACGCTGCGCTGGCGAAACTCGGGCGGGTACTTCGACGGTCGGGACATTGATCGGACTCCTTTTCTCCAGGATCAAGTAATCCTAGAAATGGAGCCTCCGTCAAACCCGGGGCGTTCCATTGTCCACTAAGGTCCACCGTAGGTGTCATGGCGCGAACACCCCTCCCTTGGGCTCCCAACAGTGGGCAAGCTGGCCAAGGTCGGTCTGTAGCGGGTGCGCGGGTTGCCAGCGCGGATCGCTTCAGCAATGACGCGGTGCTGCAAGGTTCCGCGTAGGGCCGAACCGAAGCGACACGTGTCATGTCCGGTTATGCAGAGGCGGGTTCGGCGATCCGCACGCGGGTCTTGTCACGAGCCTTTACGAGTGACCAGAAGGTCTCGGCGATCTCTGCTGGTTCGATCGCGGTTGGGGTTGCCGTCGCTGTTCCTTTGACGGATCCAGCGATCGTCACCTCGCCCACGTAGATATCGAACTCGCGTAGGCGCTCGGCGAGGATGCCGACGAGTTTGGATTTGGCGGCGTTCTCTAGCGAGACTCCGTCGTTGTCGAGGAGCTTTGAGAATGCGTCGGCCTGCGAGGTGTGCTCGCCTAGGGCGCCATTGGCGACCAGGACCGCGGCACTCGGACTGGATTTCAGGTCTTCGAGCGCTTCCTGCACACAGGTCAGCAAGCCCGTGATCCCGATGTCGAACACGCGCTCGACGTTCTCTGGACGGGTCGAGAGCACGTTCGTCACGCCGCCGTTTCTGAACGCGGTCCAGAGAACTGCGGAGACGGTCCCGAGATCCGTTTTGATCGTCGCGATGGTCGATCGGATCATCGCTGGATCTGTGGCGTCGCACTGATAGGCCGTGGCGTCGATGCCGCTGGCCTTCAGCCGGGAGACGCCGTCGGCGAGTCGGTCCGCGCTCCGCGCGACCAATGCCAGGGAGTAACCCTCGCGCGCGAATCGTTCCGCGGTCCCGTGTGAAATTCCAGGACCGTAACCAAAGACAATGAGTGCACCCATGATTGGCTCCTACTTCCGATTTGTTAGCGATGGACAGGCAGCGCGTCTCGGGTCTGCGGCACAGTTGGGTTGCCAGGAACCCGATAGAGCTCCAATCGGAGGTTCCTCCGATTGGAGTGTAAGGTACCAGACCGGAGTAGAGCTCGCGACGATGTCACCTGAGATATCCCAGGCGGGGTATTGGCCCACCTTCATGAACCACTTGCTTGAATCGCGCGAGGCTACTCGGGCCACCGGACGGAAAGGGATGGGCATGTGGACTCCAAAGGGATTCCGATTACCCTGCCACACGGCAGTACGGGGCAGCACGCGATACCGTTGGCTCGGCGAAAAAGGTCCGCAAAAGGGCCGAAAAGTGCCACATGGCAGCACGCGATGGTACTGGGCGCTGCTGGGTTTTGATCAGCACCTGCCCGAGGCATGAGGCTTGCCGCGAGCCAAGTGGCGCCAAGGCTCAACCGCCGGACGGCTAGAAGGAGCGGACGGCGCGCACCCTGAACGTGCTGGGCTTGCCGGCGTAGGTCTGGCCTTCATTGCCGAAGAACTGGACCCACGCATCGTTCGCGTCGTCCTCGGAGGAGCTCCAGTACCAGTTGGACGCAAAACCACCGATCGCGGCTGGCATCACGCCGAGGACTGCTCCTGTGAACTATGCGCAGTCGCAGTCATCGCCGGTCTTTAGGCGACGACACCGCTTGCAGAGTCTGAGAGCTAGCGCGCGATCTTAAAGTTGAACTGCGCCGTGCCTAGCACGCCCATGATCTGGACCCAGAGCAGCAGTAGCATCTCGGCGCCACGAGCCGAGGTGATGTCGCCCAAGTCGATGATGTCGGCGGCCGGCCAGCCGAAGGACTGCAGCAGTTCCCTGACCTGATCCTTGGCGTCGGCGTCGTCGCCGCTGACAAAGACGTTGTGCGAGCCCGGCACCTTGCGAGGGTCTGCCTGGAGGATGGTATTCATGGTGTTCAAGGTCTTCACGACCTTGACGTCGGGGTGCGCTCGTTGGATCTGCTCGCCTAAGCTGTCCGTGTTAGCGACCAGCAGGCTGGGTGGCATGCCCTGCGAGAAGTCGAGCGGGTTGGCGACATCGATTAAGACTTTGCCGTGCAGGTTCTCCTTGCCGGCCGCTTCAAGGGCCGCCAACGAGGCCGAGCCCGCCGTGGCATTGATGAGCAGCTCGCCGTGGGTGGCGGCGTCGGCAAAGGTGCCGTAGGAGGTGCGCTCGAGCCCGTTCTCGGTCGCCCAGCTCTGGGCGGCGGCGTTGTCGCTGGTGCGCGATCCCATCACGACCACGTGCCCTAGGCTCACCAGCTTGGTGGCAAGCGTCCTGCCGACCACGCCGGTGCCCAATACGCCCACGTTCATGGTTGCCCTCCCAAGTTCGGTTGTCGAACGACTATGCCCGCGCGGAGTGCGCGTCAGTCTTGGGCGCCTCGATGGCGTGCGCGGTGCCAGGCCGCACAGCGGCCAGGTGAGGGTCATGTGGCGCCGCTCGGAGAGACTTGTAAGGATGTTCAAGGTTGTGCAGCAGAAGGCGCGGCGACGCTGCATGGCCTCGACTCGTGTCGCCACGGCGTTGTCGCCATATATGCTTCGAGAGGTCGATGGATGTCCGACCGGTCGACAAGGATCTGTCCCCATGACTTTCAAACAACGCCGTGACCCTGCACGCATGCAGGAGCGCGCATGAGCAACGAGGGCGCCTTGGTACAGAAGCCATCGGCTGCGAAAGCCGCAGATCTTGCCAAGTCCGATGCTGGTCGACGTTCGTGCATGGTGGCCGGCATCGGCGCATCGGCGGGCGGCTTGGAGGCCTTCTCAGCGCTGCTTGAGAAGTTGCCCACAGACACCGGCATGGCCTTCGTCTTCGTGCAGCATCTCGACCCTACACATCCCAGTCTCCTGGCTCACCTGCTGTAGGCAAAGACCGCCATGAGTGTCACCGAGGTCACCGATGGCGTGCGCGTCGCCCCCGACCATGTCTATGTCGTGCCGCCGGGCGCAGATATGACGCTCGAAGGTGGCCAGCTCAAGCTCACGCCGCGCGCGCAGAAGGCCGCACATCACCTGCCGATCGACTCCTTCCTGCGTAGCCTGGCAGCGGACCTGGGCGAGGTGGCCTGTGGCATCATCCTCTCCGGAGCCGCCTCGGATGGCACCCAGGGTCTGGCTGCCATCAAGGCCGAGGGCGGTGTGACCTTCGCCCAGGAACCAGCGACGGCCGACTACCCGAGCATGCCGGCCACAGCGATCGCCGCCCGCGTGGTCGACTTTGTGCTACCGCCGCACGAGATCGCCGCCGAGCTCGCCCGCCTGGGCGGAGACTCCCGCCTGGCTGACGCAGCCACTCTCGCACTGGATACCCCCGTAGCCGACGATGAAGCCGAACGACTCGACGAGGTCTTCGCCCTGCTGCGCGAGGCCTTCCGGGTCGACTTCTCGGCCTACAAGCTGCCCACTATCCGCCGCCGCCTCGCCCGTCGCATGCTGCTGCGCCGTAGCGCCGATCTGACCGCCTACGTCGCCCTGCTGCGCTCAGATCCGACAGAGATCGAGGCGCTCTACTGCGACATCCTCATCATGGTCACCGAGTTCTTCCGCGACCCGCAGACCTTTGCCGTGCTGCGCGAGCTGGTCTTTCCCGCGGTTCTTAAGGGCAGAAGCGACAGCGATGGGCTGCGCATCTGGGTGCCCGGATGTGCCAGTGGCGAAGAGGCCTACAGCTTGGCGATCACCGCACTCGAGGTGATGGCAGAGCAGCACCGAAATGTTCCCCTCAAGGTCTTTGCCACCGACATCAACGAATCCGATCTGCGGCGAGCACGTCGCAGCATCTACGCACAGAGCATCGCCGCGGTGGTCGCCCCCGATCTGCTGGGGCGCTACTTCACGGCTACAGAGAACGGCTATCAGGTCAGCAAGGCCGTCCGTGACTCGTGTGTATTTGCGCGCCACGATGTCACCGCCGATCCGCCCTTTCCCCGGCTCGACCTGGTGAGCTGCCGCAACCTGCTCATCTACTTCCGACCTGCCTTGCAGCGTCGGGTCATGACTAGTCTGCACTACGGGTTGGCGGCGCAGGGTTACCTGGTGCTGGGGCGCTCGGAGTCGGTCGCCGGCTTTGCTGGGTTGTTCGACACCGTTGATAAACAGCACAAGATCTTCCGCAAGCTTGCCTCGTCTGCATCCGTCGCTCCCCCTGCCTTAGCGATCCGGCGGCGCGACAAGTCCGGCCTGAAGTCAGGTCCCTCCTCTGGGGCAGACAGCCCCGTGGCGCACGACGGCAATCCAAGCGTTCGTGAGCAGGCCGCCAAGGCCCTGTTGGCCGATTACGCTGCGGTAGGAGTCACGGTCGATGCGCAGTACGGCATCGTCGAGTTTCGCGGCGACACGGGACCGTACCTCGCCAACAGGCCGGGCCGATCGTCTCTGAACCTGCTCGACATGATCCATGAAGATCTGGCCGGCAGGGTTCGGTCGGCCTTGACCGAGGCGGCCCAGACCCGGGCCAAGGTCACACTTGAGGGGATGCATTTGGGTAAGGGCAAGGCCCGCCGTGCCGTCGACCTCCGTGTCATACCCTTTGACTCAAGAGCCGGCGGGATGCACTACCTCGTGCTCTTCGAGGAGGCCACACGGCCGCGCGGCCGCAGCGGCGTCGCCGCGACCGCGGCGACGCGCAGCGGCGCCACTGAGGTGAAAGAGACCCAGCGGCTGCACGAAGAGCTCACAGCGACACGGGAGCGTCTGGAGACCGTGATCGAAGACAAGGAGGCGGTCAACGAGGAGCTGCGCGCCGCCAACGAGGAGATGCTCTCAAGCGGCGAGGAGATGCAGAGCGTAAACGAGGAGCTCGAAACCACCCACGAGGAGTTGCAGTCCACCAACGAGGAGCTGCGCAGCCGCAACGACGAGCTCGGCCAGGTGGGCGACGACCTGACCAACCTCCTGTCTAGCGTGAACTTCCCCATCGTCATGGTCGATCGCAGTCTGCGTATCCGGCGCTTCACCCCGGCTGCCGGGCGCCTGCTCAATGTGATCCCCGGTGACGAAGGACGACTGATCACCGACCTGCGCCTCCACATCGACATACCCGACCTGGCCGCACTGCTCGGCGAGGTGATCGACACGGTGACCCTCAGAGAGCGTGAGGTGCAAGACGATGAGGGGCGCTGGTACATCTTGCAGGCACGGCCCTACGAGACCGTCGACCGCCGCGTCGACGGCGCGGTCGTGACCCTCTTCGACATCGACGAGATGACGCGCCGCAACGCCGTCCAGAAACGCATCGCGACCACCCTCCAGGAGAACTTCGTCCACCCGCTGCCCACAGTCGCCGGCCTGGAGTTGGGCATGGTCGCCCTGGCGGCCACCCAGCCCGAGCTCGTGGGCGGCGACTTTAGCGACGTCTTCGTTATCGATGACACTCACGTCGCCGCATTGATCGGTGATGTCGCTGGCAAGGGCGTGCGGGCCGCCGGCCACACCGAGACCGTGCGCAGCGTGATCCGCACCCTTGCCGCGATCGACTTCTCGCCGGCTCTCATCTTGGCGAAGGCTAACGAGCTGCTGCTGCGCTACGACCCCGACGAGCCTCACGTCACTGCCTTTCTCGCGGTGCTCGATCCCCACACCGGGCACCTGAGCTACGCGAGCGCCGGCCATCCCGCGCCTGTCCACCTCGGTGCTTTCTCCTGTCGACCGCTCGAGGTGGCCTTCGGCCCCCCTCTGGGCTCATTCGAACGGCCCTACGCAAACGCCCACGCCATGCTTACCCTCGATGACTATCTGGTCTTCTACACCGACGGTGTCACCGAGGCCCGCCGCGAAAGTGACCTGTTCGGCGAGGAGCGACTGCTCAAGGCCGTCTCCGGCCTGCGCGGCCGCTCAGCTCAGGAGGTCGCCGAAGGCGTTCGAGACGTCGCGCTGGCTTTCGGCGGCGAGCTGCGCGACGACCTGCAGGTGGTCGTCGTGCGTCTCGCCTGAACCACTCGCGCGCCTGTCAGGAAGCCAAACGCCTGGCGGCTCCGCTGGCTCGAGGCGACGCAGGTGCGTTGTCATGCGCCAAGATCCCCCGCGAGCGCTTGGTCTATCAGGCCAGTTGGCCCGGCGAACGGCCCTCAGTGCCACCGCCCTCGGGAATACTGGCGCGCCATGATCGATGAAAGGCCGAGAGAGGGAGCAGTCCGGTGAACGCTTGCGAGGAAATTCGCCAGACCATCGACGTCAACGTTCCGGTCAAGGTGGCCAATGAGGAGTGGACACGGTTCACGTTGTGGAACATCTACAGCCGCAGCCTTGGGGGGCCCGACGAGAGCGAAGCCGAACGCGACTCGGGGTTCGTCAACTTGGAGGCCATCGACGACCACACTACGCGGGTGACGGTCGACCTCAACTACTGCCCGCACTACGAGGGGATCAGCGATCCAGATGAGATCGCCCAGACCCAGCAGCACTTGCGTGGGACCCTCGCTCGCTACCAAGCGTTCGTCGAGTCTCAGAAGGGGTGAGTGAAGGCGGCCCCTTGATCTTGCTGCGCGAAACGAGGAGCCCCCCTCCATGCCTGCCAAAGCGCCGCCGGCCATGGCGATGTGGCGAAGCGCTGGTCGGCCGCCAGTAAGCGTCCCGCCGCCGAATCATGGTAGGCGAGGGCCCTCCTGGTGACGCTCTGCGCGACGACGTCTTCTTCGTGCCTCCGTCTGGGCAGACACGCAGTACGCTCCCGACGAAGGCTGAAAGGAAGCAGCGTGACTGAGCAGTTCCGTTTCGGGCCGGCGCTGGCCCAGCCCGCTCCGTATCGGCTGGACGAAATCGACCGACAAATCATCACTCTTCTGCTCAGAGACGGGCGCATGTCGGGCGCCGCCCTGGCACGCTTCGTCGGTGTCTCGCAACGCACCGTCGGCTACCGCATCGCGAAGCTGACGCACTTGACGTCGTGTGTCCCAACGGCAGTATCAGGGACATGTTGCAGGCGTGCGGCCTCGACAACTTCATGGGCATCCACGCAAGCTGCGACGGGACGGCATGAGACCCGCGAGGCAAGGCTGTTGTCGAGAGTCGCACGTCACCTATGTACGGCGCCGGCCCAGATTCAAGCGTGGGCTCGGACGAGGCGGCCCGTTTGCCCTCCGCAGTGGGGAAGAAACCACGCGTCGTTGTGCCCGCTGAGTGTTTGGATACCTTCAACGACGCCGTGACCGTCCCGCTGGCTTACGTGGCCGGTGCTTCGCCCTCCGCCGCCAAAATTGCGAGCAGGCCGCGCCGCATCGTCGCAATCTCCTGTGCATCGAGATGACGGCCGAGATGCTTCACGGCGGCCGCTGCCAGAAGCGGGCCGGCCTCGGCGAAGGCGTCTCGGCCGTGCTGCGTCAGTGTCGCGTAGACCACGCGGCGGTCGTGACTGCAAGAGGCGCGCTCGACCAGTCCGCGCTGTTCGAGCCTGTCGACCAGACGGGTGACGCCGGCGTTACTGAGCAGCAACGAGCGGCCGATCTCGACCATACGCAGTCTCTCCTGCGGCGCCCGCAGGAGCCGCATGAGCAGTTCGACTTCCTCCGGCGTGATGCCCGCGCCGCCGATCAGGTCCTCGCTCACGCGAGCCTGAACGGTACTGGTGACGCGCAGCAGATCGCTCCACAGCTCAAGAGCCTGGCGCTCCTGCTCGCTGAAGTCCGGCTTCGTCCGACAAGACTGTTCTGGCAACTCACCGTCAGGCGCAGTGGCCGCCTTGGCGCTCGACTCAGTTCCGTCTCTCATGGTCAGCGATTCTACCCCGTTTGCGCCAAGCGATTATCGGCTAGAAGAGTGCCTAAAGAAACCAGTTCATGCGATAACATCTCATCTGGAAAGGGGTCGAACTCATGAGTCAAGTTCAGACCGAGCCCTTACGACCCAATCCTGAGTTCGCCGTAGTAGCGACCAGGGAGCGACTTGAGTCGACAGCTGAGGCCCTGCGCAGCCACGGCATGCGCGTTCTGGTGGCGGCCGATCGCAGCGAAGCCAGACGGCTCGTGCTCGAAGAGCTACCCGACGGTGCACGGGTCCATCAGGGCGCCTCGGCCACCCTGGATGCCCTCGGCGTCACCGAGGAGATCGAGCGGTCCGGACGCTTCGACGCCGTGCGACCGAAACTGCTCGCACTGGACCGCGAGACTCAGATGGACGAGATCAGGCATATCGGGGCGTCGCCTGACTACATGCTCGGTAGTGCCGCCGCTGTCACCGAGGACGGCTCGCTTGTTGTGGCTTCGGCCAGTGGCAGCCAGCTGGGCCCGCTGGCAAGCGGCGCCGGCCAGGTGGTCTTCGCTGTGGGCGCCCAAAAGGTGGTGCCCGACTTGGAGACAGCCCTTCGCAGGGTGCGCGAGTATGCCTACCCGCGCGAAGACCAGCGGGCCCAGAAAGCCTACGGCATCCACAGCGCGATCAACGAGATGCTCGTCATCAGCGGCGACTGGCTGGGCCGCATCACTGTCATCTTGGTCGACGAGGAACTGGGCTTCTGAGCCAAGCACGAGCGGCGGCTACGGACCGCAGTAACGAACGTCATCTGGAGGTGGGGAGTTCATGAGGGTCTCAAAGCGGACGTGGACGGGCCGCGCGGTGTTGGCAGTCGGGCTTGTCGCGCTGCCCTTGGTGCTCGCCGCCTGCGGCAGCAAGTCGAGTGCCACCACAACGCCGACCCCGACACCGAGCGTCTCGCCCAGCATCTCTTCGGCGGCGGCGGCGGTCACGAGCTCCTGGACCAAGTTCTTCAACGGCGCGACACCGGCCGCGGCCAAGATCACCCTCCTGCAGAACGCTCAGCAGTTCGCCACCGTGATCACCGCGCAGGCGAGCTCGCCGCTCGCCAAGAGCACGCAGGCCAAGGTAGCCTCGGTGAGCGTCACCTCGCCGACCACGGCGACCGTGAAGTATTCGATCGTGGAGGGCGGCCAGGTGGCCCTGCCCAACCAGACGGGCCAGGCGGTGCTCGAGAGCGGCGTGTGGAAGGTCTCGGCGCCGAGCTTCCAGGCCCTGCTCAAGCTTGAGCAGGGACAGGCTAGCGCGTCGCCTTCGGCGTCGCCATGAGCAGCAGCGCCTGAGGCGCACGGCAATGGCCCGCGTCCAAGCTGAGGATGGTTTCGGGGCGGCGGCCGCGCGCAGCGATCGCCGCCCCGCGCTTGCGACGCTCACGGCGATCCTCTTTCTGACGTTCTTAGACACGACGATCGTCAGCGTCGCGCTGGCCAGCGTACAGTCCAACCTGCACGCTGGTGTCTCACAACTGCAGTGGGTCGTGAACGGCTACGCCCTGACCTTCGCCAGCCTCATGCTGGGCATGGGCATGCTGGGCGACCGTCTGGGACGCAAGCGCGTGATGCTCGGCGGGCTTGCGGTGTTCATCGGCGGTTCGCTGTTCGGAGCGCTCGCACCCACGACATCCATGCTTATCGCCGCCCGCATCATCATGGGCGTCGGTGCCGCCGCCAGCGAGCCCGGTACCCTGTCGATCATCCGCCACCTCTACCCCGAACGGGCCGCGCGCGCCCGGGCACTTGGGGCATGGGCGGCGGTGGCCGGCCTGGCGCTGGCCATGGGACCGGTGATCGGCGGCGTGCTGGTGGGCTTGGGTGGCTGGCGCACCGTGTTCTGGTTCAACCTCGCCGCCGGTCTGCTCGTCTTGGCCG
>CAZFJE010000123.1:0-9881 GCA_964519555.1 uncultured Thermoleophilia bacterium
GTCGCCCTGGCACGGCGCATCGCGCGCCGCGACATGGCGGCCAAGCGCCGGCTGGTCGAGGCCAACCTGCGACTGGTCGTGTCGATCGCCAAGCGCTACTGCGGTCGCGGCCTTCCCCTGTCGGACCTGATCCAGGAGGGCAACCTCGGGCTCATCCGCGCGGCCGAGAAGTTCGACTACCGCAGGGGCCTTAAGTTCTCGACCTACGCCACCTGGTGGATCCGCCAAGCGGTCACCAAAGCCCTCGCAGACCAGGCCCGCACGATTCGCATCCCGGTACACGTCGTCGACAGGATGAACGCCTTGCGGCGCGTGCAAGCGGCGCTTGGTCTCGAACTGGGCCGAGAGCCGACCCCCGAGGAGATCGCCGCCGCGATGGAAACGACACCTCTGCGGGTGCGCGAGACCCTCAAGATCAACCCAGACCCGATCAGCCTGGAGACCCCGATCGGTGATGAAGGCACCACCCAGCTTGTCGATTGCGTCCAAGACGACGACGCCTCGGAACCCTTCGAGGCGGTGGGCGAAGTCATGCAGAGTCAGGAGCTCGACCTCGTGCTCTCGGTTTTGCGGGACCACGAACGCGAGGTGATCGAGCTGCGCTTTGGTCTGGCGGGCGCAGATCCTCACACCCTTGAGGAGGTGGGCCGCAGGTTCGGCGTAACCCGTGAGCGCATCCGCCAGATCGAAGCCAAGGCGCTAGTCAGGCTGAGAAACAGCAACAACGCCTGGCAGCTAAGAGCATATCTCGAGTAGGTGGTTCGGCGTCGAGCCCTACCCCAGCACGTGCCCACGTTCGCCTTCTCCGAGAGCGCCGTGGCCACAAACAGCCCTCGCTGGGCGCAACCAGGAGGTCCGATTGGCATGTCGAGAAGCAAACGGGTTTCCGAACTTTTTCGGAGCCTGGGGGACCGTGCCGTTGAGATGGACACCAGGTCGTTTGGGCCCGTCGATGTCCACCGCATCCGGGGGCAGCTGGGCCTCACCCGCGAGGAGGCCGATGAGGCCTTGGCGGAACTAGTCGAGAAAGGCCTGGTGGAGCTGCAAAGCGACGGCATCGGATCGTTCACCACAGGCCGCCTCACCGAGGCCGGCCTGGAAGGTTACTTGAAGGCCCGCTCCAGCCACAGCGCAGGCCACACGGGTTCTGTCGCAAGCTAGCGGCTGACCTTGCCTTGGTTCAGCGCGCTCGTGGCCTCGGACAGGTCGATCTCTCTCTGCGTGGCATCGGAGGCGCCGCCATGAGAGATGCGATGCCACTCAATGACGGTGAGGCACTGCTGAGCGTAGCTGCGCCAATTGGGCTGCGTCGGCTGGCGCGTTGCGACCAGCTTGAGGCGAGCGGGATCGTCGTTGGGCTGAACGAGTGTTGCGCCGCAGCGCGGGCAGACAAGAGCCGCGCGGTAACAGAAGCCCAAGGCGCCTTGTCTCTGCGTCGCCTGAAGGACGGCCGAACAGCAAACGGGACACATCGGACCGTCTTCGCAGATCATAAGAACCCCTCCCACGAGGATCCGCGGCGTCGGCAGAGTCGGGGCGCACCCACCTTAGTCTGCCACCCCGATGCAAAGCCACGGCGAGCATCGGCCGAACGTCGGTAAAGAACGCGGGCAAGCACAACTTCCCTGACCCCGCTGGTAGTCATAACCTCAGAGCCTCGTCGCCCAAGGCACGAATGGCGACGATCTGTTCGTCGCGCCGATTCTTGGCAGAGCTGATCAAGAATCAGCCTCGCAAGCCGATACCATCGCCGATGAGCTCTTTACCTTCACGGTCCAGGTGGCTTCGCGTGCAGCAGGCCGCCGACATCTTGGGCGTCAGCGCAAGTACGATGCGCCGCTGGACCGCCGACGGCACGATCACCTGTCAGCGCACGCCCTCTGGCCAGCGTCGCTTCCGTCGTGACGAACTCGAAGCCCTGATCAAGGGCACCGACACCCAGGCGACCTCGCAACCGTCCAACAACGCCGAGCAACGCTATCAGCTGTTGCTCGACACGAGCGTCGAGCTGGCCTCCACCGTTGCCCTCGATGAGGTCCTGCAGTCGGCGGCGCGACGTCTCACCGCTGCGCTGCAGATCCCCGACTGCGACATCTACCAGCTCGAGAGCGACGGCCGCATGGTCTGCAGGGCCTCCGCCGTCAACGGCGTCTACGATGCCTCTTGGGCGGGCCAAGAGTTTCGCCTGGCCGACTGGCCCTGCGAGCAGCTCGCCGTGGAGACACTCCATGCTGTCAGCGTGAGCAGCTTGAGCGACCCGCTGCTCAACGAAACCGAGCGCGCAGAGCTGCGCCGCTACGACCAATGCAGCTTCATCACGCTTCCCCTGATCGCACGCGACAAGGCGATCGGCCTGGTTGACCTGCTCGACCACGTCGAACGCACTTTCACGGAGCCGGAGATCTCCACCGCCGAAGCGGTCTGTCGTCTTGTGGCTTTGGCCGTCGAGCACGCCCGTCTTTACGAGGAGGTCAAGGACCTCCACCTCGGCAACCTGCGAGCCCTAAGCTCGGCGCTCTCGGCCAAGGACTACTACACCCTGGGGCACGCCAGCCGCGTGGCCGCCTACATGGTCTTGCTGGGCCGCGAGCTGGACTGGCCGGCCGAGCGCCTCGATGAAGTCGAAAACGCCGCCTTCCTGCACGACATCGGCAAGATCGGCGTCTCCGATCGCGTGCTGCTCAAAGGCGGACCACTGACCTCGGAGGAGTGGGAGCTCGTGCGCCAGCACCCCGGAATCAGCGCCGAGATCGTGCGACCGCTGTTCGACCAAAGGCTCGTGGCCGGCGTGCGCCACCACCACGAGCGCTTCGACGGCAAGGGCTACCCCGACGGTCTTGCCGCAAACGAGATCCCGCTCGTCGCCCGCGCCCTGTGTGTCGTTGATTGCTACGACGCCATGTCGTGTGAACGACCCTACAGACACGCCTTGAGCTACCGGCAATGCTGCGCCGAGCTGCGCCGCTGCTCGGGCACGCAGTTCGACCCCGAGATGGTCAGCGCCTTCCTTGTGGCGCTGCGGCGCCTGCAGCGCAAACGGGGTCGCGTCGCCAAGCTGGCCTGCCAAGCGGCGCAGCTCATCGATCCCGCGGCCCACGATCGGCTGCGCAGCAGCGCAGACGAGGCACGCCCCGCCTACGCGACGATGGTCGCCGCCCTGCGCCGACTGCGCGACGACAACCCCCCGGTGCGCTTCATCACAAGCTTCGCCATCGCCGGCGAGCGCTGCATCACGGTCTTAGACACCGGCGAGAGCGACAACGAAGTCTCCCATGTCGGCGGTCCCTGGCTGCCCGAAGACGAACTCAGTCGCGTCCTTGCCGGTGAGTCTTTGCTGGCCAACGTCCTAAACGCCGACGACTTCGGAGTCTGGGTATCGGGCATCGCCCCGCTTTGCAACACCGAGGGCGCAGTCGTCGGGGCGGTGAGCGTCGACGCACCGGTGGTTGAGTCACTCGATCGCACGCTGCGCGATGACCGCTCGCACGCGCTGGCGGCCATGCTGCAGTCGGCAGCCATCCGCTACAGCCGCGCCGAGGTCGAAGCGATCACCGACGGCCTCACCGGCCTCTACAACCACCGCTACCTCCACGAACGCCTCGATGAGGAGCTCAAGCGCGCTCGCCGCCGCAAGAGCTCACTCAGCCTGCTGTTTGTGGACTGCGACCGCTTTAAGGTTTTCAACGACTCCCACGGCCACAAGGTCGGCGATGTTGCCTTGAAGCGTGTCGCACGTATCATCGAGTCCGCCAGCCGGCGCGTCGATCTGGCTGCCCGTTATGGCGGCGAGGAGTTCGTGCTTGTCTTAGTCGATACAGATGTCGCCGGTGGGCTCGTCGTCGCGGAACGCATCCGCGCGCAGGTCGAAGCCGAAAGCGTCAGGGACGACTTGCCGCTTACAGTGAGCATCGGGGTGGCGTGCTACCCACAGAGCGCCGCTGCCAAGGACGAGCTCCTGGATAAGGCCGACTGGACGATGTATGTGGCCAAGAACGCCGGCCGCAATCGCGTGATGGCCTTCTCCGACGAGATGGTGGCCAAGGAGACCTGGCTATCCCGTCGCGGCACGTAGGCCCAGCACATGTGTGCGAGACCTGCGTGGCCTCCATTACCCCTGCACCTTGCAACTTTGCCGACGAGACGCCGACGCCTATACTGCCAGCCATGGAGTCTTCACTCACGCGACGCGTCGATGCCCCCGAGCGATCGGCCAATCAACGTCGAGAAGCACTGGCGCTCGCCAACCAGGTGCGCATGCAGCGCGCGGCACTCAAAGTCCAGTTGAAGCGCGGCGAGCTGTCGCTCATCACTCTCATCGACGACCCACCGCAGTATCTCGCCTCGGCCAGGGTCGCCGAGCTGCTCAGGGCGCTGCCGACCTATGGGCCGATCAAGGTGGAGCGACTCCTCAAGCGCTGCCAGGTGAGCCCCCGAAAGACGATCGCCGGCCTCAACGAGCGCCAGCGTCGCGAGCTCATCCGGGCGCTCGGCAAGTAGTCACGCGCCGCCGCGAGCCTCGGCAAACGGAGGCCCATCTTGCCGCGAGCGACGCTTGCTGTAGGCTCGCAGTGCCGGCAGCCTTGGACCCCTTGGGCGTCGGTGACCTCCCGGAGGGCGTCGGGTCCGACCCACTCGGCGCCCTCTCACCTTTGCAAACGGCCCTGGCGCTCCTGGCCATCGCATGGCATGGCTTAGCGGAGCGACCCCGGGTGCGCTTGAATTTCGCCGGACTTACTTAGGGCCACAGCTCCGCTTCCCCTTCCACGGATGGAGCTGGGCTTTCCCATCGGCGCTTGCCCACGGGTAGGCGTGCCCTCAACGTGGCGAGCGCTGCGCATCGTCTCCAGCCGGTCCCGCCTCCCCGAGAGTTCGGCCATCGCCTGGTTGGTGCTCGTGCTGCCCGTGTCCCGGGAAGTTGCTAACGCCTATCTAACTCTCTCACAGCACAATGCCGCTGACCGATCTCGACTCGGGGGTGACCATGGCCAAGACCAGAGTGCTCTTCATCTGCACCCACAACTCGGCGCGCAGCCAGATGGCCGAGGCCTTCTTGCGCACCTACGGCGGCGACATCTACGAGGCCTTCAGCGCCGGACTCTAACCGACCGAAATCGACCCGCTGACACTGCGGGCCATGAAGGAGCGTGGCATCGAGATCTCCGGCCAGCGCGCCAAGGGACTGCATGAGTACCTCGGCAAGCAGCATTTCGGCATCCTCATCACGGTCTGCGAGCGCGCCGAGCGCGAGTGCCCCGTCTTTCCCGGGGTCAGCACGCGCCTGAGTTGGGCGTTTGCCGACCCCGCCGCGATCAGCGGCAACGAGCAGGAGCGCCTCGCTGCCTTTCGCGAAGCGCGCGACGCAATCGAGACACGCGTGCGCGAGTGGCTCAGGGAGCGCGCGCTGAGCCCCACAACGCCTCCCTCGACGCCGTAGCTTCATAGCGCAGCGGCGCAGTCCGACACAGTCAGGGCGCAGCTACAGCCGGGGTCCTTGGCGTGGAGACGTGCAGCCCCCGGGTCGCAAAGCGCGGCACACCTCCCCGGCGCCTGCCGGCAGGCGCCACGCGACAGCGGCCGGCGGGTGCGGGATCGCACGGCCAAGCGCGCACGAACCCCGCACAACCCGCTCACCTCACGCTCACCGTCAGGTGGCATAGTCTGCACGGCTGTTTGGCTTTCAGAGAGGATGGTGGAGGCGCCGTGGCTGTGATCGCGATCTCGACCTGCGCTTATCCCGATCTGCCGCTGGCGGCGGCCCTGCAGCGCGTCGCTATGCTCGCCACGGCGGTCGAGGTGCGCTGCAAGGGCCGCCATGGCATTGAGACCGTCGCCCAGAACCGCGCCGTGGCCACCTGCGGCCTGCGCTGCAGCGTGCACGCTCCCGAGGAGATCGAGATCTGGAGCACCGATCGACATCGGCGCCGGGCTGCGGTCATGGCCCACGAGCGTCTTCTCGAAGCGTGCGCTGTCGCGGGTGCCGAGGTGTACGTCGTCCATCCCGACTTCTGCGAGTCGCCGATCGTCCAGCGCGCCGACACCCGTGCGGCTCTCCAAGAGTCTTTCGCTGCCCTGCACGCACTCGAGCCGTCCTACCCGGTGCGCATCACCGTCGAGAACATGCCCGGCCTGGCTCACTCGCACTTCGTCACCCCCGAGTTCGACATCGCTGGTCTCGGTTTGGCACTCGATGCAGGCCATGCACAGATCAGCGGCACGCTGGAGGCGTTTCTGGCGACGGCCGAGATCGCTCACCTGCATCTCCACGACAACCTCGGACTCGGCGGTTCGGATCTGCATCTGCCACTGGGACGCGGTCGCCTTACGGCCGGCGTGGTGCAGCGTCTCCTTGATGGCTGCCAGGGCCTCTGCGTGCTCGAGCACGCGAGTGAGGCCCGAGTCCGGGAGAGTCTCGGCTGTCTTGGCGGGCTTCAGTTGCGCAGAGAGGTCGCTTGAAACATGAAGGGCGCCTTGCTCGTCGTTGAACCAGGTGTGGTCTCAACTAGATCTCACGGCCGCCACACGTGCTTCTCACCCCGTGACGCCACGATGAGCATGGAGTGATTCGGCGTGAAGTCTTGCACTCGATGCGACCGGCGGAAGGCTGGTGAGCGCGATGGCAACAGAGTTATCCCAAGGCTCGGTCCCGGAGACCGAGGCCGATGTCGCTCGGCTACGCCAGCCAAGGCTCTCCTTCGCCGCCGAGCTCCAGCATGCGTCACAGCAGATCACCGTGGTCGTGCCGTAAGGCGAGATCGACATCTGCACGGCGCCACAGCTACGCGAGGCCGTCACGCAGGCAATCGATGAAGGTGTCCAAGCGATCGTCATCGACCTAAGCGCGGTCACGTTCATCGACGCCGCTGGGCTGGGGGTGATCGTCTGGGCCGCGCGACGCTTGGGCTTAGACGCCGTCGCCATGGTCTTGCCACAACGGAGGCTTGCGCGCATCTTTCGGGTCTGCGGACTCGACCGCCTGCTTCAGATCTACGAGACGCGCGAGCAGGCCATGTTCTGGCTGCAGGGGCAGGAAACGTCAAGCACTGGCGGAGTGGGCTTGCCCGGCGCCCGCGGGCCCGCGCCTGTCAGGCCGCCTGATCGCCGGCGATGAGCTCTTCGGCCCTGCGGAAGAGCTCACTGCAGACGTAGCGACGCGCGGTGCGGGCCGCGATCGCCTGGGCGTCGGCCAAGTGGTTGCGCTGCCACGCTTCGCAGCGGGTCGTATCCAGAGGCGAGGCATCTGCGAGCCCGACCAGGTGGATAGGCTCGCTGGCCGGTGGAGCACCTACTTGCCGTAGGGTCAGCACTGCGGCGGCGCCCGGCGGGGGGGCCGGCTGCCAGGCCTGTCGCCCGATGGTCTCGGCAGTGAAACGAAACCGCAGCCCGCCAAACTCGCAGTAGGCCTCGCCGTCGCTTGTGGCGAGGTCGCCGAGATCGGCCTCGGTGATTGGGATGCCGTCCTTGCGCCACTGTCTCACGATACCCCCCCGTATGGGCTACTGGGCGATAAGCCGGCGCAGCTTACACCCAGTGATGGCTCACACGCGCGTTGGCGCCGTTGCTCACTCCGACGACGCCTGCCGGCACGACCATCGCCTGTGAGCGCGCCATCGAGGCGCGCGGCCCAGAGCAAGGCATAACGGCGAAACGATCCTCACGCAGATCGATGGCGCCCCCGCAAGACTCGCAGGCCGACCAGATGACTGAAGCCTAGATGGTAGAGACGCGCGGCCCTTGTCATCCTCGTCGCAGGGGTGTACGACGTGAATAGCAAACCTCTGCAGCACGCATGGCAGCGGAGCACTCCAACGACCGAGCCGGGAGGGTCCACCATGATCACCGCCGCCGACCTGAAGGACCGCCGCATCGCTGCAAAGCACATCGACGATCCCGACCTCGTGGAGGCCGAGCGCCTCAAAGCGCGCCTGTCCCGCGCCCGCGACAGGCGCGTCCCCTTCTACCTTTCGCGCGAAGAGTTCCTCGCGGTCTGTCGCTGGAAGCTCGGCGGCCAGTACGGCCGCACCGCCCATCTGCTCGAGTCAAGCTCCGAGAAGCGCGTCAAGCGCACCACACAGATGGCCTTCGGCTGTAAGGACAAAGAGGTCGAGTTCGAGCTTGCCGGACGCATCACTGTCCTGCGCCTGCTGCCCGGCGTGAGCATCCGGTTGGCCTCGGCCATCCTGACACTGTGCTATCCGAAGCGCTACGCGGCGCTTGACCCTTCAGTCTGGCGGGAGCTCTTCGACGAGCAGCGCAGCAGCTTCGAACTTGCCGACTACCGGCGCTTCCTCGAGCGACTGAGCGAGCTCGCCGCCGAGGCCAGGACGATCGACCGCAAGGGAGGCTGGTCGGTGCAACTCGCCGGCTACTACGCCGGAGGCAACAACAAGGAGCGTGCGAGCTAAGGACGAGGTCCGCCGCACCCGGGCAGGCGTTCCGGTGTTCAAGACAGAATCGCGGCGTGCTTAAGGTCTAACGAAACCTGTCGAACACGAGGATTGTGCTCACGTGCAGCGAGATCCTGGACTCCGCCGACATGCCGCCGCCGCCAGCCAGTCGACTGAAGACGAGCTGAGACGTGCTGACTCCTTGCAGGCGAGAGGCTCCCTCATGCGACTCCATTCTCGCACTCAGCGCAGAAAGGGACCACGCCCCTATCGGTCTATGTCAAACGGTTCGGCCGGGTCCACAGGACCTGTCGCTCCCGTGGATTGGTATGAAGCGCCCGGTCCAGCCGGCGCCGCGGGCCCTGTTGCTCCTACGGACACGTACGAATCGGCTGGCATCGCGGAGTCCGCAGGCCACATGGGCGGACCCGCCATCGGTGGCATCTTGGCTATGGTCGCCGCGCCGTACCTTGCAGCGGCTTGGACGACCTCGTCGATGAACCTGCCGGCATTCTCCTCTGCCGCCTGTCGTACGAACGCGTCTTCGAGCCTCGGCAAGAATGACTGCTTGTACGACAGGCGGAAGTCCGCGGCCAGCTGTGCGCAGTCCACATAGAGGCTCCCGTCCCAGACTCGAAGGTGAAGGTCGATCCGGTGCATCACAAGCCTTACATCGCTCCCCTTCGCCAAGGTCGTGTGCGCGATGCCGTGGCGAACCAGCTGGTAGAAGAGGTCATCGAGACCGGGAGTGGCGTAGACGTCAGCCACAGAAGCGAGATGTCGGCGCCAGTAGCATTGGAAGCCCGCCCCCTTTCCTTTGCCGAGTTCGAGCCTGCCGAGTAGCTCGATTCCCGCCATGACCGTCTGAGCCAGGGGGAACCTCATGCCGCCCCGGCCCGACTCCGGCACGGGCGCTGCAGCCATGGTGGCGAGGTCTGGCATCAGGTAGAGGTCAACGTAGTCGTGGAGCAGGTGGTCAAGTCCGGAAATCGCCATCAACTACTCCCTTCAGAAGTGGCCAAGCCCGTCGTCTGCTACGGAGCGACGGGTATGGTCTGGGTTCAGGGCCTGGGGCTGGACGTATCCAACAACGCGGGCAGGACAGCAGGAAGGCGCCACGCGGATACCATCCGCAGAGATCTGTCTGCCAGCAAGCCCCAGCCCATATACCCACCCCGGAAATCCGGTGGCGCGCGACACCGTCCCGAACATGTCTCCGACCTGCGGGCGTCCCGGATTCAGCCTGGCGTTGACACGGCCACAATGCGGCCTCTTCGGAATCCCGGCCGACTGCTCGCCGAGGACCCGTGTTGACCTGAAGCCGAACAGTACGTCAACCTTAGCAAGGCAAACGCGTCGCTTCGCTCCGAGGCGTTCGGCTTGAAGCGGAATCAGTGTTCGGCTTGCGGTGGAACGGGCGTTCGGCTTCCGTGGAATGCGCATGACGACTTCTACGAGCTCGTCTCAGAACGCGCTGGGCAGGGCTCGTTCATCCTC
>CAZFJE010000124.1:0-743 GCA_964519555.1 uncultured Thermoleophilia bacterium
GGCAAGGGCCGCGCCGGCGCGCCGTAGCTCGGGCCCAGGACCGCGTCGCCCCTCAAGACCCCGGGCGCCGCCGCCGCGATGTACGCTCAGGCCCCGGGCGTCACCACGGCCTCGTGGGGCGCGGCAGGCTCGGCGGGGGCCACGTTGGGCAACCGCCACAGGTGCACGATCGACACGACGAACGCCGCGAGCAGCACGGCGTCGCGCGTCACCACGATCATGATCGCGCCTGAGTGCAGGTAGATGAACGACCAGTAGTTGGCCGGGAACTCGATCTGGGTGAGCAGCAGCGCGACCACCAGGAGCGCCGCCAGCACGCGGCGCTCGGGCAGCACCAGGGCGATCGCGGGCAGGATCCAGATGAAGTACTGCGGCGAAAGCACCTTGCCGAACGTCATGAAGGCAAGGATCAGGGCAAGTACGGCCAGCGGCACCAGGCGTGGCGTCGCGCGCAGCGTGGCCCGCCGCCGCCAGATGAGCCAGTAGGTGACGAGCAGGGCGAGGAGCTCGATGAAGCCCGAGAGGCGCGCCAGCGTGCCGGCTCCCGTGGCGGCGATGAACTGCGAACCGTAGGCGGTGCCGACCTCGACCCAGACGTGGTGCAGCACATGGCCGAACAGCAGCGGGGCGGCGAGCACGCTCTCGACCTGCAGCGGTCGGTCGATCTGGTAGGTGAAGGGGTACTCGATGCCCTTGAGGCCGTGGATCATGTAGGGCACGAACGGCAGCGTCGCGGTGATCAC
>CAZFJE010000124.1:753-9850 GCA_964519555.1 uncultured Thermoleophilia bacterium
AAAAAGACGAAGGCCCACAGGATCGTGCGCTTCTGCACGGCCAGCACGAAGACCAGCGGCAGCAGGATGGCCGGGGTGATCTTGAGGGCAAAGCCCAGGCCCAGGACCATGGCGGCGCCGACCCAGCGCCCGTGGGCGAGCAGCAGCAGCACGATCGCCAGCAGCAGCGCGACCGCGGCGTCGTAGCGGTTGCCCACGATGGCGCCGGTGGCCAGCACGCAGACCGCGAAGGTGGCGCCGACTACGTAGGCCTTGCGGCCGTACGGCCACAGGCGGGCGGCGGCGGCGGCGGTCGTGGCCGCGGCCGCCGCGCACATCAGGTACATCTCGGCGTTGAACCAGTCGCTGTAGGCGACCACGTTGCCGCTGTGGCCGGGCAGCACGAACAGGGGGATGGCCAGCGGCGGGTACTCGACCGGGAAATCGATGTAGGGGCGAAAGCCCGCCGCTATGCGGGCCGCGTAGTCGGCGTAGATCGTGGTGTCGGAGATGTCGTGCAGGCCGTACCAGAGGTGCATCACGCCGAACACCCACACGATGGCGATGAGCGCCAGCACGGTGAGCGACACGGCGAAGGTGACGACCTTGACCGGCCGGTTGGGCTGCGCCAGCGCCGCCTTGCGCGCGGTGGTCGTGCCGGCGGCGTTCGGTCGGCCGTTGCCGGCGGCTCGCGCGTCGCGCCCGGCGGCCCGCTTGGCGCGCTGGTCGGCCGACAGGCTGCGCTTTGTGCGCCTGGTCTTACTCGTCATCGCGGGCGGCAGTTCATCGGAAGCTCCAGAGCTTGTTGGCCACGAAGTTGACCGGCATGATGAAGACGATGGCGATCAGCTGGCTGGGTATGGGCGCCAGGTGGGCCTGCTCGCGCAGCGCCCAGAAGAGCACGAGCTGCCCGCCGTAAGCGACCAGAC
The DNA here is from genome assembly GCA_964519555.1 of uncultured Thermoleophilia bacterium. GTDB lineage: Bacteria > Actinomycetota > Thermoleophilia > UBA2241 > UBA2241 > Bog-752. Next base: position 1,662 of record CAZFJE010000124.1, read on the forward strand.
TGACCGTGAAGAACTTGGTCAGCTCGCCGGCGACGTCGTTGGTCGAGCGGAACGTCCAGCGGCGGTTCAGGTAGTAGTTGGTCATCACCGACACGACGAAGCCGGCGGCGTTGGCGACGTAGGTCGCCGCCGTCGGAACGCCCTGCGTGCTCTTCTTCACGATCAGGTCGCGCACGGCGCTCGTCAGGTCGCCGGGCGAGCCGATGTGGCCCGTGATGGCAAGCCAGACGAGGAGCACGCACGTGAAGACCGCCAGATTGACGATCACGCCGCTGCCGCCCACCAGGCAGAATCGCACGAACTGCCACAGGCTTGCTGCGAGGCCGCCCGTGGGAGCGGGGGAAGCGGTGCCGGCGGGGGCGTCGCTGCGGGGGCTCGTCGGGGTCGTCACGACGTCGTCACGCGGGGCGTCATCAGGTCGGTCAGTAGCAAGAGGGCCGGGCGGTAGTCACTGAGCCGATGATACGCGATGCCTTCGCGCTCACAAAGCTCGACCAGCCGGCCGCGTGCGAAGACGACGTCGGCGTCGCGCGCCAGACAGAGGTCGGAGATGCCGTCGCCGAACACGGCGATCGTGTCGCCGGGGCGGCGCAGCAGGCGCAGGACGCCGCCCTTGCAGCTGCGCGGCCCGCAGGTGGGGCAGTCGCCCAGGCGGGGGTCGAAGCGTACGGTCCAGGGCGGCCCGGTGCTGCCGTCGCGGGGCACGACGGCGCTCGCGAAGAGCTCGACCGGGGGCAGCGCTTCGCGCCGCCAGACCGCCTCGATGGCTTGCCGAAAGCCGGCCGAGACGACGGCGACCCGGGCACCGCCGGCCACGAGTGCCGCCAGAAACCCGGCAAAGCCGCCGGCCAGGCGGGCATCGCGCGAGCTTGCGTCGATGAACTCTTCCTTGGATGAGGTCAGAAGCTCGATCTGGCGGCGCAGACACTCGGCGTGGCCGATCTCGCCGCGCGCGGCGGCCTGATCGGGCACGCGCCAGGCGTCGCCGGTGAGCTGCTGCAGGGCCAGCACGGCGTACTCACGATCGGTCACGGTGCCGTCGTAGTCGAGCAGCACGAGCAGGCGCGCGAAGTCGGGCTGGGGAGCGGCGGGGGGCGTCGGCACTGCCATCGTGTCGTCCATTCTACCGCGTCTGCTAGAATCAATTGCTCGGCGCCGGCGCGAGTTTGGCAAAGAGTCCTCGCGCGCCGAGCGCGCCGCGCCATGGTCGCCAGCAACGAGGAGCGCTCACAGGTGAACGACAGCCCGCCACGGTTCCACGAGGTGCTGCCCAAGGTCGACTTTCCGGCCCTCGACGCGCGCATCCTCGAGTTCTGGCGCAGCGAGCGCATCTTCGACAAGAGCCTCGAGCTGCGTCGCGACGCGCCGCTCTACGTCTTCTACGAGGGGCCGCCCACGGCCAACGGCCGGCCTGGCGCCCACCACGTGCTCTCGCGCGCCTTCAAAGACATCTTTCCGCGCTTCAAGACCATGCGCGGCTTTCGCGTGCCGCGCAAAGCCGGCTGGGACTGCCACGGCCTGCCCGTCGAGCTCGAGGTCGAGCGTCGCCTGGGCATCGACGGCAAGGAGCAGATCGAGGAGTACGGCGTCGCCAGGTTCAACGCCCTGTGCCGCGAGAGCGTGCTGACCTACCTCAAGGACTGGGACAGGCTGACCGAGCGCATCGGCTTCTGGATCGACTTGGACGACGCCTACTACACCCTCACCAACGACTACATCGAGTCGGTCTGGTGGCTGCTGCGCCAGATCTGGGACAAGGAGCTGCTCTACGAGGGCTTCAAGGTCGTGCCCTACTGCCCGCGCTGCGGCACCGCGATCTCGAGCCACGAGATGGCGCAGGGCTACCACGACGTCACCGACCCCTCGGTCTACGTGCGCTTTCCGCTGACCGCCGAGGCGGCCGCGGCCGTCGCCGGCCTGGGCACGCCGGCCGGCGCGAGTGATGCGGCCGCGGCGCCCGGCGACACGCGCGCCGCCGCGAGCGCCGCCGCCAAGGCCTCGCTCGCCGCCGAGGCCCTGCCCGCCGCCGACGCGCGCGTGAGCCTTGCGGTGTGGACGACCACGCCCTGGACGCTCGTCTCGAACGTCGCCTGCGCGGTGAACCCCGACATCGAGTACGCCCTGGTGGCGAGTCGTGGCGAGCGCTTCGTGCTCGCCCGCGACCTGGTCACGTCGGTGCTCGGCGAGCACGCGCTGGTCGAGCGCATCATCCCCGGGGCCGCGCTGCTCGGCTTGGTCTACGAGCCGCCCTACCGGTTCGTGGCGCCCGACAAGCGCGCCTGGTTTGTGGTCGGCGACGGCTACGTCACGACTACCGACGGCACCGGCATCGTGCACATCGCGCCGGCCTTCGGCGAAGACGACATGCGCATCGGGCGCGACAACGACCTGCCCGTGGTCAATCCGGTCGACGCCGCCGGGCGTTTCGTGGCGGCGATCGCGCCGTGGGCGCAGGTGTTCGTAAAAGACGCCGACCGCGGCATCATCGCCGACCTCACGCAACGCGACCTGCTGCTGGCCGAGGTGCCCTACGAGCACAGCTACCCGTTCTGCTGGCGCTGCGACACGCCGCTGCTCTACTACTCCAAGAAGACCTGGTACGTAAAGACGACCGCCGTCAAAGACGATCTGCTGGCCGCCAACGAGGCCGTCACCTGGTACCCCGAGCACATCAAGCACGGCCGCTTCGGCGAGTGGCTCGAGAACAACGTCGACTGGGCGCTGTCGCGCGACCGCTACTGGGGCACGCCGCTGCCAGTCTGGCGCTGCGGGCAGCGCCACACGCACTGTGTGGGCAGCGTCGCCGAGCTGCGCGAGCTCGCCGTCACGCCGCCGCCCGCCGACCTCGAGCTGCACCGGCCTTACGTCGACGACGTCGTGCTGCGCTGCCCCGAGTGTGGCGGCGACATGCACCGCGTGCCCGAGGTGATCGACGCCTGGTTCGACTCGGGCTCCATGCCCTTCGCGCAGTGGCACTACCCGTTCGAAAACAACGAGAAGTTCCACGAGCGCTTCCCGGCCGACTTCATCGCCGAGGCGATCGACCAGACGCGCGGCTGGTTCTACAGTCTGCTGGCCGTGGCCACGCTGATCGAGGGCCGCAGCTCCTACGAGACGGTGCTCTGCCTGGGCCACGTGCTCGACGCCGAGGGCCAGAAGATGAGCAAGAGCCGCGGCAACGTGGTGCAGCCCGACGACGTGCTCGACCGCCAGGGCGCCGACGCCCTGCGCTGGTACATGTTCACGAGCTCGAGCCCCTGGTACCCGCGGCGGTTCTCGCTCGAGTTAGTCGACGAGGTGGTGCGCAAGTTCCTGCTCACCCTGTGGAACACCTACAGCTTCTTCACGGTCTACGCCAACATCGACCGCTTCGACCCGAGCGTCGCGCCGGTGCCCCTGGCCGAGCGTCCCCTGCTCGACCGCTGGCTCGCCGGCCGCCTGGCGCAGCTCGTCACGCGCGTGAGCGAGGGGCTCGAAAGCTACGACGCCACCACCTCGGGTCGCGCCATCCAGGAGTTCGTCGACGAGCTCTCCAACTGGTACGTGCGGCGCAGCCGCCGGCGCTTCTGGAAGAGCGGCAGCGACCGCGACAAGCTGGCCGCCTACCACACGCTCTACGACTGTCTCGTCACGCTCGCCAAGCTGCTCGCGCCCTACACGCCGTTCGTGGCCGAGGAGATCTACCAGAACCTCGTGCGGTCGGTCGAAGCGAGCGCCCCCGAGAGCGTGCACCTGTGCGACTGGCCGGTGGCCGACGCCGCCGCCTTAGACGAGACCGTGACCTTCGACATGGACGTCGCCCGGCGCGTGGTCGAACTGGGCCGGGCGGCGCGCAACGGGGCGGCCGTCAAGAATCGCCAGCCCCTGGGCGAAGTGGCCGTGGCGGCGCCGGCGGCGGAGTGCGCCGCGCTCGAGCGCCTGGCCGACATCGTGACCGACGAGTTGAACGTCAAGCGACTGCGCCTGGTGACCGACACCGAGGAGCTGCTCGCCTACGCCTTGAAGCCCAACCTGAAGGTGCTCGGACCGCGTCTGGGCAAGCAGGTCGGCGCCGTCGGGGCGGCCCTCAAGGCGGCCGACACGGCCGCCTTCGTGGCCGCCCTGCGCGCCGCCGGCGCGGCGCCCCTCGTGCTGGTCGACGGTCAGGAGCTGCTTCTGACCCCCGGCGACGTGCTGGTCGAGACGGTCGCCCCCGAAGGCAGCCGGGTCGAGACCGACGGCACGCTCACCGTGGCCCTGGTGACCACGATCAACCAGGCGCTGCGCGACGAAGGCACCGTGCGCGAGCTGGTCCATGCCGTTCAACTCTCGCGCAAAAACGCCGATTTACGCATAGAAGATACGATCAGCCTGGCGCTGGCGGTGCCGGCCGAGCTGACCGGGCTCGTCGAGCGCAACGCGGCGTACATCAAGAGCGAGACTCTGGCCAACGAGCTCGAGCTCGGCGACGTGCCCCGATCGTATCGCGAGACCGTGCGGGTCGAGGGGCACGACGTCATCGTGGGCCTTTCGTCCACAGGCACGATCTTCACGGTCAATTACGGCTGAGAGGCGGAGCGCGACGTGAGCCACGAACGCATCCAAGGCGAACCACGCATTCAGGGCGATCCCTCTATCGAGCTGGCCGTCGAGCTGGCGACTCCGACCGTCGGCGACCGCGTCATCGACGTCGGCACCACGGTCGGCACCATGGCCTTCGCGTTGGCCGGCGCCGTGGCCAGCGTGCTCGCCGTCGACAACCGCAAAGACACGATCGACGAAGCGCTGCGCCTGAGCCGCGAGGTCGGCGTCGAGAACGTCGGCTTTGCCCTGGCCAACCTCTACGCGCTGCCCTTCGCCGACGGTGCCTTCACGCTGGCCACCTGCCGCAACGCCCTGCACCGCTTTCCCGAGCCGGTCGCGGCGCTCAGGGAGATGGCGCGCGTGGTGGTCCCCGGCGGGCGCCTCGTGGTTTACGACCTGCTGGTGAGCGGCGAGCTCGACCGCACCCTGAACGAGCTCGCGCGCTTAAGCGACGCCTCGCACCGCCGCTACGAGACCCACGGCGAGTTCCTCGAGCAGTTCGCCAAGGCCGGCCTGACGGTCGTCGAAGAGCGCCGCCTGCATCGCACCGTCGATCTGCAGTACTGGCTCGAAGCGGCGGCGGTCGACACGAGCCGCGCCGGCCTTATTCGCACGCGCCTGCAGGAGCTGCCGGTCAAGATCCAGACGGCGCTCGACCTGGTCGTCTCCGACGGCCTCGTGTCGTTCTCGTACGACGACATCGGGTTCCGGCTCGAGCGCGCCTAGCGCGAAGGCCGCCGCGGCGGCCCTACTGGCTCAGGGGGAGCGCAGCTCCCGCTCGACGGCCGGCCAGGCGGCCGCTACTCCGGCTCGTCGGCCAGCCGTCCGCCGACGGCCCAATCGCTCTTTTCGTAGTCGTCAAAAATGACGCGCACCGTATCGCGCTCGCAGGCGGCGACCTCGACCATAGCGTCGGTGATGCGCCGCGCGAGCTCGGCTTTTTGGGCGCGCGTGCGGCCGGCCCAGAGCCGCACCGTGATCACAGGCATCTGAAGCGCGAGCGCGAGTGCGCTACGAAAGCCAGTCGGCGAGCTCTTCGACCAGCTTGGGCTTGCTCAGCGCGCCGACGATGCGCTTCTTCAACTGACCGCCCTCGAAGGCCAGCAGCGTCGGGATGTTCAGCACCTCGAGGCTCTGCGCCACCTGCGGGTTCTCGTCGACGTTCAGCTTGACGAACCGCACGCCGGGATTGCGCTCGGCGATCTCGTTCAATACCGGTTCGACCACGCGGCACGGTCCGCACCACTCGGCCCAAAAGTCGACCAGGACCTTGCCGGGAGCGTCGAGTACCTCCGTCTTGAAGGTGTCCTGCGTCACTGCGTCCACGTGTCCCTCCTAGAGACTCGTTCGGGGGCTTGGTCGGCGCTCGCCGCTTGAGCGGCGCCGTTCGGGCGAGCCGACCGTCATGAGGCGGTATCCGCCGCCGGATGTGCCGGCGCGCCGGCGCCCGCCTGGCGGGCGGCGAAGTCGAGCTCGTCCAGGTACTTCTCGGCGCCGATCGCCGCCAGGGCGCCCTCGCCGACGGCGTTGGCGATCTGCTTGATGATGCCGGCGCGCGCGTCGCCGCAGGCGAACACGCCGGGGCGGCTGGTGCGCAGGTGGGTGTCGGTCACGATGAAGCCGTCGTCGTCCAGTTCGACCGTACCGCGCAGGAAGGCGGTCTGGGGGAGCTGGCCGACGTAGAAGAACACGCCCGACACGGGCAGCGTGTGGGTGGTGTGGTCGACGACGTGCTCGTAGTCGACGCCCTCGACTTTGGTCTCGCCGACGATGCGCCGTACCTGGCCGTTCCAGATGAAGTGCATGTTGGGTTGGGCGAAGGCGCGCTCCTGGGCGATGGCGGTGGCGCGCAGGGCGTCGCGGCGGTGCACAACGTGGACCGCCGAGGCGAAGCGCGCCAGGAACATGCCCTCTTCGACGGCCGCGTTGCCGCCGCCGATCACGACGACCTCTTTGCCGCGATAGAGCGGGCCGTCGCAGGTGGCGCAGTACGACACGCCGCGCCCCATGAACTCGGCCTCGCCGGGCACGCCGAGCTTGCGGGCTTCGACGCCGGGCGACAGGATGACCGCCCTGGCGGTGACGGTCGCTTCGTCGGTGACGACGGTCCAGGAGCCGTCGGCGCGCTGCTCGAGCGACACGACGCCGTCGATCTCGCGCAGGTCGGCGCCGAACTGGCAGGCCTGCTGCTTCATCTTCTCGGCAAGCTCAAAGCCGGTGATGCCCTCGGGGAAGCCCGGATAGTTCTCGACGCGCTCGGTGACCGACATGATGCCGCCGGCCGTGTTGCGCTCGAGCACGACGGTGCTCAGGCGGGCACGCGAGGCGTAGATGGCGGCCGTCATGCCGCCGGGGCCGGCGCCCACGATGGCGACGTCGAAGCTGTCGCGCGGTTCGGCGGCGTCGCCGCCCGCGGCGAAGGCGCTCACAACTGGCCCCGCTCCATGAGGGCTTCGGCGATCTGTACGGCGTTCAAGGCGGCTCCCTTGCGCAGGTTGTCGGCTACGACCCAGAAGTTCAGGCAGTTGGGCGCCGTGTCGTCGTCGCGGATGCGGCCCACGTAGACCGGGTCGTCGCCCTCGGCGTCAAGCGGCGTGGGGTAGAGGCCCCGGCCGGGGTCGTCGATCACCTCGACGCCGGGCGCGGCGGCGAGCAGGGCTCGCGCGGCGGCTGCGCCGAGCGGCTTGCGAGTCTGCAGGTTGACCGCTTCGGAGTGCGCCCCGAAGACCGGCACGCGCACGCACGTGGCGGTGACCCGGATGGCGGGGTCGCCGAAGATCTTGACCGTCTCGTCGACCATCTTCTGCTCTTCTTTGGTGGAGCCGTCGGGCAGGAAGGCGTCGATGTGGGGCAGGAGGTTGAAGGCGATGGGGCGCGGATAGAAGCCGAGCTCGGGTGCGGCGCCCGCCGCCCAGGCGCGCGCCTGGGCGTTCAGGTCGTCGACGCCGCGTTGGCCGCTGCCCGAGACCGACTGATAGGTGGAGACCACGACGCGCTCGATGCCGGCAGCGTCGTGGAGGGGCTTGAGGGCGACCACCAGCTGGGTGGTCGAGCAGTTGGGCGTGGCGATGACGCCCTTGTGCCAGGCGAGGTCGGCGGCGTTGACTTCGGGCACGACCAGCGGCACCGTGGGATCGTCGCGAAAGGCGCTCGATTTGTCGATGGCCACGGCGCCCGCGGCCACGGCGACCGGCACGAGCTCGCGGCTCACCGCGCCGCCGGCGGCAAAGAAGGCGAGGTCGACGCCGGCGAAGGCGTCGGCCGAGAGCTCAGCCACGGTGTGGGGTGTGCCCCTGAAATCGAGCCGCGTGCCGCGCGAACGGGCGCTCGCCAGCAGCCGCAGCTCGCCGACCGGAAAGCCGCGCTGCTCCAGGATGGCGCGCACGGTGCCGCCCACGACGCCGGTCGCCCCGACGATCGCGACCGTGCAGGTGCGCTCGGTCATGCCGCGCCCGGGTCGCGACTCGGCCCGCGATCGCTGTGCGCGTGGCTCACGGCGGCGCTGTCGAGGCCGAAGGCGTCGTGCAGCGCGATGACCGCGTCTTCGACGCGCTCCTTGGCGATGACACAGGAGACCTTGATCGGCGAGGTCGAGATCATCTCGAGGTTTATGCCCTTGTCGGCGA
>CAZFJE010000125.1:0-9789 GCA_964519555.1 uncultured Thermoleophilia bacterium
CGCATGAGCTCGGCGGCGTCGGGGTTGCGCTTCTGCGGCATGATGCTCGAGCCGCCGCTCACCGCGTCGGGCAGACCGACAAAGCCGAACTCGGCGGTCGCCCACAGCACGATCTCGGCCCCGATACGGCTGAGGTGGCCGGCCAGAGTGGCGGCGGCGGCCAGGTAGTCGCAGGCGAAGTCGCGGTCGGCGACGGCGTCGAGCGAGTTGGGAGAGACGCGCGCGAAGCCGAGCTCGGCGGCCACGGCGGCGCGGTCGAGGTCGTAGTTCAGGCCGACCGCGGCGCCGGCGCCGAGCGGCAGCTCAAGACAGGCGTCGAGGGCGAGTGCGAAGCGGTCGCGGTCGCGGTCGAGCATCCAGAACCAGGCGAGCAGGTGCTGGGCGAGCGAGGTCACCTGGGCGCGCTGCAGGTGGGTGTAGGCGGGCATGACCGACTCGATGTGCGGCTGGGCGCGGGCCAGCAACAGCTCTTGAAGCTCGCGCAGGGCCTCGCGCTGGCCCGAGATCACGCGCCGCAGGTGCAGGCGCACGTCGGTGACGACCTGGTCGTTGCGGCTGCGCGCCGTGTGGAGCTTCGCTCCCGGCGCGCCGCACACCTCGGTCAGGCGGCGCTCGATCGCCATGTGCACGTCTTCGTCGGCATCGTCGGGCACGAAGGCGCCCGACTCGATCTCGGCGGCCACCTGGGCGAGGCCTTCTTCGATGGCCCGCAGCTCGGCGGCGGTGACGACGCCCGCGCGCTCGAGCGCGCGGGCGTGCGCCGCCGATCCCTCGATGTCTTCGGGCCACAGCCGCCAGTCGAGCGCGAGCGACGAGTTCAGGGCCACGAACGCCGCCGAGCGCTCACCTGCGAACCGTCCCGACCTGGCCTTGCTCATCGTCTCTCCTTCCGCGCCCGCGGAGCGCTCGTGCGCCCGGCGTCTCGTTGGTCCTTGACGGCTCGCGCCGGACCCTGCGCGCCCGGCTGCCCGCTCCCGTCGGCGGGCACCGGGCGCTCGCGCGCCCAGCGCTTCCCTTACCGTCTGCCCCGCGCCGGGCGCTTTCGTCACTTGCTGGCTTCGAGGGCGATCTCCTTGCCGACGCGTGCCCACATCTCGATGGGCAGGCCCCAGAGCTCGGTGAAGCCGGCCGCCGCGGTATGCGAGAACTCGTCTTCTTTGGAGTAGGTCGCCAGCTTGTAGTTGTAGAGGGTGTTCTTGGAGCGGCGTCCTTCGGCCGTGCAGGTACCCTTGTAGAAGCGCAGCCTGATGGTGCCCGAGACGCGTTCCTGGGTGGAGAACAGGAAGGCCTTGCAGGCTTCGGTCAGCGGGTCGAACCACTGGCCCTCGTAGATCATGTCGGCGAGCTTGGCTTCGATGGTGCGCTTGAAGTGGATGAGGTCGCGGGTGAGCACGAGGTCTTCGAGCTCCTTGTGGGCGCAGATCAGGGCGAGCGCTCCCGGAACCTCGTAGATCTCACGGCTCTTGATGCCGACCAGGCGGTTCTCGATCATGTCGACGCGGCCAAAGCCGTGGGCGCCGCCGATGGCGTCGATGGCGCCGATCAACGTGACCAGGCCCATCTCGTCGCCGTCCAGTGTCACCGGCACGCCGCGCTCAAAACCGACCTCGACGAGCTGCGCCTCGTTGGGCGCGGCTTCGGCGCTCACCGTGACCTCGAAGGCATCTTCAGGAGGCGCCACCCAGGGATCTTCGAGCATGCCGCACTCGTTGGTGCGCCCCCAGAGGTTCTCGTCGATCGAGTAGGGGCTTTTTTTGGTGAGCGACACGGGCAGCTTGCGCGCCGCGCAGTAGTCGAGCAGCTGCTCGCGGCTCATGCCCCAGTCGCGGGCCGGCGCCAGGCATTCGAGGTGCGGATCCTGGCTGCGCACGCCGATCTCGACGCGCACCTGGTCGTTGCCCTTGCCGGTGCAGCCGTGAGCGACCGCGGCGGCCCCGTAGCGATGCGCCGTCTCGACTAACTTGCGGGCGATCAGGGGCCGCGAGAGCGCGCTCACGAGCGGGTACTTCTCTTCGTAGAGAGCGTTGGCCATGAGTGCAGGCAGCACGTACTGCTGGGCGAACTCCTCTTTGGCGTCGACCACCACGGCGTCGACTGCGCCGGCCGCCTTGGCGCGCTCCATGAGCTTGTCGATGCCGGTCACGCGCCCGGCGTCGACCAGCATGGCCACGACGTCGGCATCGTGGTGCTCCTTCAAATACGGGATCATGGCGGTCGTGTCGAGGCCGCCGGAGTATGCGAGGACGATGATCTTGCTCAACTGATGCTCCCTTGCCTGTCGAGAACTGCGAACGAAGAAAAGAACGGTGGGCGTCGCGGCGGGGGCTCGCAGGGGGTGTGCGCGGCGCCGGGCGGCGGCTTTTCAGCCGCCGCCCGGCGCCGCACCCCCGATGGGTGCGCCGACTGGCTGGCTAGCGTGCGCGCGAGAGGGGTGCCTGCGCGCTAGGCCTCTCGGAGACGGTCGACATAGCGCTGCATCTCGAGGGCCGTGGCGTGGTCTTTGACGATGATGAGGAACGTGTCGTCGCCGGCCAGGGTGCCGACGACGTCGGAGTGGTTCAGGTTGTCGATCTGGCGGGCGACGGTGGTGGCGGTGCCGATCTCGCAACGCACCACCACGAGGTTCTGGGCGACCGCGGCCGAGCGCGCGAAGTCGCGCAGCACGTGACCGGCGGCCTGCTCGGGGTCTTTGGGACGCTCACGGCTGGAGAGCACGTACTTGGCGCGGCCCAGGTGCGTGCGCACCTTCTGCAGGTCGAGCTCGCGGATGTCGCGCGAGACGGTGGCCTGGGTGACCGGGCAGCCCAGCGTGCTCAAGGCGTGCACGAGCTCGCGCTGGGTGGCCACCTCGCGCTGCATGATGACCGTCTGGATCAGCCTGTGACGTTCGGCTTTGCTCATGGCCTTCCGCTTGTGTCTGGCAGTGGCTGCCGTCATGTCTCCCGCCTGTCCGCCGCCGGTCCACCGTGGCCGGCCAGCCCTCATTGATGCAGGAATATCGTGCATACTATACAAGACAAACGGGGCTGCGCAGCATACACAATCGGGCGCGACGGCCACGCCGGCGCGCTCCGGCGCCACAGCGAGACCGCCGGACTCGGGCGCCGCGGGCAAGCCGCGGGCGGGCGCCGCGGCGCAGCCCACGGCGCTCACGCGACCACCTTGGTGCCGCAGCCGGCGTCGGTCAGTACTTCGAGCAGCACGGCGTGCTCGACGCGGCCGTCGACGATGTGGGCGCTCGCCACGCCGGCGCCCAGCGCCTGCCGCACGGCGGCCACCTTGGGCAGCATGCCGCCGGTGATCTTGCCGGCGCCCTGCAGCGCGCCCAGGTAGGCCAGGTCGCACTCGCTCACCACGGTCTCTTCGAAGCCGTCGCTTTCGAGCACGCCGCCCACGTCGGTCAGAAAGACGATCTTCTCGGCCCCGACCGCGGCGGCCAGCTCGCCGGCCACCGTGTCGGCGTTGATGTTGAAGACCTGGCCCGAGTCGTCGGCGGCCACGCTGGCCACCACGGGGATCATGTCGTCGGTGAGCAGGTCGAGCACAGTCGTGTCGATGACCTTCACCGAGCCCACGAAACCCAGGTCGAGCAGGTTGCCCTCGAGGTCGTGGTGCTCCTTGACCTGGGCGCTGATCAGCCTGCCGTCCTGGCCCGAGAGGCCGACGGCTGTGCCCCCGTGGCTGTTGATGAGGCCGACGATATCGGTGTTGACCTTGCCGACCAGCACCATGCCGGCCACCTCGAGGGTGGCGGCGTCGGTGACGCGGTGGCCGTCGACGAAGACCGGCTCCATGCCGAGGCGGCTCATCTGACGGGTGATCTCCAAGCCGCCTCCGTGCACGATCACGGGGCGCATGCCCACCAGCTTGAGCAGCACAACGTCTTTGGCGAACTGCTCGGCGAGCTGCGGCGAGGTCATGGCGGCGCCGCCGTACTTGACGACCATGGTGGAGCCCTGGAAGCGGCGGATGTAGGGCAGCGCCTCGATCAGGGTCTGCACTGTCCTTTGATGGCGAGCGGTCATAGTCCCCACCTCGCTAGCTCGTGCTTTCGGAGTTGACGGACACGTAGGCATGGCTCAAGTCGCTGAAGTAGATGGTCGAGGCGCCGGGCCCGCGATGCAACGTGAGGCGCAGGTCGATCTCGGGCATGGCCATGACGACGGCCAGGGCACGGCGGCTCGCCGCGCTCAACTCGACCGGCTCGCCGTCGCGCACCACTTCGACCTCGCCGTAGGAGACGTCCACGCGAAAGCGCGCGCCGGCCGTGGAGTCCACGACCTGTCCGGCGGCCTGCACGATGCGGCCCCAGTTGGGGTCGGCGCCGAAGAAGGCACACTTGACGAGCGGCGAGTCGCCGATCGAGCGCGCCACGCAGGCGGCCTCGTCGTCGTCCCAGGCGCCGCCCACGGCCAGGCGCACCGTATGCGTGGCGCCCTCGCCGTCGCCCACCAGGGCCACGGCGAGAGCCAGCATGGCGGCCTCGATCGCCTCTTCGAACAGGGTGAGCGCCACACCCGTCACCGTGACACCCGAGGCGCCGTTGGCCAGGCAGAGGACCGTGTCGTTGGTCGACTGCTGACCGTCGACCGTGATCGAGTTGAAGGTGCGCGCCACGACGCGGCGCAGCAGGTCGTCGAGGGCCGGCTGCGGTATGGCGGCGTCGGTCGTGACGAAGCAGAGCGTGGTCGCCATGCGCGGACTGATCATGCCGGCGCCCTTGGCGGCGAGACCTATGCGCACCTCGCCGCCTTCCAGGTGGAGCGTGAGCGCACCGGCCTTGGGCGTGCGGTCAGTGGTGCGGATGGCGGCGGCAAAGTCGGGGCCGCCGTCTGGGGCGAGCGCCTTGGCGGTCGCCTCGATGCCGGCCACGATGGGGTCGATCGGCAGCGGCACGCCGATCACCCCGGTCGAGGCCACGGCGACCTCTTCGGGGGGCAGCCGCAAGGCGTCGGCGGCGACCAGGCGCATGCGCGCCGCGTCGCCCAGGCCGCGCTTGCCGGTGCAGGCGTTGGCGTTGCCCGAGTTCACGACCACGCCGCGCAGACGCTCGCAGATCGACGAGCCCCGCGTCAGGCGCACCGGCGCGGCCGCCGCGGCGTTCGTGGTGAACAGCACCGCCGACGAGCAGGGCTTGTCGGAGATGAGGATGCCGAGGTCGCGCAGGCCGCTGCGCTTGAGGCCGACGTGCAGGCCGGCGGCGCGAAAGCCGAGCGGGTGCGTGACGGTGCCGGCGGCCTGCTCGACGCCGGCCGGCAGGTTCACAAAGCGGCTCGCCGGCAGCAGCTCGGACGGGCCGCAGCCCTCGAGGGCGAGCCGCATGGCCGACGCGGGACCCTTGCGTGGCGTCGCGGCATTGGGCGGCGCCGGCTTGTGCGGCGGCGCCGGCTCGTGCGGCGGCGTGGTCGCTTTGCGCGCTGCGTTCACGTGAGCCCCCAGTGCTCGGGGAATCCGGCCATGACGTTCAGGTTCTGCACGGCCTGGCCGGCCGCGCCTTTCATGAGGTTGTCGATGACCGAGACCACGATCACCCGGCGAGCCGCCCAGTCGATCGTGGCAAAGAGGCGGCAGGCGTTGGTGCCGACCACGTCTTTGAGCTCGGGCGGCGCGTCGGCCAGGGCGACGAACGGCTCGTCCGCGTAGGCCTCTTCGTAGAGGGCGCGCAGGGCGGCTGCCGAGGGCAGCCGCTCGGCGCGCACGTAGATCGTCTCGACGATGCCGCGCGCGACCGGCATGAGGTGCGGCACGAAGGTGACCGTCGGCGCCGCCGGCTGCCCCAGGCCGGCCGGCCCGGCCCCCGCGGCGTTCGGGGCCGCCTCAGTGGCACCCGACCCCGCCCCCGCCGCCCCGGCCAGCGCCGCGAGACCGCCGACGATCTCGGGGTAGTGACGGTGCCCGCTCAGGCCGTAGGCCACGAGGTCGCCGTCGATGCTGCAGAAATGCGTGCGCTCGCTGGGCGACTTGCCGGCGCCGCTCACGCCCGACTTGGCGTCGATCACGACGTCGCTTAAGCCGAGCGGCGCAAGCGGCGCAAGGGCGAGCAGCGCGGCGGTGGGGTAGCAGCCCGGGTTGGCGACGAGCGTCGCGCCGGCGAGCGCCGGGCGCTGCAGCTCGGTCAGACCGTAGACCGCCTGCGGCAGCAGTGAAGGATACGGGTGCGGGCCATACCAGGCGGCGTAGGTCTCGGCGTCGAGGCGGAAGTCGGCCGACAGGTCGACGACCCGCGCACCGTCGTCGAGCAGGCGCGACACCACGGGGGCCGCCTGTCCGTGCGGCGCGCAGACGAAGGCCACGTCGGTGCCGCCGACCTCGGCCGGCGCGCTAAACGACAGGGCGGTGCGCAGCCGCGGCAGGTGGTCGGCCACCAGGGCGCCGGCGAGCTGCTCGGAGCTCACCTGCTCGAGCGCCACCCCGGGGTGGCGCAGGAGCAGCTCACAGAGCAGCGCGCCGGTGTAGCCCGATGCGCCCACGACGGCGGCGGTGACCTGCCCTGGATGGGTGACCGCACCGCCGAGCGCGTCGTCGGCGAGAGCGGCAAGCGGGTCGCCGGCACAGGCGGCGAGCGGATCGCCGGGACTAGTGGACGTAAAGGTGGCGCTGGTGACGGTCATGAGGCACTCCGAGCAACGACGACGGGGCAAGCAGAGCCGACGCGGCGGGGGCGGACCGTCTTTCTGACGAGGAACGAAGAAAGAGACAGGCGCTAGCGACCACCGGCCGGCGTGCGTCGTGCACGTCGGGCCCGTGACCACAGGCGGCCGTCGAGAGCGCCGCGAAGGCGGCGCGCGGAAGGACCGATGATGGACGTGGAGCAGTTCATGGTGGCGGCACTCTACGCGAACCATACAAAAGATGCAAGTGCGGTGCGAAGACTACGATAACTATTCACTCCTCCCTGCGGGCCTGCTGGATGGTTGGCGTTGCCCTGCGACGCGGCGGCGGCGCCCCCGCTCGCCGCTTACCGCAGCGTGGCGCCCAGGTCGCGTTCGAGCGCGGTGAGAACCTTGTGGCGCACGCCGGTGATGTCCTTGTCGGTCAGCGTGCGATCGGGCGAGCGCATGAGCAGGCGCACGGCCAGCGAGCGCTTGCCAGCGGGCACCTGGTCGCCCTCGTAGACGTCGAACACGTGAGCTTCGCGCAGCAGCTTGCCGCCGGCCTTGCGCACGACGGCGAGCACCTCGGCGGCCGGTACGCCGGCGTCGAGCACGACGGCCAGGTCCTGGCTGGCCGGCGGGAACGTGAGCAGATCTTCGAAGAGGCTGGTCGCCAGGCCGCGCGCGGCCAGCGGCGCCACGGCGAGCTCGGCCACGTAGACCGCGCGGCCATCGATGCCGTAGCGCGCGGCGACGTCGGGCCGCAGCAGGCCCAGCGCGCCGAGACTCTCGTCGCCGAGCAGCAGGGCGGCCGACTTACCGGGGTGCAGGTGCGGCTCGATCGCGCGCTCAAAGCCGGCGCCATCGATCTGCAGACCGCCCAGCAGGCGCTCGACGAAACCCTTGATCGTGTAGAAGTCGGTCGGTCGCGCGGCCCCGGCCCAGCTCTCGCCGACCACCGGGCCGCAGACGGCTATGCCGAGCATCTCGGGCTCGTCGACCGGCCACGGCTGGCAGGTGTCCTTGGGCCCCTTGCTGGGCGTGGGCAGCTCGCCGTCGCGACGCGGCAGGTACACGCGCCCCTGTTCGAAGACGGCGACGCGCTCGGCTTGCTGCGCCAGGTTGGCGGCGACGGCCGCCAGCAGCCCAGGGACGAGCGTGGTGCGCATCACGGCCTGCTCGGCGCTCATGGGGTTGGCCAGCGCGATGGGCGCGCCGCGACGGTCGTCGGCCGCGAGACCCAGGGGCGCGACGGTGTCGGCGGCTACGAACGAGTAAGTGACGACTTCGTCGAGTCCGGCCCCGATCAACGTGTCGGCGATGCGCCGGCGCACCTGCTGGTCGGTCGTCAGCAGACCGACAGCCTCGCCGCGCAGCGGCAGGGTCTCGGGCAGGTTCTCGAGGCCGTGGATGCGGGCGACCTCTTCGACCAAGTCGACGGGGCGCTCGAGGTCGCGGCGAAACGGCGGCGGCGTGACGGCGAAGACAGGCTGGGCGGCGTCATCGGCGGCCGCCGCGGCGGCCCGCCCGGCGTCGGTCTGCGCGTCGGCCGTCTCGACCTCGCACTCCAGGCGCCGCAAGATGTCGGCTTGTTCGGCTGCTGCGATCGGCAAGCCGAGCAGGCGGTCGGAGAGGCTCGGACGGTAGTGCAGGCACGGCGGCGCGGCGGGGCGCTGTCCCCACACGTCGACGGTCCCGGGCGCCACGGTGCCGCCGCAGAGCTCGTGGAACAGGCGGCTCGCCATGGCCAGGCCGTGCGGCACGTAGCAGGCATCGAGGCCCTTCTCGAAGCGCGAGCTGGCTTCGCTGCGCCAGCCCACCTCTTTGGAGGTGCGCATGATGTTGGGCCCGTTGAAGGTGGCCGCTTCGAGCACGAGGCTGGTGGTCTGCTCGCCGATCTCGGCGTCGATGGCGCCGAAGACGCCGGCGATCACCAGGGCACGCTCGGTGTCGGCGATCACCAGGTTGTCGGCGCGCAGGGCACGCTCGACGCCGTCGAGGGTGACGATGCGCTCGCCGTCGTGGGCGCGGCGCACGACGAGCTTGCCGCCGCGGATGTTGGCCGCGTCGAAGGCGTGCAGGGGCTCGCCGACGGCCAGCAGCACGTAGTTGGTAACGTCGACCACGTTGTTGATGGGGCGCATGCCGGCATGCGTGAGCCGTGCCTTGAGCCAGACCGGCGACGGGCCGACCGCGACGCCGCGCACGACGCGCGCGCCGTAGCGCACGCACAGGTCGGGGTCGGCGATCTCGACGGCGATCGACTGTTCGGCCGGCGCGCCGCCGGTGGGCGGCTCGCTTATGGGCGGCGGCGCCAGCGGCAGACCGGCCGCCGCCGCGACCTCGCGGGCCACGCCGTAGATCGACAGGCAGTCGGGGCGGTTTGGCGTGACCTCGATCTCGAGCACCGGTTCGGCGACCGGCAGGTAGTCGGCCAGCGGCGCGCCCACCGGCCAGTCGGCCGGCAGCACCATGATGCCGGGACTGGCCTGCTCGAAGCCGAGCTCCTGTTCGGAGAGCATCATGCCGTTCGACTCGACGCCGCGCAGGTTGGCCTTGCGCAGCTTGAGGCCGTTCTCGAGCGTGGCGCCGGCCAGCGAGACGGCCACGGTGTCGCCCGCCGCGAAGTTCTGGGCGCCGCAGACGATCTGGTGCACGCCGCCGCCGTCGGGCCCCACGTCGACCGTGCACAGCCAGAGCTTGTCGGCGTTGGGGTGGCGTTCCTTGGTGAGCACGCGGCCCACGCGGAAGCGCGCCAGGTTGTCGGCCTGGTGAGGGGCGCCCACCCAGTCGATGCCCTCGACCTCGGAGCCGCTCATGCTGAGCAGCTCGGCGAGCTCCTCGGCGGAGCGGTCCCAGGCGACGTAGTCGCGTAACCAGCTAAGCGGCACTCTCATCAGAACTGCTCCAGGAAGCGAAGGTCGTTGTCGAAGAAGGCGCGCGCGTCGGGCACGCCGTGCTTGAGCATGGCCATGCGCTCGACGCCCATACCGAAGGCAAAGCCCTGCAGCTCGCCGGCGTCGTAGCCCACGAAGCCGTAGAGGTTGGGATCGACCATGCCGGCGCCGAGGATCTCGAGCCAGCCCGAGTACTTGCACGAGCGACAGCCGGCCCCGCCGCAGAGCAGGCACTCGACGTCGAGCTCGACGCTCGGTTCGGTGAAGGGAAAGAAGTGGGGCCGCAGGCGGATGGCGCG
>CAZFJE010000126.1:0-9784 GCA_964519555.1 uncultured Thermoleophilia bacterium
CCAACGGCGAGTCGGGCGACGACGAGACCGGCCTGATCGACTACATGGGCACCGAAGAAGAAGCCTACGACACCATGGAAGACCGCACGATGCTCGCCCCGGGCTTCGCCAAGCTCGACGCCCGCGAGCGCTACATCCTGCACCTGCGCTTCTTCGAGGGGCTCACACAGTCACAGATCGCGGCGCGCGTCGGCATCTCCCAGATGCACGTCTCGCGACTCATCCGCCGGGCGCTCGAGAAACTGCGGGCGAACATCGGCGAAGGGGCGTTGTGAGGCCCCGGCTCTAACCTTCCAGACCGCCCTACGAGGTGCCCATGACCGACCAGCGACCAGACCGACCGACGCTGTCATCGGCGCAGATCCGGCGGGCCTTCGGCGACTTCTTCGAGGCCCACGGCCATCTCTCGCCGGCGCCCGCCTCGCTCGTGCCGGCAGGCGATCCCAGCGTGCTGTTCACGACCGCCGGCATGCAGCAGTTCAAGCCCTACTACCTGGGCGTCGACACGCCGCCGGCGCGGCGTCTCACGACCTGTCAGCGCTGCTTTCGCACGTCCGACATCGAGAACGTGGGGCGCACGGCGCGCCATCTGACCTTCTTCGAGATGCTCGGCAACTTCTCGATCGGCGACTACTTCAAGACCGAGGCGATCGCCTGGGCGCTCGCGTTCTCAGACCAGCTCGGGATCCCCCGCACGCGCGTCAAGGTGAGCGTCTTCGGGGGCGACGAGCAGGTGCCGGTCGACGCCGAAGCCATCGCCATCTGGAAGACCCACGGCTTCACCGACGCAGACATCGTGCACCTCGGGCGCGGCGACAACTTCTGGGGACCGGCCGGCGCCACGGGGCCCTGCGGGCCCTGCACCGAGCTCTACTACGACATGGGCGAGGAGCACGGCTGCGGCCGCCCCGACTGCGGCCCCGGCTGCGAGTGTGACCGCTGGATGGAGTATTGGAACCTCGTCTTCGTGCAGTATGAGATGGACGAACACGGCGGCCTCTCCACGCTGGCCGCGAAGAGCATCGACACCGGCATGGGGCTCGAGCGTGTCACCGCCATCCATCAGGGGGTCACGACGGTCTACGAGACCGACGTCTTCCGCGCCCTGATCGCCCTGGGCGAAGAGCTCTCGGGCCAGACCTACGGCTCGAGCGACCCGGTGACCCGCGCCCTGCGCACCATGGCCGAGCATGCCCGCGGCATCGCCTTCCTCATCATGGACGGCGTGCTGCCCGGCAACGAAGGGCGCGACTACGTGTTGCGGCGCATCATCCGCCGTGCCGTGCAGCAGGGCGTCTCGATCGGCCTCGACGAGCCGTTCCTCGCGCGTCTCTGCGACTTGGTCATCGACATCATGGCCGAGGCGTATCCGCCGCTGCTCGGTGCGCACGAGGCGATCCTCGAGATCGTGGTCGAAGAAGAGGCGCGCTTCACGCGCACGCTGGCCCAGGGCATGGGCATCCTGGACGAGGCGCTGCGGCGGGCGCGCGATTCCGGCGCCGAGCTGCCGCCCGCCGTCGCCTTCGAGCTGCACGACACCTACGGGTTCCCGTTCGACCTTACCCGCGAGATCGTGCAGGACAGGGGCATGAGCGTCGACGAAGAGGGCTTCGAGCGCCTCATGGCCGAGCAGCGCGAGCGCGCCCGCGCGGCGCAGAAGGCGGGGGAGACCGGTCCGGGCGAGCTCGAGGCCTTCCAGCGCGATACCGCGGCGCTCGAGACCACCTTCGTGGGCTACGAACGCCTCGAGGTCTACTCCATGGTGCGCGCTGCCCGCGTCCTCGCCGACGGGCGCGTGGCGCTCAAGCTCGAAGAGTCGCCGTTCTACGCTGAGGGCGGCGGTCAGGTCGCCGACGCCGGCTGGATACACACCGACTCCGGCAAGCTCGACGTGGTCGACGTGGTGCGCTTCCAGTCGGACCAGGTCATCGTCGGCCGCCTCACCGAGGGCAACGTGGTCGAAGGCGAGCGCGCCAAGGCCATGGTCAACGCCGTGCGTCGCCATCAGACGGCCTGCAACCATACCGCCACGCACCTGCTGCACAACGCGCTGCGCATCGTGCTGGGCGACGACGTCCGCCAGGCCGGCTCGCTCGTCACGCCCGACAGGCTGCGGTTCGACTACAAGACGCGGCGCGCGCCGACCGCGGCAGAGCTGCGCCAGATCGAGGACCTGGCCAACCGCCGCATCGTCGAGAACCATCCGGTGCGGCCTTTCGTCACCACGCGCGAGTACGCCGCCGAGATCGGCGCCCTGGCGTTCTTCGAAGAGAAGTACGGCGAGTTCGTGCGCGTCCTCGAGATCGACGACTTCAGCCGCGAGCTGTGCGGCGGCACGCACGTCTCGTCGACCTCGCAGATCGGCCTCTGCAAGATCACCGCCAGCACGTCGGTGGGCGCCAATACGCGCCGCATCGAAGCCATCACCTCGGCTGCCGCGATCGAGCACTACCGCGCGGTCGAGGCGCGCGAGGCGGCTGTCGCCGGCGAGCTCGACGTCGCCCCCGACCGCGTTGCCGACGCCGTCCACCGGCGCCTCCAGGAGCTCGGCGAGCTCAGAGACGCCGTGCACGCGGCCCAGAGCGGCGCGCGTCACGGACGCGTCGACGAGCTGGTTGCCAGGGCGCTCGACGTGGCCGGAGCCACCCTGGTGGCGGGAGAGGTCGAAGTGAGCAAGCCCGACGACCTGCTGGCGCTGGCCGACGAGGTGCGCGCGGCGCTGCCCGACGCGGCCGTCGCCCTGCTGGCCGCCACCTCCGGGCGCGTCGCCGTGGTGGTGACGTCGCCCGACGCTCTCGTCGGCCGCGGGCTGCGCGCCGGCGACGTGCTCTCCGCCATGATGCCGGCCGTAGGCGGCCGCGGCGGCGGCAAGCCGACCCTCGCTCGCGGCGGCGGCACCGACGTGAGCGGCATGGGTGCCGCGCTCGAGGCGGCCGTCGCCAAGGTCCGGGAGCTCCTCGGAGCGTAGAGGTGCGGCTTCTGGCGCTCGATTACGGCGTCGCGCGCACCGGCGTGGCGATCTCCGACGAGACCGGCAGCATCGCCCGTCCGCTCACGGTCGTGGCTCGTGCGGGCACGGCGGCCGGCCTCGAGACCGTCAAAGAGCTCGTGGCCGCCGAAGGCGTCTCGCTGGTCGTCGTCGGCCTGCCTGTCTCGCTCGACGGCGCCGAGCACGGTCAGGCGCGCGAGGTGCGCTCCTTCGTGGCGCGTCTCAAGCGCGCCGTCGACGTGCCCGTCGTGCTCTACGACGAGCGCTTCACCACGGCGATCGCCCAGCAGCGCGGCGGCAGGGGCGCGCTCGACGCGCGCGCCGCCGCGCAGATCCTCGAGGACTACCTCAGCTCGACCTGAGCTCTGCCTCCGCTCGTCCCCGAGCTCTGCCGCTCCCGGCGAGAAGGATGTCGGGCGTCGGCGTGCAAGCTTGACTTGCGGCGGCCGGCGCCTCGCCGGGTCCGCGCGTCTCAATCATTCCACGCTGGGGGCGAGCACATGACGACGATCGCAGGAACTACCGTCCTTACCGGCATCATCGGCTGGCCCGTGACGCACTCGCTCTCGCCGGCCATGCACAACGCCGCATTCGCGGCGCTCGGTCTCGATATGGCGTATGTGCCGCTGCCGGTCGTCGCCGACGACCTCGAGGCGGCGGTCAGGGGGCTGCGCAGCCTCGGCTTTCGGGGAGCCAACGTGACCATGCCGCACAAGGCGGCCGTGGTGCCGTACCTCGACCGCGTCTCCGACGACGCCCGGCTGATCGCCGCTGTGAACACCATCGTCGTCGACGACGGCGTCCTTGCCGGCTACAACACCGATGTCGGTGGTTTCGTCGCGGCGCTGCGGGAGGCGGTCGGCGAGCCGCTCGCCGGTGCCTCGGCGCTCGTGCTCGGCGCCGGCGGCGCCGCGCGCGCCGCCGTGCTCGGCCTGCTGCGTGTCGGGGTGAGCCGTTGCACCGTGGTCAACCGTACGATGAGTCGCGCCGAAGAGCTTGTCCGTCTGCTGCAGCCAGCCGACGAGGCCGCGCGATTCGAGCTTGTGGCACTGGACGCGCTCACCGCCGCCCAGGTCCGCGGCGCGGACATCGTGGTCAACGCCACCGCGCTGGGCATGGCCGACTCGCTTAAAGTGCCGAGCGTTTTGGTCGATAACATCCAGCGTGACCACATCGTGTACGACGTGGTCTACGGACAGCGGCCGACGATGCCACTCGAACGTGCCCGAGCGACTGGAGCGCGGGCTATCGACGGCTTGACGATGCTCGTTTGGCAGGCCGCGCTCTCGTTCGAACTGTGGACGGGCCGGGCCGCGCCACTGGAAGTGATGCGGAGTGCCGCACGACGATAAGAGCCGGGTCGCGGGTCGCGTGGCGACTCGCCACGGCGAGCCGCCGGCGGTCGAGGTGGTCTCAAGTGGCGACCGCGAGCCCGACGACATCGACGACTGGAGCGACTACGCACCCAACGCCGACAAGGGGACGGACGGTTTCGTGAGCACAGGCCACGATCAGATCTTCTACCCCGACGAGGGCTTCGATTCCCTCTCCGGCTTAGCCGAGGCCGACGTGCTCGAGACCGCCGAGCCGATCGAGCTCGACGAGATCGAGACCGGTAAGGTCATCGAGATCGATGCCGCCGCCGACCTCGAGTCGGCGATCGCCGCCGTCACGCCCGACGACGAGCCGAAGCTGGGCGGCGTCAACGAAGTCCTCGAGCGGCTGCAGGCCGCCGACGCGGCCGCCGCCACTGGTGAGCCGGTGCCGCTGCGCGCCAGCAAGAAGCGCCTCGGCGAGATCCTCGTCGACATGGAGCTCGTCACCGCGCAGCAGATCGACGACAGCCTGGCGCGCCAGAAAGAGACGCACAAGCGCCTCGGCGAGCAGCTCCTCGAAGACAAGCTCGTGTCCGAGCTCGACCTCACCAAGGCGCTGGCCACCAAGTTCGGCATCGAATACCTCGATCTCACCAACCTGCAGATCGACATGTCCGCCGCCGGCCTGCTGTCGGAGCGGCTGTGCCGGCGCTACTCGGCCATCCCCGTGCGCTTCCTCGACGACAGCACCCTGCAGGTCGCCATGATCGACCCGGCCAACGTCCTGATCGCCGACGACCTGCGCATCATGACGGGCTACACGATCGTGCCGGCCATCGCCAGCGAAGAAGACATCGTGGGCGCCATCGGCAAGCTGAACCGGCTCGACGACCAGGTCACCGCGGCCAACGACCTGTCCGTGGGCGCCGACGAAGAGATCACCGACATCCGCGAGATGACCGAGGAGCCGCCGATCGTCAAGCTCGTGAACTCGGTGATCGCGCAGTCCGTCGACGACGCCGCCAGCGACATCCACTTCGAACCGCAGGCCAAGGAGCTCGTGATCCGCTTCCGTCTCGACGGCGTGCTGCACGAGATCATGTCGGTGCCGCGCCGCATGCAGAACGGGGTCATCAGCCGGCTCAAGGTCATGGCCGAGCTCGACATCGCCGAGCGTCGCGTGCCGCAGGACGGACGCATCGGACTTGTGGTCGGCGGCAAGCCCATCGACATGCGCGTCGCCACGCTGCCCACCGTGTACGGCGAGAAGATCGTCATGCGCCTGCTCGACAAGACCAACGTCATGCTCGACCTCGCCGACCTGGGCTTCTCCCCCAAGGCGCTCAAGCGCTACCAGCGCTCGTTCACCAGGCCGTACGGCGCCATCCTCGTCACCGGCCCGACGGGCTCCGGCAAGTCGACCACTCTGTATGCGACGCTGAACCTCATCAACTCTCCTGAGAAGAACGTGATCACCGTCGAAGACCCGGTCGAGTACCGCCTGCCGGGCATCAACCAGGTGCAGGTGAACCCCAAGGCCGGCATGACCTTCCCGGCGGCCCTGCGCTCCATTCTGCGCTGCGACCCCGACATCGTGATGGTCGGCGAGGTCCGCGACCGCGACACCGCGAACATCGCCATCGAGTCGGCCCTCACCGGCCATCTCGTGCTCACCACGCTCCACACCAACGACGCGCCAGGCGCCCTGTCTCGCCTTACCGAGATGGGCATCGAACCATTCCTCACCTCGTCGGCCGTGGACTGCGTTCTCGCCCAGCGCCTGGCGCGTCGCCTCTGTAAGGAATGCAAGGAGCCGTACGAACCATCTGAAGAGATGCTCAAGAAAAGCGACTTCCCACCCGAAGTCTTCGACATGGACAAGGTGACGTTGTACCACCCGAAGGGGTGCTCACGGTGCAACAACACGGGCTACAAAGGTCGACTCGGCATCTACGAGGTCATGATCGTGAGCGAAGCCATCCGCAGGCTGACCGTCGAGCGCAAGAGCGCCGACGAGATCAGCCGCGTGGCGCAGGCCGAAGGCATGAAGAACCTGCGCGAGGACGGCATCGACAAGGTGCTTCAGGGGCTCACGTCGATCGAAGAGATCGCCAGGGTCATCATCTGACAATCGGTTTGCGAGGGGACGAAACCAATGGATCTTGTCGACATTCTGCTTGAGGTCTTGGAGCGCGACGCCAGCGACCTTCACCTGTCGGTCGGCGCACCGCCGATCGTGCGCGTCAACGGCGTGCTCGAGCGGCTCGACTACCCGCGTCTCGGCGCCAACGACACCCGCGAGCTCATCTACAGCATCCTCTCGCAGGACCAGCGGCAGCGCCTCGAGAACGACTGGGAGATGGACTTCTCGTACTCGGTGCCCGGGCGGGCCCGCTTCCGCGTCAACGCCTACTTCCAGCGCAACAGCCTCGGGGCGGCCTTCCGCCTGATCCCGGTGCAGATCAAGAAGCTCGAAGACCTGGGGCTGCCGCGCGCGCTGCACGAGCTCACCAAGAAGCCGCGCGGCTTCGTGGTCGTCACCGGCCCGACCGGCTGCGGCAAGTCGACCACGCTGGCCGCCATGATCGACGAGATCAACGAGGTCCGCGAAGAGCACATCATGACGATCGAAGACCCGATCGAGTTTCTGCACCGCCACAAGAAGTGCATGATCAACCAGCGCGAGGTCGGCGCCGACACCAAGTCGTTCAACCGGGCGCTCAAGTCGGTACTGCGCCAGGACCCCGACGTCATCCTCGTAGGCGAGATGCGCGACACCGAGACCATGGCGACCGCCCTCACCGCGGCCGAGACGGGGCACCTCGTGCTGGCCACCCTGCACACCCAGGACGCCCCGCAGACCATCGACCGCATCATCGACGTCTTCCCGCCTCACCAGCAGGAGCAGATCCGCGTGCAGCTCTCCACGACGTTGGTCGGGGTCTGCACGCAGCAGCTCTTGCCCACGCGCGACGGGCGCAACCGTGTGGTGGCCGCCGAGCTGCTGATCCCCACGCCCGCGGTGCGCAACCTGATCCGCGAAGGCAAGACTCACCAGATCTACTCGGCCATGCAGATGGGCAACCAGTTCGGCATGGTCACCATGGACGCCGCGCTCGCCGACCTCGTGCGCCGTGGCGTGATCTCGCGCGAGCTCGCGCAGCGGCGTTCGAGCGCACCCGACCAGCTCGATCGTCTGCTGGGCTCGGCGGCGAACACGGCGGTCCGCGTCAACTAAAGATTTGCCGGAGCATGACGAGAACAGTCTCGACAAGCAGCGCAGGCAGTACGGGCGATAGCAGCTGTGCTGCCCGCGCCGGCGAGGAGTGACGGAGGACTCATGGCCACGTACACCTACAAGGCTCTCGACGGCAGGGGCGCCACCGCGTCGGGCCAGGTCGACGGCGACAACAAGGCGGCCGTCGCGGCCGGCCTGCGCAACCGCGGTCTCACGATCGTCGACATCAACGAGGTCAAGACGAGCCTCGCCAAGACCGACATCTTCGCCTCGCTGCAGCGCGTCAAGGCCAAGGACCTGACGATCTTCTCGCGTCAGTTCGCCACCATGATCAACTCGGGTCTCGCCATGCTGCGGGCGCTCACCGTGCTCGAAGAGCAGACCGAGAACAAGAAGTTCGCCGAGGTGCTCGGCCAGGTGCGGGGCGACGTCGAAGCCGGCATCTCGCTGTCCGACGCGCTCGAGAAGCACCCCAAGGTGTTCTCGCCCCTGTACGTCAACATGGTCCGGGCGGGCGAGATCGGCGGTATCTTGGACGAAGTCCTGAACCGCCTGGCCACGCAGCTCGAAAAAGACGACCAGATCACGAGGGCCGTCAAGTCGGCCATGGTGTATCCGATCATGATCGCCAGCTTCGCGCTCATCGTGATGACCGGCATGGTGCTGTTCCTGATCCCGGTGTTCTCCAGCATGTATCAGCAGCTCGGCAACGCCAAGCTGCCGATGCTGACGCGGATGATGGTGACCGTCTCAGACACCATGCGAAGCTGGAAGGGCGCCGTCGTAGTGGTCGTGATCATCGGCCTCATCGTGCTCATCCGCTATCTCAAGCGTACCGACAAGGGCACGATGGTCTGGGACCGCTTCAAGCTGCGCGTGCCCTTGGGCATCGGCGAAGTCGTGCGCAAGATCGCCGTCGCGCGCTTCTCGCGCACGCTGGGTACGTTGGTCTCAAGCGGCGTGCCCATCCTCCAGGCCATCGACATCACCGGCAAGTCGGCCGGTAACGTCGTGATCGAGCAGGCCATGGACGCAGTGCAGGTGAGTGTCAAAGAGGGCGCGACGATCTCAGAGCCGCTCAAAGACGTGCACGTGTTCCCCGACATGGTCGTCCAGATGATCGCCGTGGGCGAAGAGACGGGCGCGCTCGACAACATGTTGCAGAAGGTCGCCGACTTCTACGAAGACGAGGTCAGCGCGGCGGTGAAGTCGCTGACCTCGATCATCGAGCCCATCATGATGCTCGGTGTCGGTGCCGTGGTCGGCGTGGTCGTGATCGGCATGTACCTTCCGATCTTCGACATCATGAACCTCGTCAAGCAGTAGACGCGCGCGCCGAGGCACCCCGTGAAAAACGAGGAACTGGTGGCCGACTATGCGGTCACGCGCTCACCGGTCAGCCTCGATCAGATCGTCCGCGACAACCAGCGGCTGCTGCACCACGTCCTCAAGCGCTTCGCGACCGCCGACGAGCCTTACGAAGACCTGCTGCAGGTCGCCAACCTCGGCCTCATCAAGGCGGTGCAGCGCTTCGACCCCGGCAAAGGCGTGCGTTTCTCGACCTACGCCGTACCGGTCGTCGAGGGCGAGGTGCGCCACCATCTGCGCGACTCGCTGCTGCTCCGCCAGCCGCGCTGGGTCAAGAAGATCTACCGCGAGATCGAAGACGCCGTCGGGGTGCTCACCAAGAAGCTGGGGCGCCCGCCGCACCTGAGCGAGATCGCCGCCGCCATCAACATCAGCGAAGCCGGCATCCTCGAGGTCCTCAACGTGTATGCGCGCATCGACCTGCAGGGGTTGCCCGAGAGCTACGCCGACGGCGCCGACGGGCACATAGCCGACGCCGGCGAAGTCCACTCGCTGCACCTCACGTCGTTCTCGCTGCCGATCGAGGATCGCATCGCCCTCTACGATGCCCTCGACCGGCTCACCGCCTTTCAGCGCAAGCTGATCTACCTGCTCTTCTTTCGCGAGTTCACCCAGCACGAGGTGGCGGCTGCGCTCGGCCTTACGCAGAAGAAGGTGTCGCGCGAGTCGATCAAAGCCCTGGCGCGGCTCAAGCAGGTCATGACGCGCCGCGTCTTTTAGGCGATCAGCTTGCGGGGGCACGAGTCGCCCTCAACAGGCGCCGGCAGCCACGAAACCCCTAAAGTGATACGACTCGCCGGCCGATACAGACAACGCATCGGCAGCCAGGCGAAAGAAAAGTGTCTAAGGCTTCTGCGGGTGGGCAACCTGAAT
>CAZFJE010000127.1:0-9709 GCA_964519555.1 uncultured Thermoleophilia bacterium
AGGGCGCTGGTCGACTACTGCGCCTGAGCTGAGGGCGTGGAATCAATCATCTAGGGCGACGCGCTCGTCTGAGGCGAGGCACTCGCCCGAGGCGAGGCGCCGGTCGCACTGGGGGCCTCGCGGGGCGTCACGCCGTGGCGGGTCGTGGCCAGGGCGTCGCCTATGCCGCGCACATACCAGACGAAGAGCGAGTTGAGATGCAGGCCGACCGCCGGCGTCGTGCTGCCGTCGGCGCTCACCCAGCTCGCGTAGCCGCGCGACCCGTCGATGGCGATGCGCAGCGACGGACCGCCGGAGCGCATGATCGTCACGACCGTGGTGGCCGGCGGCGACTCCGCACCCGACGTCTTCTCCATGCCGTTGACCCACTCGGCAAGCTCGGCGGGGGGGCTGCCGACGTAGCCCGAAACGGGGCTGCCCGAGTCCTCCGAGTGATACACCAGGCCGGTGATCTGGGCCGCGCTGATCTGGAACGGGTAGTCGTCGCGCACGTAGAACCAGATGCCCACCGCGACCAGCGCGATCGTGAGCGCCACGCCGGCCCAGAGTGCCGCCCGACTCAGGCGCATGCGCGCCCGGACCTTCCCCGCTCGCCTGTGGCGTGACGGTCCGTCTTGCCTACGACCGTTCGGTGAGGCGGCGCTGGGCCTCGGCGTACTTGGCGGCCGTCCTGGCCACGATCTCGGGCGGCAGCTCGGGGCCCGGGGCCTTTTTATCCCAGTCGAGCGTCTCGAGGTAGTCGCGCACGAACTGCTTGTCGTAGCTGGGCTGGGCGTGTCCCGGCTCGTAGCCGTCGACCGGCCAGAAGCGCGACGAGTCGGGGGTGAGGGCCTCGTCGATCAGCAGGAGCTCGCCGTCGAGCAGGCCGAACTCGAACTTCGTGTCGGCGATGATGATGCCGCGCTCGAGGGCGTAGGCCGCGCCCCACTCGTAGAGCGCGATGGCGGCGTCGCGCACCTGCGCCGCAAGGCCGGGGCCGATCAGGCCGGCCACCGCGTCGAAGGCGATGTTCTCGTCGTGGGCGCCCAGTGCCGCCTTGGTCGAGGGCGCGAAGATCGTCTCGGGCAGCCGGCTGCCGTCGACCAGGCCGGGCGGCAGCTCGATGCCGCAGACCTTGCCGCTGCGCTCGTAGTCCTTGAGGCCGGAGCCCGTGAGGTAGCCGCGCACGATCGCCTCGATCGGCAGTGCCTCGCAGCGCCGCACCGCGACCGAGCGGCCCTGCAGATGCGCCTTGGCGGGCCGATTGGCGAACGGCTCGGGGTCGACGACGTGGTTGGCGATGATGTCGCGTGTGCGCTCGAACCAGAAGTTCGAGAGCTGGGTGAGCACCTCGCCCTTGCCGGGGATCGGCGTCGGCAGGATCACGTCGAACGCCGAGATGCGGTCGGTGGCGACGATCACCAGCGTGTCCTCACCGAGGGCGTAGACGTCGCGCACCTTGCCGCGACTCACGAGCTCCAGATCGGTCTCGTTGGTCTCATAGAGCGCCTTCACGTGAGTGCCTCTCCTTTCGTGGTCTGATCGATCAGCTCGAGCAGCGCCGCAGCGGCGGCCCGGGGGTGTTGGTCGGCGGGTCGAGGACTACCGGCGGATACATGACGACGCGGGTCACGAACGGACTGTCGCCCAGCAGCGCGCCGCAGGCCGACGGCCCCGGCCAGGGCCGGGCGACGTTCGAGCAGCGGCGTGTCGTGAAGGGCCAGATGGGCGAGGTAGAGCGCGAGCAGGCGCGCGAAGGGCTCGCTTTCGACGACCTCGCGCGTGGTAGTGCAGCCCGCGCCCTGCGGGTGCAGGACGAGCCAGCCGGGGTCTTGGTCGAGGCGCAACAGCGGCACGCCGGGTCCCTTCTGGGCGCGAGCCCCTTCGTTGTCAGCAGACACTACCACGCGACCGGCGCGCGAGCGGCGGCGGCGGCAAAAGCGACGGGGCGGCGAGAGCGCAATGGCGGGGGCGCCGGCGGCGGGCAAGCCCGCCGCCGGCGCCCCCGCCCGACGGCGTCAGGCGGCGAAGTTCGCCGCCGCGAAGTCCCAGTCGACCAGGCTGTCCCAGAAGGCCTGCACGAAGTCGGGCCGGCGGTTCTGGAAGTCGAGGTAGTAGGCGTGTTCCCACACGTCGCAGGTGAGCAACGGCTTGACCGGCGGCGCCGGCATCTCGGCGTTGGGCGTGGTCACGATCTTGAGCGTTCCGGCGTCGTCGACCAGCCAGGCCCAGCCGCTGCCGAAACGGCCCACGGCAGTCGCTTTGAACTGCTCGACGAAGGCAGGCAGGCCGCCGAAGGTGGCGTCGATCTTGGCGGCCAGCGCACCGCTCGGGGCACCGCCGCCGCCCGGCTTCATCGACTTCCAGAAGAAGCTGTGGTTCCAGACCTGCGCCGCGTTGTTGAAGACACCCACCTTGGCGGGGTCGCCGGCGACCGCGCCGATCACCTCTTCGAGGCTGCGGTTCTCGAGGTCGGTGCCCGCCACCAGCTTGTTCAGGTTGTCGACGTAGGCCCTGTGGTGTTTGCCGTAGTGAAAGCTGATCGTGCGCGCCGACGTGACCGGTTCGAGCGCGTTCTCGGCCCAGGGCAGGGGCGGAAGTTCGAAGGCCATGGTGTTCCCTCCTTGTCGCTTACGTTGCGAACATGCGCGAGCGCGAAGGGCGCGCCCCCACGAGAGTGAGGGGGGCGCGGCGGTCGCGCCGCGAGCGTTAGACGTCGACCTCGACCGCGTCGCCGACCACGCGCACCGGCCAGGTGGCGAGACCGTCGACGCGGATCTTACGCTGCAGCCGCGCCTCGACGTCGAGCACGCGCCGGACGGGCGCCGGCAACGCCTCGTCGCCGAGGTAGCGGTCGAGCGGATAGGCCAGCACAGAGCCGTCGCGCACGTCGAACTGGCCGAAGTGCAGCGGGCAGGTGAGCACGTACCCGGAGAGGGAACCCTGGTCGAGCGGCGCGTTCATGTGGCCGCAGCGGCGCCCGACGGCGTAGAACGTGCCGTCGCAGTTGGCCAGCGTCGCTTGCGCGCCGCCGAGCTTGACGAACTTCAGGCCTCCGGCGGCGAGGTCGTCGACCTTGGCGACTTCAGTCCACATGGCGCCTCATTCCTCGACCCCGAGCTCGCTCGCCGCGATCTGCGGCAGGACGGCGGGGTCGGTCACGTCGAGGTGCACGAACAGGCCGCACCAGCAGCGGCGCATGGCGTCGAAGTGCGCCCGGTGGTAGGGGATGCACGGGCAGACGATCGTCATGTCGTGCTCGCGGGTGCGCGTGCGTCCCTGGCAGGGGCAGTACGGCGCGCCCTTGTTCTCTTCGAGCACGGCCTCTTGTTCGAGCAGAAAGTCGGCGAGCTCGGTGTCGGGCGTGAACTTGTAGCCCAGCGCCCCGACGAGCGGCGTGAAGAACTCGCGCAGCGCCGCGCTGCGCGCCTCGTGGGCCATCAGGCCTGGGTCTCCAGTAAGACGGCGAACCGCTCGGGCGCGTAGCCCACGATCACTTCGCCGCCGATCTTGACGACCGGGAAGGCGCGCGAACCGGAGAGCGAATAGGCCTCGTCGGCCAGCCGGTCGCTCTCGTCGTCGGGCAGCAGGTCGACGTCGACCGCCTCGAAGGCGACGTCGTTGTCGGCGAAGTACTCCTTGGCCTTGCGGCACCAGGGGCAGGTGCTCAGGGAGTACACGAACACGGGGTCGCTCATGCTTCCACCTCTTCAGACCTCGACGAAGACCTCGCCGCCGTCGACGCGCA
Organism: uncultured Thermoleophilia bacterium; assembly: GCA_964519555.1. Lineage (GTDB taxonomy): Bacteria > Actinomycetota > Thermoleophilia > UBA2241 > UBA2241 > Bog-752. The sequence continues at coordinate 3,728 of CAZFJE010000127.1, forward strand.
CGGGGTAGGTCGGGATGGTGATCTCGGGCGCCGCGGCGAAGGCGCCGGTACGCACGTCGAAGCGCCAGTCGTGGCACGGGCAGGCAATGAGAAAGCCGTCGCGCTCGCCGCCTTCGAGCGGGCAGGCCATGTGGGCGCAACGGTTGGCGATGGCGTAGACCGTGTCGCCCGCCTTGACGAGCAGGACGCCCAATCCGCGGGGGTAGACGGGCAGGACGCCGTCGTCGGGCACGGCGCCCTCGGAAGCGACCTTGATCCAGGTGTCTGCCACGCGTCCTCCAGTCTGGCGCACTGCGGCGCCGGACGCCGCTTGCGGAGCCGCCACCTTACCACGCCCGAAACGGCCTCTCGGGCAGGCGCCGGCCTACCAGCGCTCGCGATGCACCCAGTCGGGCTGGTAGCGCTCGGCCGGCGATTTGGCGGCGGCGGGGTGACCGGCGGCGACCACCGCGAAGGGCGTGACCTCGTCGGGCATGGCGAACAGCCGTCGCAGGGCCGCTACGCGCTCGTCGATCGGGTAGACGCCGAGCCACACGGCGCCCAGCCCGAGCAGCACGGCCTCGATCAGGATGTTCTCGACCGCGGCGGCGCAGTCCTGGGGCCAGAGCGCCGGCCAGCGGATGTCGTGGTCGACGCCGCACACCACGATCGCCAGCGGGGCATGGTCGAGCATGCGGGCGTACGGGTGCACGGGAGGGATCTGCGCGAGCACGGCGCGGTCGGTGACCACCACGAAGCGCCAGGGCTGCTGGTTGCCGGCCGACGGCGCTGCCATGGCGGCACGCAGCAGGCGCTCGACCTGCGCGTCGCCGACCGGTTCGTCGGTGTAGGCGCGGATGCTGCGCCGCGCAAGGACGGGATCGTCCATGAAAGCTTCCTTCTCGAGATGCAGGGAGCGCCGATCGTATCAGGTGACTGTTGAGTCGCAGGCGCGCAGCCCTTACTATCTCTGAAAGGGAAGTTCCTTCTCTTCTGTTCCCCCCGCGCTACCTTGGACTGACCGACTATGGATTCGACACGTACACACTACGACTGCGTCATCGCCGGGGCCGGCCCCGCCGGCATCTTCGCCGCGCTCGAGCTCGTGCGCCGCAACGGCAGCTCGGTTCTGCTGCTCGAACAGGGCCCCGACATCGACAAACGCGTCTGCCCGGCGCGCGTCACCGGGGTGTGCGCCAACTGCTCGCCGTGCGACGTCACCTGCGGCTGGGGCGGGGCGGGCACCTTCTCCGACGGCAAGCTCACGCTCTCGCCCGAGGTCGGCGGCTGGCTCGGCGAGTTCATCGGCGACGACGCCCTGGCCGACCTCGTGCACTACGTCGACGACATCTGGATCGACTTCGGCGCCCCGACCGAGGTGCACGGCGCCATGAGCCCGGCCGTCGAAGCCATCCGCCGCCAGGCCCTCGTGCACGGCATGACGCTGGTCGCCTCGCCGGTGCGCCACATGGGCAGCGACCGCGCCGCCGACATCTTGCGGGCCATGCGAACCGACCTCGAACCGCGCATCGCGGTGCGCACGCGCACGAGCGTCGAGAGCATCACGGTCGAGAACGGCGTGGCCACCGGCGTGGTCTGCACCGACGGCAGCCACTACAGCGCCGACGCCGTCATTCTCGCGCCCGGGCGTCAGGGCGCGTCGTGGCTCTCCGACGAATGTCGCCGGCTGGGTATCGGCCTGCGCACCAACCCCGTCGACATCGGCGTGCGCGTCGAAGTGCCGGCCGTGGTCATGGAGCCCTTAACGAGCGTGCTCTACGAGAGCAAGCTCATCTACTACGCCCACACCTTCGACGACCCGGTGCGCACCTTCTGCATGAACCCGCACGGCGTCGTGTCGGTCGAGAACTACGGCGACGTGGTCACCGTGAACGGCCACAGCTACGCCGACCGCAAGACCGAGTACACCAACTTCGCGCTGCTCGTGTCGACCGACTTCACCCAGCCCTTCGACGATCCCATCACCTACGGCAAATCGGTCGCCCGCCTGGCCAACCTGCTCGGCGAAGACATCATCGTGCAGCGCCTCGGCGACCTGCTCGCCGGGCACCGCTCCACTGCCGACCGGCTGCGGCGCAGCACGGTGCAGCCCACGCTCAGCGGCGCGACCCCGGGTGACCTGTCGTTCGTGCTGCCCTACCGCCACCTGCGCGACATCCTCGACATGCTCGAGGCACTCGACGAGCTGGCCCCGGGGGTCAACGCGCGCGACACACTCCTCTACGGCGTCGAGGTCAAGTTCTACTCGGCGCGGCCGCAGCTCGACCAAGGGCTTCAGACCGAGGTCCAGAACCTGTACGCGATCGGCGACGGCGCCGGCGTCACCCGGGGGCTCGTCCAGGCGAGCGCCTCGGGGGTGCTCGCCGCGCGGTCCATCCTCGACCAGGGAGCGAACTAGTGCCGGCGACTATTGTGATCGGGGCCCAGTGGGGCGACGAAGGCAAGGGCAAGATCACCGACATGCTCGCCGAGCGAGCCGACGTCATCTGCCGCTTTCAGGGCGGCAACAACGCCGGCCACACCATCGTGCGCGACGGCGAGGAGTTCAAGTTCCACCTCATCCCGTCGGGCATCCTCTACGAGGCCAAGACCTGTGTCATCGGCAACGGCGTGGTGATCGACCCGCACATCCTCTTCGGCGAGATCGACGCCCTCAAGGCGCGCGGCATCAGCCTCGACAACATGCGCATCTCGGCCAACGCCCACCTCATCATGCCCTACCACCTGCTGCTCGACGGCGCCGCCGAGCAGCAGCTCGGCAAGTTCAAGATCGGCACCACCGGGCGCGGCATAGGCCCCTGCTACATCGACAAGTTCGCCCGCATCGGCGTGCGCGTGCAGGACCTCTTCGACGAGAAGATCCTGCGCCGCAAGGTGCGCGTGGCGCTCGAAGAGAAGAACCTGATGCTGCAGCTCTACGACATCGGCACCCTCGACGCCGACCAGGTGACCGACGAGTACCTCGCCTACCTGCCGCGCTTCGAGCAGTACGTGACCGACACGTCGCTGCTTGTGAACAAGGCGCTCGACGAGGGCCGCGAGGTGCTCTTCGAAGGCGCCCAGGGCACGCTGCTCGACATCGATTTCGGCACCTATCCCTTCGTGACGAGCTCCAACCCGATCTCGGGCGGCGCCTGCGTGGGCGCCGGCGTGGGGCCCACGCGCATCGACAACGTCGTGGGCGTCGCCAAGGCCTACACCACGCGCGTCGGCGAGGGGCCGTTCCCCACCGAGCTGTTCGACGACGCCGGCGCCGCCCTGTGCGAGGTCGGCCACGAGTTCGGCACCACCACCGGGCGCCAGCGGCGCTGCGGCTGGCTCGACCTGGTGGCGCTGCGCTACGCCGTGCGCGTGAGCGGCATCACCCATCTGGCCCTCACCAAGCTCGACGTGCTCAGCGGCCTTCCGGGCGTCAAGGTCTGCACGCGCTACAAGGCCGGCCGCAAGGTGCTCGACGAGTTTCCCGTGCGCCAGACCGACTTTCACCACGCCAAGCCGCTCTACGAAGAGCTGCCCGGCTGGACCGAAGACCTGCGCGGCTGCGAGGAGTGGGCCGAGCTGCCCGAAGCGGCGCGCGACTACATCCAGTTCATCGCCGACTTCACCAAGACGCGCATCAAGTTCATCGCCGTGGGCCCGGGACGCGACGAGACCATCGTGCTGCCGCGCTCCATCGGCCGCGGCGGAGCGGTCTAGGCGCGGCCTCACCCTGCCGCCGCGGAGCCGTCGGAGCGCAGGCGCGCGCCGCTGCCGGGTAGCCGCGAACCCTGTCGTCAGGCGAGGGCCGCGGCGATCGCCGCTCCAAGCTCGGCCGGCTTGGTGAACATCGGCCAATGCCCGGTCGGCAGGTCGACGATCTGCGCGTCTCGCACCTTGGCGAGCTCATCTGTGTACCAGTGGCCCTTCGCCATGAGGTCGCGCATCGTCTCGGCCGGGAACTCGCAGGTGATCACCGTGATCGGCACGTCGTAGCGGCGCGGGTCGCTCAGCGCCTGGCGGTCGGTCGCCACGCCCACAGGCTGAGGGATGGCCGTCGCGCGAAAGCGCTCGCGCAGGTCGTCGTCGAGATCGGCGAGGTCCTCGTCGCCGAACATCGACCAGTCGGGCAGCGGGATCTCGCCGTTCACGACGGGCAGCTTGTCGTTGATCGTGTCGCCGTCGCCGAGCGGCACGGCGTCGACGTAGACCACGCGCGCGACCCGGTCGGGCCGCGCGTCGACCGCCGCGTGGGCGATCGCCCCGCCGCCGCTGTGACCGACCAGCGCGACCGGCGCGCCGTCCGCCTCGTCGATGGCCGCCACCACTGCCGCGACATGATCGGCCAGGCCTATGCCGGCGCGGTCGTCATCGCGCGACGCGAGGCCGGGCAGCGTGAGAGCGCGCACCCGGTGCCCCGCGGCCTCGAGCGTGGGCACGATGTCGTCCCACGAAGCGGCGTTCAGCCAGAACCCTGGAATGATGATGACGTCCACGACGCCGACCTACGTACCCGCTCGAGGGCCGGCGCGCGCCGTTTCGGCGGCGCGGGCCGCGCAAGACTCACAGGTCATTCTCAGCCATGTTCACGAGAGCTTCATACGCCGTGGGTATGTTTCCTGCCGAATGTCCTCGCACGGTCCACATGTTGGTCACCCGAGTACGACGCCGGAGGATGTCATGCACTCAAAAGTAGCCGGGGGGCTCGCGCTCTTCGGTTTCGCCGTTCTCGCAGTCGTCGCCGGGCGCGTCGTGCACACGGCCGCGCTCGCCCTCTACCCCCACGGTCTTTCGCTGGGCTCGTTCACCGCCCAGGACGGCCACGGCTACACGTCGGGCTTCTACCTGGTCGTGCTCCTCGTGCTGACCGGCGCCGCCGCGCTCAGCATGACCGCCTACCACCTCTCCCACGGTCGCCGCGAGGCGGCCCGCGTGAAGGTGCGCTCGACGGACGACGACCCCGGCCCACGCGGCGGGCGCCGCGACTGACGTCGCGGGTCGTAGAGCGCCCTTTCGCCCTTCCACCGGCGCGCGTAGACTTTCGCCAAGAAAGTCCGATGCGTGCTCGCTTACGCCGCGAGCGGCCGTTCGCGGTCGCCGGCGGTGCGTGACCGCGTCCTTCCCGCAAGGAGGCCCCATGCGCGTTCTGGTTGTCGGCGGCGGCGGCCGCGAGCACGCCCTCGTCCATGCCTTCTGCGCCTCGCCGCTTGCCAGCCAGGTGTTCTGCGCGCCGGGCAACGCCGGCATCGAGCAAGAGGCCGACTCGGTCGCCATCGACGGCGCCGATCTCGAAGGACTGCTCTCGTTCGCGCGGCGCGAGCGCATCGACCTCACCGTGGTCGGCCCCGAAGCCCCGCTCGTGGCGGGCATCGCCGACCTGTTCACCGAGAACGGCCTGCTCGTGTTCGGCCCGTCCGCCAAGGCCGCGCAGCTCGAGGGCAGCAAGGCCTTCGCCAAAGAGATCATGGCCGACGCCCACGTGGCCACCGGACGCTACACCCGTCACGACGACTTGGACTCGGCGCTGCGCGAGCTCGACACGCGCGACACGTGGCCGCTCGTGATCAAGGCCGACGGCCTGGCCGCCGGCAAGGGCGTCATCATCTGCCGGAATGTCGACGAGGCGCGCGCCGCCGTGCGGCTCTGCCTGGCCGACCGCGCCTTCGGCGAAGCCGGCGGCACCGTCCTGATCGAGGAGTTCCTGAGCGGCCCCGAAGTCTCGTTGCTGGCGCTGTGCGACGGCACCCGCGTGGTGCCCATGGCCCCGGCCCAGGACTACAAGCGCATCTTCGCCGACGACCAGGGACCGAACACCGGGGGCATGGGCAGCTACTGCCCCGTGCCCGGCTTCACCGCCGGCGTCGCCGAGACCGTGGCCGAAGACCTCTTTCGCCCGGTGCTCGAAGCCCTTCGCCGGCGCGGCATCGAGTACCGCGGCGTGCTCTACGGCGGGCTCATCGTCACCGAGCACGGCATCAAGCTGCTCGAGTTCAACTGCCGCTTTGG
>CAZFJE010000128.1:0-9652 GCA_964519555.1 uncultured Thermoleophilia bacterium
GCGTCGAGGTCAACGCCTTCCAGTCGCACGCCGCGGTCGTGCTGCAGAAGTCGACTCGCGAGGGCTTCGGCCTCACCGTGAGCGAGGGCCTCTGGAAGGCGCGCCCCGTGGTCGCCGGCGCCGTGGGGGGCATACCGCTGCAGGTCGAGGACGGCGTCACGGGCTACCTGGTCGACTCGAGCGAGGCCTGCGCCGAGCGCTGCCTCGAGATCCTCGACCGACCCGAGCCGGCCCACGCCATGGCCCGTCGCGGCAAGGAGCACGTACGCGAGCACTTCCTCACGCCCCGCCTGCTGCGCGACTACCTGCGCATCTTCAACGACCTGCTGGCCGAATGACGCGCCGCCACGGGGCCGTACCGCCGGCCTGAACGATCGGCAAAGGGGGAGGGCAGTGACAAGGGCAGAATCGACACCCGCGCGCTCGGAGCCGCCCGCAGGCCCCGAGCCGCCCGCCCGGCCCGACCTGATCGTGGCGGCCAACCGCGGCCCGGTGTCGTTCCACAGCGACGCGGCCGGCGAGCCGGTCGTCAAGCGCGGCGCCGGCGGTCTGGTGACCGTGCTCGGCGCCATGCTGCGGCGCCACCCGGGCGTGTGGATCGCCGCCGCGGCGAGCGGCGAAGAAGAAGAGCTCGCCGCGGCCGCTCAGTCGCTGCGCGTCGACCTGGACGGCGAGACCTACCAGGTGCGCTACGTGGCGCCCGAGCGCGAGGCATACAACCAGTACTACAACATCATCGCCAACCCCATGCTGTGGTTCATCCAGCACTACCTGTGGGACCTCGCCCGCCACCCCGACGTGCGCCAGAACGAGATCGACGCCTGGCGCGACGGCTACCTGGTGGTCAACCGCCTGTTCGGCGAGGCCATCCTCGACGAGCTCGGCGACGACGGCGCGGGCCGCGTGGTGATCGTGCACGACTACCAGCTCTACGCCGTGGCGCCGGTGGTGCGCGCCGCGGCGCCGCGCGCCTTCCTGCAGCAGTTCGTGCACATCCCCTGGGCGCAGTCCGACTACTGGAAGGTGCTGCCGCGCGACATCCGCGAACAGATCTTCCGCAGCGTGCTCGCCAACGACGTGGTCGCCTTTCACACGCAGCACTACGTCGACAACTTCCTGCAGGGCTGCGCCGACGTGCTCGACGTCAGCGTCGACACCCGCGAGAAGGCGGTGCTGATCGACGATCGCACGGTCTGGGTGCGCGCCTATCCCGTCTCGATCGACCCCGAGGTGCTCGAGCACGCCGTGCGCTCGACGCGCGTGGCGCGCGCCGAGCGCGAGCTGCTCGAGCGCCGCCGCAAGTACCTGCTGGTGCGCGTCGACCGGCTCGACCTGTCGAAGAACATCCTGCGCGGCTTTCTGGCCTTCGACCGCTTCCTCGAGTTGCACCCCGAGTTCAAGGGTCAGATCACGTTCCTGGCGCGCCTGCAGCCGTCGCGCGAAGACGTCGAGGAGTTCGTGGCCTACCGCGACCGCGTCATGCACCTGGTGGCCGAGATCAACACGCGCCACGGCAACACCGACTGGATGCCGATCGACGTGCGCCTCGAAGACAACTTTCCGGCCACCCTCGCCGCCTACCGCCACTACGACGCCCTCATGGTCAACGCCATCTTCGACGGCATGAACCTGGTGGCCAAAGAGGGCGCCCTCGTCAACACGATGAACGGCGTGCTGATCCTCTCCGAGAACACCGGCGCCTTCGAAGAGATCGGGGCGCTCACGGTGGCGGTCAACCCGTTCGACATCGAAGACCAGGCGCAGGCCATCTACCGGGCGCTCACCATGCCCGAAGCCGAAAAGGCGGCGCGCGCCAAGGCCATCCGCGGCGTGATCCTGGGCAACAGCGTCGAGAAGTGGGTGGACGCGCAGTGGCGCGACATCGCGCGCAAGCGCGCCCTCGAGGCGCCACCAGGCGCGACGAAGCACGCATGCCTGAGCGGCGACGACGAAGCCGATCGACCGATCAGGCGCGTAACGTAGTCACGCCGGCCTTGAGCGACAACGACGCAGTCGCTTGGCGGCACGAGAGGGTGGGCGTCAGGGCAGCGCGGGCCGTGCGTCGCGCACGAGGTCGCGGTAGAGGGCCTCGTAGCCCGAGGTCATCGCCGCCACGCTGAAGCGCCGTTCGACGGTCGCCCGGCAGACGTGCGGGTCGATCTCGTCGAGCCGACCCACGGCGGCCACCATCTGGTCGACGTCGTCGCAGATGAAGCCCGTGACGCCGTCGTCGATGACCTCGTCGACCGAGCCGTTGCGCAGGGCGATCACCGGCGTGCCGGTGGCCAGCGCCTCGACCATCACCAGGCCGAACGGCTCGGGCCACTGGATGGGGAAGAGAAAGCCCTTGGCGTGCGCGAACAGCTCGTGCTTGCGCTCGTCTGAGACCTCGTCTTCGAAGACGATGCGCTCGCCGTCGAGCTCGGGCTTGATGCGTTGCTCGTAGTAGTCGCGGTACCAGTCCTGCACGATGCCGGCCATGATGAGGCGGTGGCCGGTGCGCCGCGCGATGTCGATGGCCAGGTGGAAGCCCTTGTCGTCGCACACGCGGCCGAAGGCCAGCAGGTAGTCGTCTTTGTCGGTGACGAGCGGCCAGTCGGCGACCGGCAGGGCGTTGTGCACCGTGCCCGCCCAAGCCATGCCCGGCGGCGCGAGGCTGCGCTGGAAGTCGCTGATCGAGGCGTAGGCGACGTCGCCGCGGAACTGCTCGTAGAACGGGTAGGCGTGGGTGTCGAAGGCGCAGTGCACCGTGTGCAGGATGGGCGGCAGGTCGAAGAAGCGGCTGAAGGCGACCAGCAGAAAGCCGGAGTGGTCGTGCACGACGTCGAAGTCGCCGTCGTGCACGACCTGCTCGACGGCGAAGCTCACGTGGCGCGCGTCGTAGCTCGTCATGGCCGAGGGCAGGGCCATCATCGCGGTCTGCGGTTTGGCGAACAGGGCACGCAGCTCGGCCGGCGTGCGCGAGTCGCCCGACGCGAACAGCACCACCTCGTGCCCGGCCGCGCTCAGACCGTCGCACAGGTGCTTGACCACCCACTCGGTGCCGCCGTAGCCGGCCGGCGGTACGGTGATCCACGGCGGAGCTATCTGGGCGATCTTCATGAAAGGATTGTATCCACAAAAACGGTCCTGCCACGGCCTCGCGCACGGCGATGCTAGGATGCGGCCTGTCGGAACGACCGATGAACGATCGAAAGGCCCGCATGCCCGCCCAACGACCCTTGCTCTATCTGCAGTGCGAAAGCGGGGCGAGCGGCGACATGCTGGTCGGCGCGCTGCTCGGGCTGTGCGCCCCCGAGAGCGCCCCCGCGGCGCTCGCCCGGGTCGTGGCGCCGGCGCTCGCGGCGGCCGGCATCGATCCGGCGGTCGCGCACGTGGCGGACGGCGTGAGCGGCGGCCTCGCGGCGCAGCGTTTCACGGTCGACGACCTGCCCGGTTTCGCCACGTTTGCCGAGCTCGACGACGCGGTGCGGCGCTCCACGCTCGACCGGGGCATAGCCGACGGCGTCGCCGCGGTCGCCGCGCGCATGGCCGCGGCCGAATGCGCCGTGCACGGCGCAGGCGGGGGCGAGCACCTCCACGAGCTCGCCGGTCTCGACACCGCGGTCGACCTCATCAGCGTGTTCGCCCTGGTCGTCGCGCTCGACCCGGCGCGTATCGTCGCCTCGCCGCCGGTGCTGGGCGGCGGCACGGTCACCACGGCCCACGGCGAGCTGCCCGTGCCGGCCCCGGCCGTCCTCGAGTTGCTGCGCGGCTTGCCGACCGGCGGCGCCGGACCCGTCGGCCAGGCCGCCGAGCTGACCACGCCCACCGGCGCCGCGCTGCTCGCCCACCTTGCCGACGAGTTCGGCACGCTGCCACCCGGCCGCCTGTGCGGCTCGGGTCTGGGCGCCGGGCTGCGCGAGCTGCCTGGGCAGGCCAACGTGCTGCGCGCCCTGCTCATCGCGCCCCTCGACCGCGCCCCCGGCAGCGAGGGCGGCCCGTGGGCCGAAGACGACGCCGAGCTGCTCGAGACGACCATCGACGACCTGCCCGCCGAACTGCTCGCCGAGGCCGCCGCGCGGCTGCTCGCCGCCGGGGCGCTCGACGTCTGGTCGACGCCGGCGACCATGAAGAAGAGTCGTCCCGGCGTGGTGCTGCACGTGCTGGCGCGCCCCGCGCAACGCGCCGCGCTCGCCGAGATCGCCTTCGCCGAGACGTCGACGTTCGGCCTGCGGGTGACCGCCGTGCGGCGCCTGCTGCTCGACGAGCGCCGCGCCACGGTCACAGTGGCCGGCGAGGCGGTGCGCGTGCGACTCGGCTATCTGGGAGAGCGGCTCGTCACCGCCTCGCCCGAGTACGAGGACTGCCGCCGCGCCGCGGAGCGGGCGGGGCGCCCGGCGAAAGACCTCTACGACGAAGCGCGCGCCGCCGCGCGGGGTCTCGGCGGCGCGTGAGCAACGCCTCGGCGACGCGGTTTGACCCCCCAATTTGGGGCCTTGTAGTATCTGTCACCAGAGGAAGACCCCGATGCGGGTCATCCGGCCTCATACCCCGGACGCGTGAAACAGTGGATCTACAGAGGAGGGCGCGTTGAGTTCTGCCGATAAGCCTGTCCGTCTATCTCCGGTGCCCAGAGACATCGAGATCGCCCAGGCAGCGACCATGAAGCCGATCACCGAGATCGCGGCGAAGGCGGGCATCCTCGAGGAGGAGCTCGAGCTCTACGGCCGCTACAAGGCCAAGATCGACTACATGGCCTTGCTGAAGCGTCTCAAGGATGTGCCCGACGGCAAGATCATCGACGTCACGGCCATCACCCCGACGCCGCTCGGCGAGGGCAAGACGGTCACCTCCGTGGGCCTCTCCGAGTCCATGAACGCGATCGGCATCAAGACCATGCTCGCCCTGCGCGAGCCGTCGCTCGGGCCGGTCTTCGGCATCAAGGGCGGCGCGGCGGGCGGCGGCTATTCGCAGCTCATCCCCATGGAAGACCTGAACCTGCACTTCACCGGCGACATCCACGCCGTGGGCACCGCCAACAACCTGTTGGCCGCCATGATCGACAGCCACCTCATGCACGGCAACGAGCTCGACATCGACCCGCTGACCATCTCGTGGCGGCGCGTCGTCGACCTGAACGACCGCGCCATGCGCGAGATCGTCAACGGCCTCGGCGGCCGCCTGAACGGCGTCCCCCGCCAGACCGGCTACGACATCACCGTGGCCTCCGAAGTCATGGCCATCCTTGGCCTGGCCACCTCGCTCAAAGACCTGCGCGAGCGCCTGGGCCGCATCACCTTCGGCTACAACAAGTCGGGCAACCCGCTGACCGCCGACGACATCGGCGCCGGCGGCGCCATGACGGTGCTCTTGAAAGACGCCATCAAGCCGAACCTCATGCAGACTCTCGAGGGCAACGCCGCCCTCATCCACGCGGGGCCCTTCGCCAACATCGCCCAGGGCAACAACTCGATCATCGCCGACCAGGTCGCCATGAAGCTGGCCGACTATCTGGTCACCGAGAGCGGCTTCGCCGCCGACCTCGGCGCCGAGAAGTTCATGGACATCATCTGCCGCTACGGCGGCTTTGCCCCGAGCGCCGTGGTCATCACCTGCACCATGCGCGCCCTGAAGATGCACGGCGGCCTGCCCATGGATCCCGAAGGGCTCAAGGCCGAGAACAACGCCGCCCTCGAAAAGGGCTGCGAGAACCTCGTCAAGCAGATCGAGAACATGAAGCTCTTCGGCCTGCCCGTCGTGGTCACCATCAACCGCTTCGCCTTCGATCGCCCCGGCGAGATCGAGATCGTGCGCAAGGCGGCGATCGCGGCCGGCGCCGAAGACGCGGTGCCGATCAACGTGCACGCCATGGGCGGCGACGGTGGCCAAGAGGCCGCCGAGGTCGTCAAGGCGGCCGCCGACAAGGGCGGCAAGTTCGAGTTCCTCTACTCGCTCGACGCCTCGATCAAAGAGAAGATCGAGACGATCGCCACCAAGATCTACGGCGCCGACGGGGTCGACTACCTGCCCGAAGCCGAGGCCAAGATCAAGCTCTTCACCGAGCAGGGCCTCGACAAGCTGCCGCTCTGCATGGCCAAGACGCATCTGTCGCTCTCGCACGACCCGGCGCTCAAGGGCCGGCCGCGGGGCTTCCGCGTGCCGATCCGCGACATCCGTCCGGCGACCGGCGCGGGCTACCTCTACCCGCTGCTCGGCGAGATGCGCACCATGCCCGGCCTGGCCAAGCGCCCGGCCGCGGTCGACGTCGACATCGATACCGAGACCGGCCGTATCAAGGGCCTGTTCTAGAGACCACTTAACGGCGACAAGGGTAGCGAGCGATACCGACCGCGGGGCGGCGGCGCCACAGGCGCCGCCGCCCCGCGCCGCGAGCGGCCAAAGGGCGGCCGCCCGCGGCGCGCCGGCCGGCCGGTCCGTCCGCCTCTCTTTGCCCCTGGGTATGTGAAGCGATCGGAGGAACGCGTTGAGCGACGAGGCCACCATCTACCGCGACGAACCGCTGCGCATCTACCTGGACGACGCCGCGTCGGGCAAGCCCGCACCCGGCGGCGGCAGCGTATCGGCCTGCGCCGGCGCCCTGGGCGCCGGTCTGGTGTCGATGGTCTGCAACCTGACGATCGGCAAAGAGAAGTTCGCCGGCGTCGAGGCCGCCCTCAGCGACGTCGTAGCGCGCTCCGAGGCCTTGCGCGCCCGGCTCGAGGAGCTGTTGCAGGAAGACACCACCGCCTACAACGCCGTGCTCGTGGGCTACCGCCTGCCCAAGGACTCTCCCGAGCAGCAGACCGCCCGCAGCGCCCACATCCAGGCGGCGCTCAAGGTTGCCGCCAACGTGCCGCTCGAGATCGCCCGCGTGGCGCTCGACGTCTGCCGCCTGGCCAGGACGGCGGCCGACCTGGGCAACCCGGCTGCCGTGACCGACGCGGCCATCGGCGCCATCCTGGGCGAAGGCGCGGCCCAGGGCGCGGCTCTGAACGTGCTCATCAACCTGGGCACCATCAAAGACGAAGCCTACGTGGGCGCCTGCCGCGCCGAGCTCGAAGGCCTCCTCGCCGAAGCCGTCGGGCTGCGCGCCGAGGTCATGGCGATCACGCACACGAAACTCTGAAAGCCGCGCGCGGCGGGTCGCCGCGCGCCCGAAGACCGATGCTGCGTGCGGCGGCCCGCCGCGCGCAAGGCAAGCGACAAAGGACTGGACTGACATGACAGCGCAGATCATCGACGGCAAGGCGATCGCCGAGCAGGTGCGCGCCGAGATCGTCGCCGAGGTCGAGAAGCTCGCCGCGCGCGGCGTCAAGCCGGGCGTGGCGACCATCCTCGTGGGCGACGACGGCGGCGCGCAGTTCTACCGCGGCCAGATCGAGAAGAACACCGGCACCGTGGGCTTCAACTACTTCAACCACACCCTGCCGGCCGGCACGAGCCAGGCCGAGGTGCTCGAGCTCATCGCCGCGCTGAACGCCGATGCCGCCGTGCACGGCATCCTCGCCCTCATGCCCATGGCCGGCGGCATCGATCAGAACGCCGTGTTCAACGCCATCGCTCCGATCAAGGACCTCGACTGCGTGAACCCGGCCAACGTGGGCCACGTGCTGCTCGGCGACTTCCTGTTCGCGCCGGCGACGCCGTCGGCGTGCATCGAGATCCTCGACCGCGAGGGCATCGAGCTGCAGGGCCTCGACGTGACGATCGTCAACCACTCCAACATCGTCGGCAAGCCGGCCGCGCTGCTCTGCCTCAACCGCAACGCCTCGGTGCACGTGGTGCACGTCTTCAGCAAAGACGTGCCGGCCGCCTGTCGCGAGGCCGACGTACTGATCTGCGCGGCGCCGGTGCAGAACCTGATCAAGCGCGACATGGTCAAGCCGGGCGCGGTCGTGGTCGACGTCACGACCATCCGCCACGAGGGCAAGCAGGTGGGCAGCCTCGAGTTCGAGGGCGTCTGCGAGGTCGCCTCGAAGGTCACCCCGGTGCCCGGCGGCGTGGGCCCCGTGACCAACGTCATCCTGCTCAAGAACGCCCTCGTGGCCTGCAAGGCCCAGAGCGGCGCCGCCTGACGCAATCGCGCCGAGGCCCCGCGGTCACGGCGCCGGGACGGCATGGTCGCCGGACCGGCGCCGAGGCGCGGGAGCGCTCCCGGCCGCGCGATCCGCTGCCGGGCGCGAGCGCCATGGTTGCCGGACCGGCGCCGAGGCGCGACAATGGGGCCACCGGCGACGAGTTGCGACCGCGCGCCGACGCGCGGCCGGCCGCTCGCGCCGAAGCACAGCCGACGTTGATGATGGAACGCCCCCCAAAGGGCCGTTCGTGGTGACGAAGCGGAGTGATGCGATGCCCAGGCGCGAGACAGAATCTCAGGCACACACCGGCACGGCCGTCCCCGCGCTCGACCTGACCGAGGTCGGCCGGGTGGTCGACGAGATCGACCCTCACGGCAACCTCATCGCCGTGCTGCAGCACGTGCAGGCCCACTACGGCTACCTGCCCGAGCCGGTGATCAACGAGATCGCCCGGCTGTCGGGCGTGCCCGCCTCGCGCATCTACGGCATCGTCACCTTCTACGCCCAGTTTTCGACCGAGCCCAGCGGGCGCCACAAGGTCTTCGTGTGCCACGGCACCGCCTGCCATGTGGCCGGCGCGCCGCGCATCACCGAGGCCATCGAGCAGGAGCTCGGCGTGCCCGACGGCGGCACCACGCCCGACATGAGCTTCACGCTCGACTCGGTGGCCTGCATGGGCGCCTGCTCGCAGGCGCCGGTCATGCGCATCGACGCCGACACCTTCGGCAACCTCACGCCCGACTCGACCCGCAAGTACATGCTCGGCGTGCTCGACGAGCTGGGCCTGAGCGCCGACGACCTGGCGGGCGGCGCTCAAGCCCCCGAGAGCGCCGCTGAGGCGGCGCCCGAAGCCGCGGCCTCCAGAGCAAGCGACACAAGCGAAGGACGGCGGCCATGAGCGACGCCCCTACCGTGCCCCAGGGCGTGCGCGTCGGCGTGGTGCCGGCGCCGGGCGGCAAACGCCGCGTGCAGGTCTGCGCCGGCACCGCCTGCGTGTTCGCCGGCTCGCTCAAGATGTTCGCGGCCTTCGAGGCCGAGATCGCCGCGGCCGGACTTTCCGACGAGGTCGAGGTGGCCATCATCGGCTGCCACGGCCTGTGCTCGCAGGGCCCGCTCGCCGTCGTCTCGGGCGAGGAGACCTACTACCCCAAGCTCAAGGCCAAGCACGTCAAGCGCATCGTCGAAGAGCACCTCGTCGGTGGCACGATCGTCGAAGACCTGCTCTACGTCGAGCCCGGCAGCGGCGAGCGCATCGCCTGCTGGCACGACATCCCCTTTTACGCCCAGCAGACGCGCATCGCGCTGCGTGACGTCGGCGTCATCCACCCCGAGCGCATCGACGAGTACGTGGCGCGCGGAGGCTACGCCGCCGCGCGCACCGTGGTCACCGAAAAGACGCCGGAGTGGGTCATCGACGAGGTGCTCGCCTCGGGCATCCGCGGCCGCGGCGGCGCCGGGTTCCCGACCGGCCAGAAGTGGAAGTTCGCCTACAACTCGGTGAGCGACCAGAAGTACCTCATCTGCAACGGCGACGAGGGCGACCCGGGCGCGTTCATGGACCGCTCCATCATGGACGGCGACCCGCACGCCGT
>CAZFJE010000129.1:0-9608 GCA_964519555.1 uncultured Thermoleophilia bacterium
CGACCACCGGCGGCGTGCTGCACTCCATGACCGGCATGCCGCACGGCACGAACTTTATCGATTTAGCGGTCTACAGTCTCGGCTCGTCGGCGGTCTGGGCGAAGATCCTGGCGGCGATCATGGGCTTCTCGTACGTGGCCTTCACCGTTTGGTGGCTGGCGCTGTCGTACCTGGCCTTCCCCCGCATCCTGTTCGCCTGGGGCATGGACCGCATGGGCCCCAAGTGGTTCACCGACATCAACCCGCGCTACGCGTCGCCGGTCAAGAACCACATCCTCTGCCTCGTCCTGGGTGAGGCTCTGCTCGTGCTCTACTTCACGCTGCTGCAAAACACCATGCAGAACATCGTGCTCACCGGCATGCAGGTGACGTCGGTGTTCATCCCGACGGCGATCGCCGCCCTTTACTTCCCGTACTCGAAGCGGGCCAAGGGCGTCTGGGACTCGTCGCCGTACAAGAAGTGGATGTTCCTCGGTCTGCCGGTGATCGTCTGGGGCGCCGCGGTAGACCTTGTCTATCTCGGCATCCTGCTCTACTACTTCGTCTTCAACTCGGCAGCCAAGCAGTTCACCGGTCCCTCCGTCATCCTCTTCGTCGGAGTGTGGGTCGCGGGCATCATCTGGTACTTCGCCTGGAGCGCCTACAACAAGGCGAAGTCCGGCATGGACATCTCGGCGGTCACCTACGGCGAGCTGCCTCCCGAGTAAGGGCGTTCGCCCCCGCGGGGGCTGGAGAGGGAGAGCTCCAGCCCCCGCTCCCAGAGGTCGTGCCGATGCCGCGCTCTATCGGCGGAAAGGTCAGCAACCTCCCGCGGGTCACGTCACGCCCGCAGTCGCGCCTCGCGGCGCCGCCGTGACTCGTCATGCGGAGGCCACACTCGCTCGCGGGCGCCGCGACGGCACAATAGTCGCTCGAGCGGCCGGCGAAGCGAACAATGCGTCGGGGACTGTAGAGAGCGGCGATCTTCGTTTAGAATAGCGCGGTCGATCATCGCCCCCTGAAGTCGACCCGGAGCTAACGCATGAAGATCGCCGCCATCAGAACGACTCCCCTGGCGCTCGCCTACCGCGAGCCCTATCACTGGGCCGGCCGCGTCGACTACGCCGCCGCCGTCGTGCTCGTCGAGGTCGAGACCGACGACGGCCTGGTCGGCGTCGGCGAGTCCGTGTCGGCGTTTCCCGCCGAGGGCACGGTCGCGGCGCTGCAGGGCGTCGCGCCGCTGTTCATCGGCCAGCCCGCCTTCGACATCGAACGGTTGGTCACCGCGGCGCGCCACCTGGGCAGCTTCAACCACACGCCGTGGGCCGCGAACTTCGTGCTCGCCGGCCTCGAGATGGCGCTCTGGGACGTTCTCGGCAAGGCCGCCGGCTGGCCGGCGCACCGCCTGCTGGGCGGCGCCGTGCGCGACAGCGTCGATTACTTCGGTTTCGTGCAGGGCGACACCACCGACGAGCTCGCCGAAGACGCGCGCGACCTGGCGGCCGCCGGCTACGGCGTGATCTACCTCAAGGTGGGGCGCGGCGAGGCGGCCGACTTTGCCAACACCGCGGCCGTGCGCGACGCCATCGGCGACCGCCGCCTGCGGCTCGACCCCAACTGCGCCTGGAGCGTGGGCGAGGCGATCCACATGATCGGCCGCCTCGCCGAGTTCGCTCCGGAGTGGATCGAGCAGCCCACGCCGCTCATGAGCATCGCCGCCATGCGCCAGGTCAAAGAGACGGTGAACGTGCCGATTGCCGCCGACCAGTCGGTGTTCACTCCGGCCGACGTCTACGAAATCTGCCGGCAGCGCGCCGCCGACGCCATCGTGCTGTCGCCCCACGAGGCCGGCGGCTTCATCAACTTCGCCAAGGCCGCGGCCATCGCCGAGGCGGCGGGCGTGGCCGTCTGCCTGCACGGCCAGGGCGTGTCGGGCGTGACCGACGCGGCCCAGCACCAGCTCGGCCTGCGCACCGCCAACTTGACCGACGGCAACCAGATCATGCACCAGCTCCTGGTCGAAGACCTGGTCACCGCGCCCGACCTCACCCCCGTCCAGGGCAAGCTCGGGCTGTTCGAGGCGCCGGGTCTGGGCGTCGAGCTCGATCGCGACGCTGTGGCCCGGGCTGCCGAGCTGTATCGGCGCGACGATCGCTACCATCATTCCTAGAGCCGCACGCGCACCGCAAGTCAGGAGAGTAGACCGATGACAGACGTGAGCAAGCAGGCCGGCGTCGGCCGCACGACTTTTCTCACCGAGCCGCAGAAGCAGCAGATCTACGACACCGCCCTCGGCATTCTCGCCGAAATCGGCATGAAGGTGCACCACGACGAGGGCGAAGCCGTCATGCTCGCCGGCGGCGCCACGCGTGACGCCGCCGGTCTCGTGCACGTGCCGGCCGAGATGGTGCGCCGGGCGCGCGCCACCGTGCCCGCCAGCTTCACGGTCTACGACCGCGACGGCGAGCCGGCCATGGAGGTCGGCGGGCGCAACTCCTACTACGGCAACGGCTCCGACCTCATGCACCTCTTCGACCTGGAGACCGGCGAGCGCCGCCTGGCCAACCTGGCCGACGTGACGGTCGCCGCGCGCCTGTGCGACGCGCTGCCCGACATCGACTTCGTCATGTCGGGGGCCTACCCCGACGGCATGGAGGCGCAAGAGGCCTACCCGCGGCAGTTCAACGCCATGATCAAGGCCACCACCAAGCCGCTCGTCATGACGGCCGGCGGGGTCGAGACCGTCGATCCCATGTGGCGCATGGCCTGCGAGGTTCGTGGCGGCGCCGACGCCCTGCGCGCCAAGCCCTACTTCGTCATGTACAACCAGCCGGTCACGCCGCTCAAGCACCCCTTCGAGACGGTTGACAAGCTGCTCTTCTGCGCCGACCGCGGTATACCGTCGACCTACGTGCCCTCGCCGATCGCCGGCGGCACCGCCCCCATCACCACGATCGGGCAGATCACGCTGGGCCTGGCCGAGGCGCTCTTCGGCCTGGTCATGCATCAGCTGCGCGCGCCCGGCGGGCCGTTCGTCATAGGCCAGGGTCCCAACGTGCTCGACATGGCCACCGCGCAGTCCATGTACAACTCGCCCGAGTTCGTGCGCGCCTACGCCTGCGAGGTCGAGATGGCCAAGTGGCTCGACCTGCCCAACTGGGGCTTCAGCGGGCACACCGACTCCCAGGTGATCGACGCCCAGGCCGGCATGGAAGCCGACGAGATGACCAAGCTCTCCATGCAGCTCGGCTCGAACCTGAACCACGACGTCGGCTACCTCGACTTCGGCCTCACCGGCTCGCTCGAAGAGATCGTCATGGTGGCCGAGTTCATCGCTCGCAACCGCTGCCTGCTGGCCGAGCTCGAAGTCTCGCCCGACACGCTGGCGGTCGACGTGCTGGTCAAGTTCGGGCCCGGCGGCGACTTCCTGGGTCAGCGCCACACCTCGCTCCACCTGCGCTCGAGCCAGTGGCGCCCCGAGCTGCTCAACCGCATGAGTCACGACCGCTGGCTCGAGACAGGCGGCCTCGATCTCACCGAGAAGGCGCGGCGCAAGGCGCGCGAGATCGTGGCCACCCACGAGGTGCCGCCCCTGACCGCCGACCTCGTGGCCCGCATCGACGCCGCCATCGCAGGGCTCTGAGCGCGGGCACACGATAGGCCAGTACGGCAGCGCCGGTCCTGAGAACGGTCTGCGAGTGAGCACGCTCGCTGGTGCGAGGACGGTCTGCGAGTGAACGCACTCGCTGGATCCGGCCGATGAGCAAGCTCGTCATGCTCGACTTCGACGGCGTGATCGCCGACTCGTTCGAGCCGACGTGCGTCGTCACGCTCGCGGCCTTCGAGGAGTACGGGTTCGCTCGCCTGGCCACACGCGAGGCGTTCCTGCGCCTCGTCGAAGCGAACTGGTTCGAGGGGCTGCGCGACGCGGGAGTGCCACAAGAGGTCGCCGACGACATCGACGACCGCGTGGCGCGCGTCGTGCACGACGGTGGGCTCGTGCCTTACGCGGCGATGCCCGGCGTCATCGCCAGCCTGGCGGAGCACCACCACGTGCTCATCGTTACTTCGAATCGCAGCGACATCGTCGAGGCCTTCCTCGCGCAGTGGCACATCCGCGGCGTTCGCGAGGTGCTGGGCTGCGACAAGGGCCAGGGCAAGGTGCCCAAGATCAGCGGCGCCGTGCGGCGCTTCGCCGAGGAGGCCGCGAGCCGGCCCGGCGCGGTCGACTCAGGCGGCCCTGAGGTCGCCGGCGCCGCCCGCGTCGACACGGCGCACGCCACCCGCGCCGACACGGCGCCGGAGAGCTGGTTCGTGGGCGACACCGTGGGCGACATGCTCGAGGGTCGCGCGGCTGGCGTGGGCACCATCGCGGTGGGCTGGGGCTGGCACACGGTGGCGCAACTCGCCGGCGCCGCGCCCGACCACCTGGTCGGCGAGCCCGCCGATCTGCTCACGCTCCTGCTCTAGGGCAGCCGGGTCGACGATGGGCGCGGCTCTTGCCGCGGGGTGACGAGACGCCTTTTGCCGGGGCGGCGGAGCAGGCTTTTGCCCGTCGTGGGGCGAACCTCAGACGGACCATGTTCGCCGCGCTTTCGCCTTAAAGGAGGCCCCCCGCATGTCTGGTATCTTCGAGTACATCCAGCACCCGCACGTCGAGGCTCGCAAGGCGGCGGGGCCGCCGACGGTCGCTGCCGCGGTCGCCAGCCTTCACGGTCCCGGTCCGATCGGTCGCCTGAACGCCAAGGTCGGCCTGAAGATCACCGTCGTGGTCGGCACGATGTGGTGCGCCTACCTGTTCACCCTGCTCGCCCTGATCAGCGCCCCGAGCGCGTTCAGCAGCGGCAACAAGCTGATCATCGTCTCGTGGATCGCTCAGACCTTCCTGCAGCTCGTCCTGCTGCCCATCATCATCGTCGGCCAGAACGTGCAGGCCGCGGCCGCCGACGCGCGCTCCGAGGCGACCTACAAAGACGCCGCGGCCGTGCTCGAAGAGGCCAAGCAGATCCAGGCGCACCTGCAGGCCCAGGACGCCGAGATCGAGAAGATCGTGGCAGCGCTTGGTACTCGTGCGCCGGCCTGACGCTCGGGAACAGTTCGGCGGACTCCGGCGCGCGGCGTGAGACGCCTGCCCCTGATCGACCTCGAGCCGCTGCGGCGCTATCCGCAGTTCCGCCGCCTGTGGCTCGGCCTGGCCGTGTCGCAGATCGGCTCGCAGCTCACCATGGTGGCCATCTTCTACCAGGTCTACGTGATCACGGGCTCGTCGCTCGACGTGGGCCTCGTGAGCCTGGCGCAGCTCGGTCCGGCGCTCGTCGGCTCGCTGCTCGGTGGTTCGGTGGCCGATGCCGTCGATCGCCGCCGCATGCTCGTCGTCACCCAGATCGCCATGGCGCTGTGCAGCGTGGGACTTGCCCTGAACAGTCTCGGCGGCAAGCCCGAGCTGTGGCCGGTGTTCGTGCTGGCGGCGCTGAGCGCCGGCTTTGCCGGCGCCGACAGCCCGGCGCGCACCGCCATCATGATGAACCTCGTGCCCTGGGACTCCTATGCCACCGCCAACGTGTTGCGCCAGCTCCTGTTGCAGCTCTCGATCGTCGTGGGCCCGGCGCTCGGCGGCCTGCTGCTCGCCCGGTTTGGCGTGACCACCGTCTACTGGGTCGACGTGGCGAGCTT
The DNA here is from genome assembly GCA_964519555.1 of uncultured Thermoleophilia bacterium. Classification (GTDB taxonomy): domain Bacteria; phylum Actinomycetota; class Thermoleophilia; order UBA2241; family UBA2241; genus Bog-752. The sequence goes on from CAZFJE010000129.1 coordinate 5,653, forward strand.
CGTCGCCGCCATAGCGGTGTCGCTGGCTCTGCCCGCCATGGCGCCCGAGGGCGAGGGCACCAGGTTCGGCCTGAGCTCCATCGTCGAGGGCTTTCGCTACCTGCGCGGGCGCCAGGCCATCCAGGGCTGCTTTGTGGCCGATCTCGACGCCATGATCCTCGGCATGCCCACGGCGCTGTTCCCGGCGATCGCCCTCGAGCACTTTCACGGCGGGCCGCAGACGGTCGGCTACCTCTACGCGGCGCCCGGCGTGGGCGCCCTGGTGGGCATGCTGCTCTCGGGCTGGACGGTGCGCGTGCCGCGCCCAGGGCGCGCCGTGGTCGCGGCGATCGCGGCGTGGGGAGTGGCGATCGCCGCCTTCGGCCTGTCGCCCTGGCTGTGGCTCGCCCTCGTCATGCTGGCGGTCGCCGGGTGGGCCGACGTCATCTCGGCCGTGTTTCGCAGCACCATCCTGCAGGTCGAGGCGCCCGACCGCCTGCGCGGCCGCCTGTCGGCCATTCAGACGGCGGTGGTCGGCGGCGGGCCACGCCTCGGGAACTTCGAGGCGGGCGCGGTGGCGGCGCTGGTCGGCGCCCAGGCGTCGGTGGTGTTCGGGGGCGTGGCCTGTGTGGCCGGCATCGCGGCGGTGGCGCGCTTCATGCCGCGCTTCGTGGGCTACCGGCTCGACGTTGGCGGCGACAAGGGCGGCGACAAGGGCGGCCCGGAGGGGCAATGAGAAACGGGCGGGGCGGGGCGCTGTCGCGCCCCGCCCCGCCCGTCGTGCGCTTCGAGTGGGTCTGTGCTACTCGCCGACGGCTTTAGCGGCTGGGCTTCTTTGAGAAGCGAAAGCCGCGCTGCATGGCGCGCTGGGCGCCGCCGCGGTAGAGCATCTTGCCGGGCCGCTTGGGCACATCTTTGGAGTCGGGGATGTGCCGGTGCTCGTACTCGAAGCCGGGCAGGTCGCGACGCTCGATCTCGGTGCCGATCAGGCGCTCGATGGCCTTGAGCTCGTGCACGTCTTCGGCGGTGAGCAGAATGACGGCCTCGCCGCTGGCGCCGGCACGCGCGGTGCGGCCGATGCGGTGGACGTAGTCCTCGGGCTTGGTCGGTATGTCATAGTTGACGACGTGCGAGATGCCGTCGACGTCGATGCCGCGCGCCACGATGTCGGTGGCGATGAGCACCGAGAAGCGTCCGCTCTTGAAGCCCTCGAGTGCCTTTTCGCGCTGCGACTGCGTGCGGTTGGAGTGCATGATGGTGCCCTTGATGCCGTGCTTGGCAAGATGGGCTTCGAGGCGGTCGGCGCGGTGCTTGGTGCGCGTGAAGATCAGGGTGCGGGCGGGCTTGTGGTGGCGCAGGAAGCCGATCAGCAGCTCGGTCTTCTGCTCGGCGGTGACCGGGTAGACAGCCTGGTTGACCTCGTCGACCGGCATGGCGACTTCGCCGATCTGGATGCGCACGGGGTCGCGCAGGGTGTCGCGTACGGCTTCGAGGACGCCGCGCGACATGGTGGCCGAGAAGAGCAGGTTCTGGCGCGTTGCAGGCAGCTTGCGGATGATGCGCTGCACGTCGGGCCAGAAGCCCATGTCGAGCATGCGGTCGGCTTCGTCTAACACGACGATCTCGACCTTGGAGAGGGTGAGGTCGCCGCGCTGGATCATGTCGAGCAGGCGGCCCGGCGTGGCGATGACGAGGTCGACACCGCGGCGCACCGCCTTCATCTGCGGTTCGTAGGGCACACCGCCGTAGATGGCCACGACGTGCTGGCCGGTGTGCTTGCAGCAAGCGCGGGCGACTTCGTCGATCTGGGCGCAGAGCTCGCGCGTGGGGGTGACCACGAGGGCACGCACGCCCTGGCCGCGACCGAGGCGCTGCAGGATGGGCAGCACGAAGGCGGCCGTCTTGCCGGTGCCCGTCTGGGCGCAGCCGACGACGTCGCGGCCGTCGAGCACCTGGGGGATGGCTTGTTCCTGGATGGGCGTCGGCGTGTCGTAGCCGAGCGCCTCGACGGCGTCGAGCATGGCGCCTTCGAGGCCGAGGTCTCCGAAGCGGCTAGCGGTTCGGGTAGTCATGAGTGTCATGTGTGAAAAAGTCTCCTTCTGAGGCCGTGTCCGCCGGCGGCGCCGGGGGCGCGCCGTAGCGCGCCTGGGCCGCACCACTCGACACTTGGCGGTCCGCGCGTGAACGCGGGTATGCCAAGCGGAGCTGTGACGGAAGAATGGGGATGACAGCTTCCTTTCTAAGGCGAGAAAGCTGCCGGTGGCACTCAGGTTTCTCTGTTCAGCTAAGAAGAGGATCGGGGCCGCGGGGTGCGACCTACGGGATCTGCACCGGCTCTTCGTTATCTACGATAGTGACAATAGCATGTATGACCCAGCCTGACAAGGAGCAAACCTGCCCGCTTGCAGGGAGACTGCGCCCAGGCTGTCGGGACGCTGCGCCCGGGGCGCCGGGACGCTGCGCGTGGCAACCGTGGCGGCTAGCGGCTGGCGAGCCCGCCGGCTGTCTCGCCGCCGTCCATGACGACCGACGAACCGGTCATGTAGGCGGCTTCGTCGCAGGCGAGAAAGGCGAGCAGCGCGGCGATCTCGTCGGGCCGCGCGTGGCGGCCCAGGGGGATCTTGGCGTTGACCTGGGCCATCATGGCGGGGGTGTACTCGGCCTCCTGCATGGGGGTGAGCACGTAGCCCGGGCACACGGCGTTCACGCGCACCGTGGGCGCCCACTCGAGCGCCAGGGTGCGCGTGAGCGCCAGCACGGCGGCCTTGGTGGCGTTGTAGTCCGCGTAGTGGGGGTGGCCGACGAGGGCGTTGGTCGAGGCGATGTTGATGACCACGCCGCCGCCGGCCGCGAGCATGAGGCGCCCGGCGACCTGGGCGACGTTGAAGACGCCGGTGAGGTTGGTCTGCAGCACCTGCTGCCAGTCGGCAGGCGTGATCTCGAGGGCGCGGTGACGGACGCTGGTGCCGGCGTTGCTCACCACGACGTCGGGCGCGCCCACCTGGGCGAAGGCCGCCTCGACCTGAACGAGGTCGCCGACGTCGCAGGCGATGCCGCCGGACGAGGGGTGGCGCGACAGGTCGAACACGGTGCAGCCCTCGTCGCGAAAGCGCGCCACCGTGGCGGCGCCGATGCCGCTGCTGCCGCCGGTCACCACGACCGTCTTGCCCGAAAGCCCGTTCATGGGCGCGATTCTAGCAGGCCGCGGGGCACGGCGGGGGAGAGGGTTGTAGCATGGCGAACACGACCGAGACAGACTGCAGCACTGCGGCTACAGCCGCGAAAGAGCTGCGGCGAGACGGCGGGAGGCAGGGTGACCGAGACCGACACCACGAGGCTGGGCGTGCTCTCCGATACGCACGGCAGGTTCGACCCTACCCTGCACGACGTCTTCGCGGGCGTGGCGCGCATCGTGCATGCCGGCGACGTCGGCGACCGCGACGTACTGCTCGAACTGGCCACGATCGCGCCGGTGACCGCCGTGTGCGGCAACACCGACGCCTGGTTCGGCGCCGAGGAGCTCCCCGACGAGGCCGTCGTCGAGCTGGCCGGGCGCCGGCTGCTGGTGGGCCACGTGAGCGCCGCCCTGCTGGGCCGTCACGCGCCCGCGCTCGAGGGCTTCGACGCGGTCATCACCGGCCACTCCCACCGCTATGCCATGTCGCGCAAGGACGGCGTGCTCTACCTGAACCCGGGAGCGGCGGGAGCGGCGCGCTTTGGCCTGCCGCGCACGGTGGCGATCGTCGAGCTCGGTGGCGGCGGCCTGCGCGTGGTGCGTGTCGAGCTGGGTGCGTAGGCGGGGTGCCGCGCAGGCGTGGCGGCACTTCGGGTAGCCTGGGGCTGCGGACAAGGCGGCGCTTCAGGTGGCGTGGGACGCCGCGGACGCTGCAGAAAAGGTGGTCGGGGTGGGCGGATTTGAACCGCCGACCTCTCGGTCCCGAACCGAGCGCTCTACCAAGCTGAGCCACACCCCGACG
>CAZFJE010000130.1:0-9563 GCA_964519555.1 uncultured Thermoleophilia bacterium
ACGTCGCGGGTGTTGCACGCGAGCGATCCGATCTCGACGTCGGGATCGCCGTCGATGCGACCTTGATCAAGGCCGAAGGCGAGAGCGGCTAGGTTCATGCGGGCCGATGATACCAGAAACCAGACGTCCTCACGGGGCGATCTCGAGACGCTGCAGGGCGTAGCCCGCGATCTGCGCGAAGGCGGGCGCGGCCACCGTCCCGCCCCAGTAAGGGTGCGGCTGATCGACGACCACCGCGACCACGAGCTGCGGATCGCGGGCGGGCACCATGCCGATGAACGACGCGACGTAGTTGGTCTTGGAGTAGCCGCCGCCGTTGGGCAGGGCTTTCTGCGCGGTGCCGGTCTTTCCGGCGACCACGTAGCCGGGGATCTGCGCCAGCGTGCCGGTGCCGTCGGCGACCACGTCCGACAGCATCTGGCGCAGCTCGGCGGCGACCGTGGCGCTCACGATCCGCCGGCCCGCCTTGTGCGGCATGACGTGCTTGCCGACCTGCGCGGTCAGGTAGGGCGTCATCATCACGCCGCCGTTGGCGATGGCCCCGTAGGCGGCCACCATCTGGATGGGCGTCACCGAGATGCCCTGGCCCATGGGCACGTTGCCGATCGTCGACGACCACCACTTGTCGCCGGGCAGCACGTAGCCCTGCACCTCGCCGGGAAAGTCGATGCCGGTGAGCCTGCCGAAGCCGAAGCGGCCGATCCAGTCGAGCAGGCGCTGCTTGCCGAGCTTCTCGCCGATCGTGACGGCGCCGATATTGCTCGACTTGGCGAGGATCTGGGCCACGTTCATGCGCTCGGTGCCGCGCGTCTCGGCGTCGTGGATGACCCGGTCGCCGACCTGCAAGGCGGGCGGCAGCAGGAACGACGAGCTGGGAGTCACGATGCCGTCGGAGAGCGCGCCGGCAATAGTGACCATCTTGAACGTCGAGCCCGGTTCGTAGCTGTAGATGATGGCCTTGTTGCCCTGCTGGGCCGGCGACGCCCCGAAGTGGTTGGCGTTCACCAGCGGCACGTTGGAGATGGCGTAGATCTCGCCGGTCCTGGGGTTCTCGACGATGGCCGTGCCGCCTTTGGCGTGGAACTGGCGCACCGTGGTGGCCAGCACGTGATCGGCCATCAGCTGGATGGCGTTGTCGAGGGTGAGGCGCACGTCGAGGCCGGGCTTGGGCTGCACCGACTGCATGACCTGCAGCGCCTGACCTTCCGGATCCTGGACGATGACCTGGTGGCCGGCCGTGCCGGCGAGGGCAGCGTTGTCGCTATACTCGATGCCGGCGAGTCCCCGCCCGTCCGTGCCGGCGTAGCCCACGACCTGAGCGGCGGCCGTGCCCAGCGGGTAGACGCGCTTCTCTTCGGCGTAGTCGGCGACGCCCGGCAGGCCGAGCGCGACGGCCTTGTCGGCGAGCGCCGGCGAGGCCTGGCGGGCGACGTAGGCAAAGCCGCTCTTGCGGTCGTAGATGGCGCGATACACGCCGCGCCACTTGATATGGAGCGTCGCGGCGAGTCGCTTGGCGGCCGTGAGCGGGTCGCTCAGCATGTAGGGGGTGGCGTAGACGGTCTTGGCGTCCTGAGCGACCGCGAAAGCCACGCCGTCGCGGTCGAGGATGGCGCCGCGCTGAGCGGGCAGCACGACGGTGCGTAGCTGCTGCTCGCGGGCGATGGCGGCCAGGTGACCCTGGCCGGCGGCGAGGGCGGCCGCCTTGCCGCCGATGGCCACGAAGGCCACCAGAAAGACGATGCGCAGCAGGCGCATGCGACCGTCGAAGGTGCGGCGCACTTTGGCCGGGTCGATGCGGGGCCGGCGCCGGGACGGCCGCCGCGCGCCGCCGCCACCGCGGGGTCCACGCGTGCCCGACCCTCCCCCCTGTCGAGCCCCGGCGGGCACTAGGCGCGCAACGAAGTCGCGCTTGCCTGAGCGATGAGAACGAAGTCGCGCTTGCCTGAGCGATGAGAACGAAGTCTAATCATCGGCCCTAGTGGCTCGCTTGCGTGCCGGCGTGAACGGCGTGCACGGTGACGAACTGCACGTCGGACGAGACGATCAGGTGGTAGTGGTTGATGGCCGTGTTACGGATGGCGAGCGCCGACGACAGGCTGGCCGCGGTCTCGCCGAGCTGCTGGTTCTGGGCGGCCACGTTGTGGTACTTCGTGGCGACGGCATCGGTCTGCAAGGTCTTCTGCACAACGGCGAAGCTCAGCGCCACGCGCCCCACGGACAAGATGGCGAGCAGCACGCCGAACACGACGAGCCGCGCCATGAGAGGCCGCCGGTTGGGGCGCGGCCGGCGGGCTGCGCCCGGACGGTGTTGCGGGGCGGCAGCAGGGCGGCGCCGGGTCTCGCGTTCGGGCGCCGGGAGTGCTCGTGCCGGCGCGCCGGCGGCGGCCATGCCTCAGACCCCCAGCTTGACCGCCGCGCGCAGCTTGGCCGCTTTCGCGCGCGGATTGCTGTCAATCTCCCGCGAGCGCGGGGTCACCGGCTTTCTGGTGAGAACGCGCATCGTAGGCTCGTGGCCGCAGACGCAGATGGGCAGGCCGGGCGGGCAGATGCAGCCGGCGGCGTGGCCCTTGAAGAACTCTTTGACGGTGCGGTCTTCAAGCGAGTGGAACGAGATCGCCGCCAGGCGGCCGCCAGGCCGCAGCACGCGATACGCCTCTTCGAGGCCCCAGGCCAGCGACTCGAGCTCGTTGTTGACCTTGATGCGCAGCGCCTGAAAGACGCGGCGCGCCGGATTGCCGGCGGCAAAACGCGCCGGCGTGGGAATGGCGCATTTGATCACGTCGACCAGTTGCCCCGTGGTCTCGAAGGGCTGTTTGGCGCGCTGCCGTTCGATGCGACGCGCGATGTCGTGCGCGTAGCGTTCCTCGCCGTAACGGCGGAAGATGTCGGTGAGCTCGTCGACCGACAGCGTGTTGACGAGATCTGCCGCGGTCTCGCCCTGCGAGGGGTCCATGCGCATGTCGAGCGGCGCATCCCAGGCATACGAGAAGCCGCGTTCGCGACGGTCGAGCTGCATCGACGAGACGCCCAGGTCCATATAGACGATGTCGACCGAGGCGTCGGACCGTTCGGCCAGCACCTCGGCGAAGTTGCCGTGGTAGAGCTCTGTGCGGCACGGCGTGTCGCGTGCGAGATCGCGGAAGTACTCGGCGACGCTGGGGTCGCGGTCGCAGGCGATCAGCAGGCCATCGCCGCCCAGGCGCGCGGCGACGGCGGCGGCGTGGCCGCCCGCACCGAACGTGCCGTCGAACGCGGTCTCGCCGGGAGCCGGCTTGAGCAGGTCTACGAGCTCGTCGAGCAAGACCGGGGTGTGAGCCAGGGCCATCTCATACTCACTGACGTGAAAGTTGGTCTGCGGCAGCATCGGCCCCCTCCTCCATCTGCTTGCGATACTTCGCCCACGCCCCACGGTCCCAGATCTCGATGTGGTCACCGGCGCCGATGATGGTGACGTCCTTTGAGACTGCGGCGAACGCGAGCAGGTTCGCCGGGACGGTGATGCGCCCCTGACGGTCGAGCTCGTCGTTGGTGCCCGCGGCGAAGATGAAGCGCCTGACCTCTCTGCCCTTCTCGCTCATCGCCGGCAGGTCTTGGGTCTGCTCGGCGACGAAGGCGTCCCACTGTTCGGGCGGGTAGGCGGCCAGGCAACGATCGAAGCCCCGGGTGAGGAAGACGCCCTCGGCGAACGCGGCCCGCAGGCGTGCGGGGATCGCGACGCGATTCTTGGCGTCGAGCGTGAAATCGAATTCCCCCAAAAGCACCGAGCGCTGCATGGGCGCACTGTATCCCACTCCTCCCCACAACGCAAGCATTTCTCCCCACCAAGCAACCATTCTTCGCCACGCTCCGCCACTGCTGCCCAAAGCGCGGCGGACGACCGTCAGGCGGGGGCACGACGAGCGGGTCGAAGGGGGCGAAGCGACGTGTCGGCTGCGCGAAAGAGTGAGTCGGCCGCGCCCCGCGGCGGCAGGCGCGGCAGTCGGCGCGGCAGTCGGCGCGGCAGGCGCCGCGCCGGCGGCTTCGGGTCAGGCGCGGCGGGTCGGTCGCCGACCGCGCCGAGCGGGACCTACTTGAGCCTGGGGACCTTCAGCTTCTCGCCGATCGCGATCGTACTCGAGCTGGCGCGGGGGTTGAGGGCCAGCAGCTCGTCGAGCGTGAGGTTGTACTTGGCGGCGATCGTCGACATGGTATCGCCCTTCTTGACCCGGTAGTACACGTACGTCGACTTGCCCTTGATGGGCGACGTCGAGGCGACCGGATGGCCGACCGTCGGCTTCGCCTTGTTGTCCAGCACGCCCGCGTGCACGCCGAGCGTGACCACGACGATGACCGCCGCCAGCAGCACGACCGGGGCGACGATACGCGGCCAGGACAGGCCGGAGCCACGCCGGCGCAGCCGTCCGGCACGCACGCGCGGCGGCGCCGGAGCCACCGGCAGTGGCTCGCCGAGCCAGTCGCGGGCGCCGTCGGAGGCGACTCTGGTGGGATCGGCGCCCTGGCGGCGGCCGGGCGTGCCCTGCTGCAGCACGACCGTCGACTCAAGGTCGGGCGCGCTGCCGAGACGAGCGGCGTCGGAACGCCCCCCGCCCCGCTTGCGGACCGGACGGGCGCCGCGTGTGCGGGCAAGATCATCGTCTCCGCCGAGCAGGTCGTCGTCGACGGGCGGCCAGAGTGGGCCGGTCGCCCCGGGGTCGTCGCCGGGCAGGCTGCGCCGAGTCTTGTCGTCGTCCATCAGAAGCCCCCGATCGCGTCGCGCATCTCGGCAGCCGCGGCGGCAGCGGCGCTCCGGAAGTCGCCGCCGCGTTCCCGCCAGGCGTAGATGATGGATCGTGATGCGTTGACCACGTAGCCTCTCGCGTCGCCCGACGCAAGGCCCGCGAGGGCCTCGGGGCCGGCGCCCTGGGCGCCGAAGCCCGGCACGAGCAGGAAGGCGTGCGGCAGGGCGGCGCGCACGGCGGCAAGCGACGTGGGAGCGGTGGCGCCGGCCACCGCTCCCACGTCGCTGTACCCGTGCGCGCCCACGTACCGCGCGCCGAGACGGGCGATCATGTCGGTCACGTGCAGGTAGAGGGGCCGCCCGTCGCAGTCGCGTTCCTGCAGGCTCGCCGCGCCCTGGTTGCTGGTGCGGGCCAGCACGAACACTCCCTTGCCCTGGTCGCAGCGCTCGAGGAACGGCGCGAGGGCGTCGTCGCCGAGGTAGGGATTGACGGTGACCGCGTCGGCCGCGAGGCCCGGCAACGGCGCGCCGGCCAGGGCCGGCGCGCCGCCGAACACGGCGGCGGCGTAGGCGGCCGACGTGGAGCCTATGTCGCCGCGCTTGGCGTCGAGGATCACCGGCAGGTCGTGCTCGTGAGCGCAGGCCACGACGCGCCGCAGCGCGTCCCAGCCGGGGGCGCCGTACTGCTCGAAGAAGGCGGCCTGGGGCTTGATGGCAGCGGCGACATCGGCGACGGCGTCGATCAGGCCGCTCGCGAACTCGGCAAAACAGGCCGCCACCGCGCCGGCGTCGCCCAGCTCGCCGACCCGCGCGGCATACGAGGCGCGCAGGTCGTCGGGCAGGCGCGCGAGGTCGGGGTCGATGCCGACGCACACCACGCTGCGCCTGCTCAGGATGCTGTCGGCGAGTCTGTCTGAGAAGTTCGTCATCTCACCTGACCAATTGCCCGGCCGGCGGCGAAGTCCTGCCCGCCGGCGCTCCGCCTGCCCGCGACGTCCGCTCTCAGGCGAACGGTGAGTCTTCGGCCACGTCGTCGAGCGCGCCCAGGCCGTCGTCGTCGGCCTCGTCGGTCGCCTCGCGCGGTGCGTGCGCCTCGGGCGCCGTCATCGCCTGTTGCTGAGCCTGGAAGGCACGCACGTTCTTGCGGATCGTGTTCAGCCTCGCGCGAACGTAGTCGCGCGACGAATCGGCCGTGTGTGCCGGCTCCTCGCGCTCCTCGAGCCTCTCGGATTCGGCCTGCATCTGGCGCAGGACGTCCATGAGCTGCGCGTCGTCCATGGCGGTGATCGTGTTCATGTCGTACTTCATGACCTTGCTCGAGGCGTCGTGCACCGCGGTGAGCTTGGAGCGCACCACCGGGTTGAACACCGCGCTGGGATCGACCTGGGCCGTGATCGCATCGACGTCCTTGATCCAGTCCTCTTCGCTGGCCTCCGCCTTGGGCGTGATCTTGATCTGGCCCTCGGGGGTCTCTTCGATGCGGTCGATCGACAGGTAGGCGCGCAGGAAACCCTCGGTGAAGGCGAGCGGCACGGTGGCCGCGTAGACGATGACCTGCAGGATCTCGGCGGCGAACTGCGTGAAGCTGCCGGTGTGCAGGTAGCTGTCTTCGATCAGGCCGAGCAGCATGGACTTGAGATAGGGGTCGGCGCCCTGGACGTTGGGCAGGCTGCGCCCTGTCTGCTCGTCGTCTGCCCCCAGCCCTGAGCCCGGCGCTACCTGCCTGCTGGCGTCAGACCCCGATGTGTCTGCCATAACATCCCCCGACCACTCGCCGTCGACTCGGCAACCTTACTCCAAGGCCGAAAGGCATGACAATCTCGGGCCGGGTCGTGCGGCGCGAGGCCGCGGCGAGAGCCGGCTTTTCGGGTAGGCTGGCCATGCTATGGACGAACCCCAGCTGATCCTGCGCGGCGCCGGCGAGCTCGCCGGCGCGCTACGCGCCGCGGCGCACGCGCCGCGGGCCACGGCGCTGTTCTGCGACATCGACGGCACCGTCTCGCCCATCGTCTCCGACCCCTACCGCGCGGTGGTGTCCGAGCCGTTTCGCGCGGCGCTCGCTGCGCTCACGCCGCGCCTGGGCCTGCTGGCCTTCGTCACCGGCCGCGACGTGCGTCAGGCCGCCGCCATGGTGGGCCTCACGGGCGCGGCGTACGTCGGCCTGCACGGCTTCGACCGCATGGCGCCCGACGGCACCGTCACGCGCGACCCCGCCGCCCAGCCTTATGTCGACGCGGTGCAGCGCATGGCGCGCCGCGTGCGCGGCCTCGACGCGGCGCGACTCGGTCTCGTGGTCGAGAACAAAGGCCCCATGCTCGACCTGCACTACCGCCAGGCGGCCGACCCGGCAGCCACCCTGGCCGTGCTCGAAGCTGAGGTGCTGCGACCAGCGCGCGACCTTGGCCTGGCGGTGGCGACGGGCCACTTCCTGGTCGAACTGCGACCGCCCGTGGCGATCGACAAGGGCACGGCCGTGCTGAGCCTCCTGCGCTCCGCGGCCGGCGACGGCGCCGCGCCGCTGCAGACAGCGATCTTCTTGGGCGACGACCTCACCGACTGCACCGGCTTCGCCGCCGTCCACGAGTGGGCGCGGGCGGGCGCGGGGACCGCGGCGGATGAACGTGGCGGCGCGCCGACGGCGCCGCGCGCCGCGCTCGCCGTCGCCGCCCTCACCGACGAGACGCCGCGTCAGGTCAAGGACGACGCCGACGTCTGGGTGGCGGCCACGCCCGGGGTCTACGAGGTACTCACCGAGTTGCTCCAGGCGACCCGGGCCTGACGTCGGGCCGTTCCACCAGACACCCGCAGCCCTTGGCGCGCAGCAGCTCGCGTTGGCGAGCGGGCGCGTCGACGTAGACGTCCTGCACGGCGGCGCCGGTCGCCAGCGCCGGATCGAGCGGCGAGGCGTGCCGGTAGCCGCGCCGGGCCATCTCGGCGACGAGCGCGTGGTGGCGCCCGTAGAGCGCCGCGAGCTTGCCCTCCCAGCGCCTGGTCTCGGGGTGCGCGCGGTAGCCGCGCCTGTCCTGGGTCAGGATGTTCCACACCGCATGCAGCTCGCGATGCTCGCCGAGCAGATGGGCGCGGCACAGACAGGCCGGGTCGAGATCCCAGATGCGCATGACAGCCCCTTCCCCGTCACCCGGCGAACGGTCGCTTTCGCCGCACGGCAGGCGACTTCGCCGTGCGCCGTCGGCAGGCCGCCCGACGCCGCGGCGCTACCTGCCCTCGTACCCCCGCGGCTTGCGCTTCTCGAGGAAGGCGTCGGTACCCTCGATGCGGTCGGCGCTGGCGAAGGTCAGCGCGAACAGGTCGCGCTCGATCTCGTGGCCGGCCTCGATGTCGACGTTCAGCGCGTGATGGATCTGCGTCTTGATGTAGCGCACCGCGAGCGGCGGTTTGGCGGCGATCTCGCCGGCGAGCTTGAGGGCCTCGGCCATGAGCTGCGCGGCCGGGAACACCGCCTGCACGAGCCCGATGGCGGCGGCCTGGGAGGCGTCGATCATGCGGCCGCTCAGGCAAAGGTAGCTCGCCCAGCCGTTGCCGACCTCGCGCGGCAGGCGCTGGGTGCCGCCGAAGCCCGGGGTGATGCCCAGATTGACCTCGGGCTGGCCAAAGCGCGCCGTGTCGGCGGCGAAGCGGATGTCGCAGCCCAGGGCGAGCTCGCAGCCGCCGCCCAGGGCGAAGCCGTTGATGGCGGCGATCCAGGGCTGCGGAGCGCCCTCGATGGCAGCCACAACCCTGCGCCCCAGCCACGACTGCTGGCGCGCCTGCTCGGGGGTCATGTCGCGAAACTCGGCGATGTCGGCGCCGGCCACGAAGGCTTTGCCGCCGGCTCCGGTCAGCACGACCGCGCGCACCGCGTCGTCGCGCGAGAGCTCGTGGGCGACGCCCAGCAGCTCCTCGTTGGTCGCCTTGTTCAGGGCGTTCAGCACTTCGGGACGGCTGATCGTTACGACGGCGACGGCGCCGTCGCGTTTGACCTCTACAGCCATGAGCGGACCCTCCTTGTGGGCGTCGGTGGGCCGCGCCGGCCCAGGGGCAACTCTACCGCAGGTGCGCCGCGCGCGGGCGTCGGCGAGGAGCCGCCGCCAGGACGCGTCGGAGAGCAAGGTGAAGGGCGAATCGAAACGAGGGCCGGGGCGGACGGCAGAAAGACTGCCTCCGGCCCCGACCCTCGCTTACATCCGCGGCCCGAGGGGGGCTCGGCTCGTCCGGGGGGAGGGCGAGTCTTGCCGCGGACTCCTTAAAGTCGGCACGGGTGTCTTCTCGGCCGTCGCCGGTCGAGGCTCATGGTCGGCGGACGCGTCAGCTTCCCGCTCGCACAGTCCCGCGAACCTTCCGCATCGCACGAGTACAACCCACTCGCGTCCGCTCCCCGCACACTCGAGCGCCCGTCAGACTGCGACGGGCGCGACGCCAAGCGTGCTGAACGAGACCCATTGTAGACCTGCGCGAATGTGTGGTCAATCGTGCGTTTCTTTTCGTTTCAAGTGAGCGTGCTCGCACTTCTGCGAGCGCTCCCCGGTTTCCCCACACAATCGCACAGCTCCTCGCTGCCTCAATCGTCATCCTTTACAAGACCGCAGCCTCGTGATGAGCTTGGGCGGCTTGCTCACCCACGTCAGGAGCAGCACGTGAGCCACCGCCATCACACTCGCAGCGCCGCAGCCGCCCTGGTCGGCGGCTGGTTCGCCGTCGCGGCCGCCGTCGCCGTATTGGGCGGCGGCTGCGCCGCCGCCTCGGTCTCAACGCCCGGCGCCGACCAGTCGTCCGCGCCCGGGATCGCCTCGCCCACGCCGGCGGCGGCGGGCACCGACAGCGCGGCGCCAACGCCCAGCGCCACCGT